>SXXL01000008.1 GCA_005789565.1 Bacteroidota bacterium | reverse complement strand
CCACCGAGTGGATGAGCGAAGCAGGCAAACAAAAATTGAAAGAATACGGCATCGCACCGCCGGATAAACGGTTTTCCATTCCGGAAGATGGCGTGGGCTGTCCGCATTGCGGATCCAACAACACCCGGCTGGTCAGCGCATTCGGTTCCACGGCCTGCAAGGCGCTTTATCAGTGTCGGGATTGTCAGGAACCATTCGATTATTTCAAATGTCATTGACGCTACTATCCCTACATTCGTAATCAGATACTATGTCAACTCTTCTTCACGAAATACAAGGCGCGCTGGCGATCCTCACGTTGAACCGGCCGGATAAATACAATGCCTTCAACCGCGAGATGGCCCTGTCGCTGCAAGCCGCACTCGACACCTGTGCCGATCCTTCGATTCGGGCCGTGCTGATCACGGGTGCAGGAAAAGCGTTCTGTTCGGGACAAGACCTGGCCGAAGCCATCGATCCCAACGGACCGGGCATGAAAAAGATCCTAAGTGAACATTACAACCCGATCGTTCGCCGCATCGTATCGCTTGAAAAACCAGTGATCGCTGCCGTAAATGGCGTGGCCGCCGGGGCAGGCGCCAACCTGGCACTTTGTTGCGACATTACGGTGGCCGCCGAGTCGGCTTCTTTCATTCAGGCTTTTTCCAAGATCGGGTTGGTGCCCGATACGGGTGGGAGTTATTTTTTACCGCGACTCGTAGGGCCACAAAAAGCAGCTGCCTGGATGATGCTGGGCGATAAGATCGGAGCCCGCGAAGCGGAACAACAGGGCATGATCTATGCCGTTTATCCCGATGCCGATTTCATGACCGCTGCCAAAAACCTCGCCGAAAAACTTTCACAAATGCCTACGCAGGCACTGGCGCGTATAAAAAAACAACTGCAGCTGTCGGCCATTCAAACGCTGGAGCAACAATTGCATACGGAAGATGACCTGCAGCAGCAAGCGGCGGCTACACGCGATTTTCAGGAAGGCGTAAATGCCTTTTTGGAAAAAAGAAATCCTCGTTTCGAAGGAAAATAAATTTCTATGGCAGACACAAACCGCACGGCTCGTCAGGTAGTCGATCACATGATGCAGCACGACCGGTTCTCGCAATGGCTGGGGATCGAAGTGCTGGAGGTGAAGACCGGAGCGAGCACCATCCGGATGAAAGTCCGCGAAGAAATGGTCAACGGTTTTGGCATCGCACACGGCGGCATTGCCTTCTCGCTGGCCGACAGCGCTTTTGCCTTTGCCTGCAACAACCGCAATCAACTCTCCGTTGCCCTCGATACCTCCATCAATTTCATCAAAGAAGTGCGCGTCGGAGATGTACTCACGGCTACGGCCACCGAGGAGCACAATGGAAGATCGACCGGACTATACACCATTCAAATTCTAAATCAGGAAGAGAAATTGGTGGCCCGGTTCAAGGGACTTTGCTACCGCACCGATAAAAACTTGATCTGATGTTTTACGCATTCAACGACCACAAGCCGGTCGTGCATCCTTCTGCCTTTGTTCACCCGCAAGCGGTGGTGACGGGCGACGTTACCATCGGGAAAGATTGTTATATCGGTCCGGGTGCCGCCCTGCGCGGCGACTGGGGAGCGATCGTCATTAAAGATGGTTGCAACGTGCAGGAGAACTGCACCATTCATATGTTCCCCGGGGTAACGGTGGTGTTGGAGGAAGGAGCCCACATTGGTCATGGTGCCATCATTCATGGCGCCCATATCGGAAAGAATTGTCTGGTAGGCATGAATGCCGTGGTCATGGACAACGTAGAATTGGGCGCAGAAAGCATCGTAGGTGCCCTCACCTTTATCAAAGAAGACGAGAAGATCCCTCCTCGAAGTTTGGTAGTAGGCAATCCGGGCAAGGTGGTTAAAAAAGTAAGTGATGACCAGATCGAATGGAAAACAACCGGCACCCGATTGTATCAGTCCCTCCCGCAAGCCTGTGAAGACAGCCTTAAACCCTGCGAACCCGTTTGGGGATGAGGGTTGAGAAGACCGCGGACTGCGGTCGGCGGACCGCGGACTATTCACCTGACAACCATCAGGTTTCCCTTTCATAACTTTTCATACATTAGCATAGTAAAGCATTGAACATGAAAAAACTTCTACTCTTCTTTGTTCCGGTATTATGTTGCGCAGTGGCGGAGGCGCAATCGGATCGGTTTGCATATGCGATCACCGACCAGCAGGCTGGCGGATCGAATTGGCATTTCCTTCGACGCATTGATTTGTCCGGAGCAACCGTAACACCGGTATTATATGAGGGATTGAATACTCAACGTCCCGTTTATCAGGCCGAAAGCGGAAAGGCTGTCCTCACCGCTGATGCTCCTTTTCAGTCGGGAGTGGCTGCCATGGCGTTAGACCCTCGCACCAATCGCCTGTTCTACACGCCCATGCAGATCGATCAACTTCGTTACCTCGACCTGAATACGTGGAAGACCTACTACGTTTCCCAAACTTCCTTGGCCGGCAATCGCACGGCCACGTCGGATGCCGGTGCGATGGTAACACGCATGACCATTGGCAACGATGGATATGTGTATGCCCTCACCAACGATGCCCGTCATTTGATCCGCTTCAGCACCGGGGGCTTGCCCGTGATCGAGGACCTCGGCAGCTTGGTGGATGATCCGGCCAACAACGGACAATCCATTCATCTCTCCTGCACCAGCTTTGGAGGCGACATCATCGCCGATGATAAAGGCAATTTGTATTTGATGACCTCCGCACAATATCTGTTCCGCATTCAGATCCGATCCAAAGTGGCCACATACCTTGGTACCGTCAAAGGCTTACCGGTTGGTTTTAGTGTGAATGGGATGGCGGTCACCGATCGCAACCAGATCTTGGTGACCAGTGCTGTACAGCCGGGTTATTTTCTGGTAGATCCCACCAATTGGACCGCGGTTGCCTGGCCGGTAAAAGAAACGTCGTGGAACGGATCCGATCTCGCCAACGGAAATGTGCTCAGCAGCCAAACATCTGCCTCCGTTGAAAAAGCGGTGGCACTGCCCAAAACCCATTCCACCAAAGGCTCCATCGCGGTTTTTCCAAATCCGATCTTGGACCAACAATTTCAATTGCGCTTGCGTGACCTGACCCCGGGCGGGTATCAGCTGGAGGTGACCGATATGATGGGTCGGCAGGTGCTGAGGCAGGCCGTTCAGATCAGCACCGAGAGCACGACACTACCGGTGTTGTTGCCGAGGGGACAAACACAGGGGCTCTACCTGATCAAACTGAGTGGACTGGAAAACAGACAGGTCTATCAACAGAAATTCCTGATCCAATAAACGCTCTTGAATCGCTTTTAAGATCCCGGCCTTGGTCGGGATCTTTCTTTTCGGGCCATGCCCCGCGCTTCGGGTATATTTGCAACCAATTCTAGTTGTGGAGAAAAGCAATTTTGTAGATCAGATCCGAATTTTTTGCCGAAGCGGGCACGGCGGTGCCGGCAATAAGCATTTCATGCGCAATAAATTCACCGCACTGGGCGGTCCCGATGGCGGCGACGGTGGCCGTGGTGCCCACATCATCCTCAAAGGCAATCGAAACCTGTGGACCTTGCTGCACCTTCGCTATTACAAGAACGTATTGGCCGAGGATGGCGAAAAAGGCGGCTCGAACAATTGCCACGGCCGGGATGGGAAAGACATCATAATTGAAGTGCCCCTCGGAACCATCGCCCGCGATGAGGAGACCGGACAACAAGAGGTAGAAATTTTAGAGGACGGACAGGAAGTGATCTGGCTGCCCGGTGGCAGAGGCGGATTGGGGAATTCACATTTCGCAACTTCTACGAATCAGGCACCGGAGCATGCCCAACCGGGATTGCCGGGGATCGAAGGCTGGAAAGTGTTGGAATTAAAAGTACTGGCCGATGTGGGACTGGTTGGTTTCCCGAACGCCGGGAAATCGACGCTGCTGTCGGTGATCACATCCGCCAAACCCAAGATCGCCGACTACGCGTTCACGACCATCACCCCCAATTTGGGAATGGTAGAATATCGCGACGGAAAAAGTTTTTGCATCGCCGACTTGCCGGGCATCATCGAAGGCGCCGCCGAAGGCCGTGGGTTGGGACATCGTTTCCTGCGTCACATCGAACGAAATTCGGTGCTGTTGTTCTTGATTCCGGCCGACAGTGCCGACCACCAAAAGGAATTTGATATCCTGCTGAATGAATTGGAACAATACAACCCGGAGTTGCTGAACAAACAATTTCTGCTGGCCATCAGTAAAAGCGATATGCTGGATGAGGAATTGAAAAAAGAGATTTCAACGCATTTACCCAAGCAATATCCGCACCTCTATATCTCCTCGGTGACGAACCAGGGATTGGTAGAATTGAAGGACAAACTCTGGGAGATCCTGAACACACCGGTGGTTACGGAATCATGATAAAACAGTCCTGTTCTTTTTGCGGTCAGTTGGTGGAGATGATCCACGTACACGGACACTATCAATGCCCGATCTGTAAAACCAATGCCCTTCCTTGTTGTGATGGCGACAACTGTGATACCAACCTGATGTTGAATGATCGGTTGGATCCTACCCGCACCGAAGACAAGAAAGATCAATAAGTTCTTCCGACCGTATCGCAGGCGGCTTTCAGCAGCGAATTTCCGTCGGGGGCATCCTGCCATTTCTCCCACATCATCACGCCGTTGGCGATGTCCTTGGCTAATTTGGCTTTTCGCTTGATGGTGTATTGTCCGTTGTAATAGATCGTATAATTCGTGAATCCGCCGGAGGTAACGATGGCTGAATCCGAATTCGGGCTTCCGCCCTGATTGAGGATGCCGCGGAAGGAAATGACGGTTCCGCTCTGCGTGATGCCGGAGGGTCGACCGTAGGCGGGTAGCCCCAATACACATTTGGCCGCCGGCATCTGACGGGTGTTGAGCCAATAATTCAAACAGGTTTGAGCCAAGCCATAATCGCTGTGATGGCGATACGGAGTGGAAGTGCTGAAATCATCATAGGCCATTACATTGAAAAAGTCAACGTACGGATACAACTCATTTCGTACGGCATCCCGGATACCGCCCGCATATTTTCCAGCGGTGATGGCGCAGGAGAGATAGTACCGTGCATCGCGATGAAGTGAATCGGACAGTTCTTTCATCATGAGCGTGAAGGTTGCGTCGGTTCCATCGGAAGTAGACGGAAACTCCCAATCCATATCCACACCATCAAACCCGTACTGGCGAACTTTATTCATTACATCCTTCACGAAGTTGTTTCGACCCGTTGCCGTGGCCGCCATGTTCTTGAAATTCGTTTTCCCGTCCCCGCTGGCATCGTTGATCCCCACAAAAACTTTTGTACCGTTGGCCCGCGCTTTCGTGAGTACATCGTTGAGTGTAGCGGGACTATTCACCGTCAGTGTACCGCTGGTGTTCACACCAAAAAAGGCATAGACCACCACGTTGGTCATCTTGAATTTGATATCCGGCACATCGGCAACGGACCGATACGAGGGGAAATAACCCACCACATAGTAGCCAAAAGGAGGGGGCGCTGAAATGCTGATCAGGCTAAAGGAATTGACCTGACTGTTGCAACCGGTAGCGGATCCATTACTATTTTTCGGAAGTACATACCAATAATACGTGATGTTGGGAGTAGCGGGAATGGTATGGGTGTAGCTGGTGCCGGTAAGATTGGTAGCAACCGTTGTGGTCGGATTAGAGGTTGTTCCCAAATACACATCGTACGTGCTGGCTCCAGAGACGGCGTTCCAGCTCAACGTAACCTGTGTACCGGTCACAAAACCGCCGTTGGTTGGACCAGTAGCCACTGCACAACCGGGGGCCGGGTTGGGATTGGGACCGGGTCCGGGCGTATCTTTTTTACCGCAAGAAACCCAGTATAGTGTGATCCAGGAAAAGACCAGCAGTCGGAGGCGCATAGGTTGGTTTTGTCGGCTGAAATTAGGCCCATTTATTCAAAAAAACGACGGGGGTGTTTCGTAATTTGCAAGGGATCAAAAAACAATCACCATGAAACGTTCCTTACTCACGCTGTCGCTACTCGTCTCTTTTTTATTTCGTGCCATAGCCGACGAAGGCATGTGGCTACCCCTGCTGCTGGGCGAACAGGTTTATTCCAAAATGAAAGCCAAAGGCCTGAAGCTCACGGCCAAGCAATTGTATGATGTGAACCAGGCTTCCTTAAAAGATGCCATTATCATTTTCGGAGGAGGGTGTACGGGCGAGATCGTCAGCTCGAAAGGACTGATTTTCACAAACCACCACTGCGGATATGGTGCCATTGCGGCGGCGAGCAGTGTCGATAATAATTATCTGCGAGACGGATTTTATGCAAAATCTCAAAAAGAGGAGATTCAAACGTCCTTATCGGTTCAATTCCTGTTGCGGATCGAAGATGTTACGCAGGAGGTAATGGATTCGCTGGGCAATCTTAGTGGAACTGACCGCGTGCGGAAGCAAGCGGCCGTGCTGGCTGCGATCAACAAACGCCTGAGCGATGCCAACAGCAGCGTGGAGACGCGGGTCAGTCCGCTTTTCAAGGGCAATCAATTCCTGGCGTTTGTGTATCAGCGGTACAATGATGTGCGGTTGGTGGGTACACCTCCCGAAAGCGTGGGAAAATTCGGAGGCGACACGGACAATTGGGAATGGCCTCGCCACACCGGCGACTTTGCCGTGTTTCGGGTGTACATGAGTGCCGACGGCAAACCCGCTAAATACAGCGCCGACAACGTGCCCTATCAACCCAAATGGTACTTGCCGATTTCGCTTCGCCCGTTAAAAGACGGCGATTTCGCGATGACCTGGGGATATCCGGGTAGCACCAATCGCTACGAAAGTTCCTTCGGGATCAAGCTGGCAACCGACATCAATAATCCCACCCTCGTCAAGTTGCGCGACGCCCGTCTCAAATACATGTTCGAAGAGATGAAAAAGGATCCCAAGGTAAAATTGCAACTGGCCTCCTCGTACGCCGGCATTGCCAACTACTGGAAATTTTTTGATGGAGAGACCAAGCAGTTGCTCAAGTATGATGTACTGGGACAAAAACAAAAGGCCGAAGCCGAATTTCAACAGTGGGCGAACGGAAAACCCACATACGAGAACCTGTTTCGGGATTGGGGTAAGGCTTACGACGACTGGCGCCCCTACGCCAAACACCGGCAATACATGAGCGAGGGAGTGATGGGGTCTCCCCTGGTCGCCTTCGCCGGTTCGTTATTGTCGCTTGAAACCGCCCTAAAGTCAGCCGACGGAAAAGCCGGCGACCCCAAGAAAATGATGGAGTCGATCGACAAGCAGCGTACCGCTTTTCTGGCCGAAGAAAACAAAGTATCCGATGAAAACATTCTGGCCATCACCACCCGCATGTTTTATGGAGATGTAGACAGTACGCAACACCCGGTTGAGTTCTTCAAAGGACTGGAGAGTACCCATGGGTCGCTGACCGACATGGCCACGTACGATCACTACGCCACCGAAGTGTTTGCCAATACGATGATCTTCGATGACGAACGCTGGAAAGCGTTTGTGGCCGCCCCGACGCTGGCTGCCCTCGAACAAGATCCGGCTTTTCAGCACGCCCGTGCTTTCCTGAACAACTACAACACCCGGTACGCCCCGCTCAATCAACAATTCAACACGAAAAATGCCGAGTTCGGTCGTCTCTACCTGAAAGGCATACGGGAAATGGATCCGGAGAAAGCCAAGATGATGTACCCCGACGCCACCTTCACGATGCGCGTCAGCTACGGAAACGTAAAATCATACGAACCCCGCGATGCGGTGAAATATGATTACGTGACCACCTCCCGAGGCATCCTCGAAAAATACAAGGCCGGAGATTATGAGTTCGATCTGCCCGCCAATCAAATCGAACTGCTGAAGAAAAAGGATTTTGGAGAATACGCCGACCCCACGCGAAACGACCTGGTGATCGGATTCATCACCACCAACGACATCACCGGCGGTAATTCCGGCTCTCCCGTGATCAATAACCGCGGCGAACTCATCGGATTGGCATTCGATGGAAACTACGAGGCCCTCAGCCATAAACTGGCGTTTGACAAAGACCTCAACCGTACCATCTGCGTCGATATCCGATACGTACTCTGGTGCATCGACAAACTGGGCGGCGGCCGCAATATCATTGAGGAACTAAAAATTATGAAGTAGAAAGTAAAGTGGCCCTTCGGGCCGTAGAGGGTAGAGATCTTGCCCCTCTACCCTCAACCCTCAACCCTCTACCCTCTACCCCCTTTGATCTCGGAAATCTCCCTCCACAAACTCAGCATTCCGCTGATCGAACCGTTCATCACTTCGTTGGGGCGGGACGATGATGCGTTGAATGTGGTGGTGCGCATTCAGACGGATTCGGGGATCGTGGGATTTGGAGAGTGCAGTCCCTATTTGCCCATCAACGGAGAAAGTCAGGAAACGGCTTATCTCGTCGGGCAATACTTGGCAAAAGTGCTGATCGGGAAAGATGCGATGGACATCGACTCGATCCACCAGCAGATGGATGCCGTGATCTACGGCAATAAAAGCATCAAGAGTGCTTTCGATATCGCTTGCTACGATATTGCCGCGCAGGCTGCCGGCATGCCCCTGTATCGATTTTTAGGAGGGAATAAGAATAAAACCATCACGACCGACTATACGGTCAGCATCGGCGATCCTGATCAGATGGCCACCGATGCCGTTAAGATCCTGGAAAGAGGTTTTCCCTATATCAAAGTGAAATTGGGAAAGCAGGGACGAACCGATGTCATTCGTATGAGAAAAATACGGGCGGCCGTGGGACCTGATATTCCCCTGCGCATTGATGCCAACCAGGGCTGGTTGGTCGACGAAGCCATCGAAACCCTGCAGGCATTGGCTCCGCTCAATATTGAACACTGCGAAGAACCCATCGCTCGCTGGAACTATATGTCCCTCCCCCGAGTTCGGGAAGCATCCCCCATCCCGATCATGGCCGATGAATGTTTGGGGGATGAACACGACGCAGCCCGACTCATCGCTCTCGGTGCCTGTCAGTATATGAATATCAAATTGGGTAAGTCAGGCGGCATCCGGAGCGCCCGAGCGATCGTTCAGTTGGCCGAGGAGGCCGGCATCAAATTACAAGTGGGTGCCATGATCGAATCGCGGTTGGCAATGACGGCTTTTGCCCATTTCGCGCTTTGCAGCGAACAGATCGTTCATTATGATTTCGATACGGCCCTGATGCTCAGGGAAGATCCGGTTGAAGGGGGGATCATGTACCACCCGGGTGGGGTGATCGAAGTGCCGGACAGCCCCGGACTGGGCGCTAAAATTTCAGAGGAATGGCTGAGGAAAAGTGAATCCTGCCGATTTTCAAGATAGGTCAGGCGTCAACTGACCAAGACGTGCCGCCCCCTTTCTCATCTTTCAATTGGATGCCCAAGGCGATCAACTGATCTCGGATCTTATCGGAGGTAGGGAAATCTTTTCGAAGCTTGGCCTCTTTTCGGATCTCGATCAACAGGTCCATCACCCCGCTTAATTTCTCATTGTCCGCTTCCTTGATAGCTTGCAGACCAAATACATCTTCCAGCCAGGTCTTCGACTCGGTCCGAATACGCTGAATGGTTTCGGAGGATAAGGCCGTCATGGCGATCAATCCGTCTTTGACGGAATTCCAAACCGATACCATCTCAAAAAATTGCGCCAGCGCCTTGGCCGTATTGAAATCGTCGTTGATACATTCGGCCACCTCGTCCAACAGTCGGTTCATTCGTTGGTCCAGTTCCGGATCGGCCGCAGCCGTATGTGTGAACACGCCACTCCAAGCTGGCGCCTGTAATCCGCTGTACGCATCCCACAAACGCTTGAGTCCTTTTTCAGCGGCTTGCAGTGCCTCGTTGCTGAAATCAAGCGTGCTACGATAATGGCTTTGGAGGATGAAGAAGCGTACCGTCATCGGATGATAGGCTTGCGTCAGTTCCGGATGAGTGCCGGCAAACAACTCGGTCAGTTTGATGACATTGTTGTAGCTCTTACCCATCTTTCGTCCGTTGATGGTGATCATATTGTTGTGCATCCAATAGCGAACCGGGGCCGTGTGGTTGCAGATGGTGCTTTGAGCGATCTCACTTTCGTGATGCGGGAACAAGAGGTCCATTCCCCCGCCGTGTATATCGAATTGGGTGCCGAGGTATTTGGTGGCCATGGCCGAGCATTCAATGTGCCAGCCGGGGTAGCCTACGCCCCAGGGACTGGCCCAGCGCATGATGTGTTCGGGTGCGGCTGCTTTCCAGAGGGCAAAGTCGGCCCGGTCCTTTTTCTCTTCTTGTCCCTCCAAGGCCCGGGTGGTTTCCAGGAGATCCTCCAATACGCGTCCGCTCAGTTTTCCATAATCATGACCGGCGGCATATTTTTTTACATCGAAATAAACAGAGCCGTTCGATTCATAGGCATAACCGGCCTCGATCAATTGCTTGATCATCTCGATCTGCTCCACGATGTGCCCGGTAGCCGTTGGCTCCACCGAGGGTGGCAACGTATTGAACTGCGCCATGGCCCAATGGTAGAGTCGGGTGTACTTGCTGACAAGCTCCATGGGTTCGAGGCGCTCGAGCTGTGATTTTTCGGCGATCTTATCGATCGCCTCACGACCCTCCTCCTCAAAATGCCCGGCATCGGTGATGTTGCGAACGTAACGAACCTGATAACCCAGGTGCAGCAGATACCGATACACCACGTCGAATGTGATGTAGGGGCGAGCGTGGCCGAGGTGACTTTCCCCGCTGACGGTGGGACCGCATACGTACATACCAACGCGTCCCTTGACCAAAGGCTGAAACACTTCTTTCTGACGGGTCAGTGAATTGTATAGATGCAGGGTGCTCATGGACAGTTACAAAGATGAACAAAAAGAAGGGAATCCCCGAAGGATCAATTGGATTTCAGGGCCAGATCGGCTACGATCATCAAATGGTCCGAATAGGGTTGCTTACGGCGTGTGAATTGCCGGACCTCGAAACGCTTGTCGGCAAAAATATAATCGATCCGAAGCGTTGGGGATAACGCCAAAAACGTCCGCCCGATACCCGCCCCCTTTTCCAAAAAGGCATCCTGCAGATCTCCCCGGACCTTTGTATAAGAATAGGAATTGGGGATCTCGTTCAAATCACCGCAAAAGACTTTGGGGAAAGGACTTTTCGACACCTCCGCCCCCGTGATCTCGGCCTGCAGGGTGCGGTTCACCACCCCGCGTTTCCATTTGCTGAAAATATTTCGGGAGTGGCTGAGTACACTATCCTGCCCCGACCGGATCTCCTCCATCCGCTTATAGTCTAACAGGTTGAATTGAAAGGACTGCAAATGGGTGGTAAAGACGCGAAGCGTATCCTTCCCGACCAAGAGATCGGCCCGGATCAGCAACTCCGGCGAACTGGGTCGGGGAAAACGAACCCTCGCCGTATCGACAATGGGATATCGGGAAAAGATGATCGAACTATAATACTGCAGGTCGCCATCTTCCTCGTAACAGAAATAATAATATGGATACCCCATCTCCTGGATGGGTCGGATGTTGTCATAGTAGACCGGATCGCGGGAAGTTTGAAACTCCTGGAAGCAAAGGACGTCGGCCTGCTGCGCTTGGATGAGATCGAGCATCCGAAGACGGGTCTGACTGCCTTTGTTGTTGTTGCGGCTCAGTTCGATGAATCGTGCGACGTTCCAGCTGACCACCCGAATGGATCCCGGTGCTTTTTGCTCCACGAAAGATGGAACGGCATGGAACGCAATGGTCTTTTGGATCTGCTCCCAACCGATCAGGATCGGGACCAGTGATATCAGCAAACGAGCCGGCTTCAGCAGTGCCAACCAGCCGAAGAAGAAAATCAATAACCCCACCAATAAAAAAGGAAAGATCAAGCCCAAAAAGGCAATGAACCACCAGGTGTGCGGGGGCAGTTGCGGAACCAAACAAGCCAATAGAAACAGGATGCCCAGAATAACATTGGAATAGATGAAAAATCGTCGCGTAAAAATTCGCATCCCGCTGGCCATACCAAAAGATTATTTGATTGCGGCAAAAAGAGAATCGGCTTGCGACAAACTGCGCAGGATGGACTCCTTCACTTTTTCGACTTTTACTTTTTCCGATTCGAGGTAAGGTCTGCGGGCTTCCCCCGGTTGCTGTGCCGAATCGATATTGAATTCCGTCATCCAGCGATCCATTGCATAATCGGCATAATTCAATTGATCGATCAAACCCTGTAGCGATCGCTTCCAAGCGGTTACGCCCGACGGTTCTGCCAACCCCCGAGTGAGCCAGGTCTGATTCAAGGAATCAAGCAGACGGGCAGCGGTTTTTTGTGCCATCCGGATCTTTCCCATCTTGGGCATCACCGCATCATGCGCCTCCCAAACGGAAGCATAAAGAGAATCCGTGTAGGTTCGCGGCGTCTGGGCCTTTTGATGTTCGGCGTGACCGGAGTGATCTCCCCCGCAAGCGGTCCATACCGCAACGCACAGGAATGAAAAAAAGAAAAGAACAGGCACCCGCATGTAAAAGATTTTAGGAATGAAAAGAGATTCAAAATTAGACCAAAACTTGGACTAAGTTTGCTTCAAATGCTGCCATGAAAAAGCTCGAAAACTACGTCCAAGGCAGGTGGATCGCCGGGGAGGGAGCCGGTCAAACCCTCTATAACGCTGTAACCGGGGCACCGATTGCACAGACCAGCACCCGGGGCATCGATATGGCAGCGGCCATTCACTATGCCCGTACCGTGGGCAACCCCGCACTTCGAAAAATGACCTTCCACCAGCGCGGAAATATGCTCAAAGCACTGGCCCTGCATTTACGTACCAAACTCGACGGATTTTATCACATCAGCTACCAGACCGGTGCCACCAAGGCCGATAGCTGGGTCGATATCGAAGGCGGTATCGGCAACCTGTTTGCCAACGCCTCCCTTCGCCGGAAATTTCCGGATCATCCATTTTGTGTCGACGGCGAATCACACAGCCTCAGCAAAGGGAACACGTTTATGGGAACGCATATTCTCGTCCCCAAAGAAGGCGTAGCCATCCACATCAATGCGTTCAATTTTCCGGTTTGGGGGATGCTCGAAAAGATCGCCGTCAACCTGCTGGCCGGAATGCCTGCCATCGTTAAACCCGCCACCGTTACCTCCTACCTGACCGAAGCCGTGGTGCGCGAGATCATCGCCTCCGGTATTCTTCCGGAAGGATCGCTCCAACTCCTATGCGGTTCGGCCGGCGATTTACTCGACCATGTGAATTATCAGGATGTCGTCACCTTCACCGGCAGCGCTGCTACCGGATTGATGCTGCGCAGCCACCCGCGGATCCTGCAAGAAAACGTGCCCTTCAACCTGGAAGCCGACAGTCTCAACTGCATCGTACTCGGGGAAGATGTTGCTCCCGGCATGCCTGAATGGGATCTATTCATCAAGGAGATCCGGAAGGAAATGACCCTGAAAGCGGGACAACGCTGTACCGGCGTACGACGAATCTTTGCCCCGGCAAATAAACTGGAAGAGATGGCTCGCTTTCTCTCCACCGCCCTCTCGCAGACGCTGATCGGCAACCCGCTCCATGAAAAAGTGCGCATGGGTTCGCTGGCCGGACATGCGCAGCGCGAAGAAGTGCGCCAGCAAACCGAAATTCTACTCAAAGATTCCAAACTCCTCTATGGCTCACTCGAAGACGTGGAAGTAGTCGATGCCGATGCCAAGCAAGGTGCCTTTCTCTCCCCGCTGCTCCTCTTGAATGAAACACCTTGGGAAAGCCGGTCGGTCCATGAAGTGGAAGCGTTTGGTCCCGTCAGCACCCTGATGCCCTACCAAGGCATCGAGGAAGCCATCGCCCTCAGTAAACTTGGTAAAGGAAGTCTTTGCTCTACCATCGTCACAGCCGACTCCGGAATAGCCCGTTCGTATGTACTGGGTGCCGCCACGCACCACGGAAGGATCCTGATCCTGGATAATACCTGTGCGAAAGAAAGTACGGGACACGGATCGCCCCTGCCTCTACTGGTACACGGCGGACCAGGCCGCGCCGGCGGTGGCGAAGAGATGGGCGGACTCCGAGGCGTCAAACATTATCTCCAACGCACCGCCTTGCAAGGATCACCCACCCTGCTCACGGAGATCACACAAGTCTATCAACCGCACGCGAAAGGAAAAGACCCGGGCCAACACCCATTCAAAAAATATTTTGAGGAACTACAGATCGGCGACCAACTGATCACCGAAGAGCGACTGATCACCTCCGAAGACATCACGGCCTTCGCCGACCTCAGTGGTGATCACTTCTATGCACACCTGGTCGATACCGATTTCAATGGTACCATGTTCGAGCAGCAAGTGGCACACGGCTATTTTGTGATGAGCCTGGCTGCCGGACTGTTCGTGGACAGCTACGAAAAAAATCCCGTGCTGCTCAATTACGGGATCGATGAACTGCGATTCACCAAACCGGTTTATCCGGGCGCCTCGGTCCATATCCGATTCACCTGCAAGGAAAAATTACCCAGCGATCCACGGATCGTCGAGGATCCGGCCGATAAAAAACGAGGCGATGACATCCCCAAAGGCATCGTTAAATGGTATGTGGAGATGCTCGACAATACCGAAGAACCCATCATCGGGGTCGCTACCATCCTCACCATGGTCGCCAAAAAAAATCAGTCTTAAATCCTGCTTATGTCTGACGCCTATGTTCGCTCTACGGTACAAGACGGCCTCTGCCGCATCGAATTCTTCCACCCGCAAAGCAATTCGCTTCCAGGGAAGATCCTGATGGAACTGGCGGAAGCCATCCGCACGGCCGGAAACGACGCCAATACCAAGGTGATCGTCCTGCAAAGCGTCGGTGAAAAAGCATTTTGTGCCGGGGCGTCGTTTGATGAACTGGTAGCGATCTCGGATGAAGCCGGCGGGCTCCAATTCTTCAGCGGCTTTGCCCATGTCATCAACGCCATGCGCCAAACGCCACAGCCGATCCTGGCCCGCATCCAGGCTAAATGTGTGGGGGGCGGCGTGGGACTAGCCGCAGCAGCCGATTATGCCATCGCCATCGAGAATGCCTCTATCAAACTCAGCGAGCTGGCCGTGGGCATCGGACCATTTGTAGTAGGACCCGTTGTGGAACGAAAGATCGGGACTGCAGCATACACGCAACTCGCTTTCGATGCACAATCCTGGCGCTCGGCCGCCTGGGCCAGGGAAAAAGGACTTTTTGCCGAAGTACATGAATCGATGGAAGGAGTTGATGCCTCGATCGATCGACTCACCAAACAACTGGTGCAGTCGAATCCGGAAGCCATGAAAGAAATTAAAAAAGTTAGCTGGGCCGGTACCGAACATTGGGATACCCTGCTGATCGACCGAGCCGCCATCAGTGGTCGGCTGGTACTCAGCGAATTCACCAAAAACGCCATCGCGCAATTCAAGAAAAAATGATCCGGCGTTTTGATGCGGATAACTTCCACCGCCTCTGCGATACACTGGCCAAACGTGATGCCGACCTAAAAAGGATCCTACGCGAGCACGGACATCCCAAGATGTGGGTGCGCCCCAACAGCTTTCAAACCCTGATCCTCACCATCCTCGAACAACAAGTATCACTGGCTGCAGCCTACGCAGCCTTCAACCGACTCAAAAACAAAATCGGAACCGTTACCCCTGAAAAAATTGCCGCCCTCTCTGATTCCGAATTGAAGGATTGTTATTTCACTCGACAAAAGATCGTGTACGCCCGGGAACTCACCGAAGCCGTTCGCTCCAAACGCATTCGCCTGCGCGCCTTATATCATCAACCAGATGAAGACGTTCGGGAACAATTGATCGAATTGAAAGGGATCGGTCACTGGACCATCGACGTCTATCTTATGCACGCCCTGCGACGTACCGACCTGTTCCCCTTAGGCGACATTGCCCTGGTCAATAGCCTCAAACGCAACAAAGACCTGCCCGATTCCGTGAGTAAAGAAAAAATGTTGTCCGTCGCCGAAGCCTGGCGCCCCAATCGTACCATCGCCGCCATGATCCTCTGGCACGATTACATGAATCGGAGGAAGGTTAAGGTGAAGGATTAATGTCTGTTGTAAAGTCCGCCGTTGGCTGTCCGCAGCAAAATCAGCGGTCACCAGCCTTCGCCAAGGCTTCGGCTGTCAAAGTCGGACATTGGTCATTAGTCGTAATACAGCGGTCGGCGGACAGCTAGATATTTAACCCCCCACAAACACTAATGGCCTGCCCCGTAATATAAGAAGCCATATCACTGGCCAGAAAAACGGTTACGTTGGCAATGTCGGATGCGGCGGCGAATTTACCGAGCGGAATTCCGGCTTTGTATTTTTCGGCGCCTTCGCCCTCTTTTAGATATTGGGTCATATCGGTTTCCACAAATCCGGGCGCGATCGCATTGCAACGGATGTTGCGGCTGCCCAGTTCCTTGGCTACCGACTTGGTGAAGCCAATGATACCAGCCTTGCTGGCGGCGTAGCTCGCTTGACCGGCATTGCCGATCTCGCCGATGATGGAGCTCATGTTGAGGATGACCCCGTTGCGGGCTTTCATCATGGGCCGGATCACCTGCTTGGTCATATAGAATACGCTGTTCAGGTTTACCTGTATGACCTGTTCCCACTGCTCATTGGTCATTCGCATCAGTAAATTGTCTTTGGAAATGCCCGCGTTGTTGACCAGTATATCGATCTGTCCGAATGTCTGCAAGACTTCGTTGACGAACGACTCGCACTGCGCTGAATCACCGGCATTGCTTTTCCAGGCCTTCGCCTTGACGCCCATCGCTTGTAATTTTTGCTCGAGGGCCAATGCTTTTTCCGCACTGCTGTCGCTCACATACGAAAATGCAATGTGCGCCCCGTGTTCGGCCATTTGAATAGCGATGGCTTCTCCGATGCCCCGGGCCGCTCCGGTAACGATCGCAACTTTTCCTTCCAGCATTTTCATAAGTAGGGTTTTGAATGGCCGTAAAATTAGGCCTTATTCATGGAAAGCAATTCTTCCAGCAGGGTCCGCTCATTGCTGAGTCGGGGTACTTTATGCTGTCCCCCTAACTTACCCCGGGCTTTCAGCCAATCCCGGAAAAGTCCCGGTCGCGCCACCTGTACCTGCGGCATCCGCAGCGCGATGCTTTTATGCCGCTTCGCTTCGTAATCACTATTCAGTTGTTGGAGGGACCGATCCAACACCTCTACAAATCGATCCATCGAATCCGGTGATCGTTCAAATTCCACGATCCACTCATGGGCCCCGTTTCCATCGGCGGAAAAATAGATCGGTGCTGCGGTATAGTCCGATACGACCGCCTGGGTGGCTTGTGCGGCTGCGGCGATCGCTTTGTCGGAATTATCGACGATCACTTCCTCGCCGAAGGCGTTGATATAATGTTTGAGCCGACCACTGACGTTGATCCGATACGGATTCAGCTGCGTGAACTGGATCGTATCGCCGATCAAATACCGCCAGAGTCCGCCGTTGGTCGATATCACCAGTGCATACTGCTTACCCAACTCCACTTTATCCAAGCCCACGGTTATCGGATGTTTTTTCCCGTACTCCGCAAGCGGCATGAATTCCATGAAGATGCCATGATCGGGGAATAACAACATGCCCTCGGTACCCGGACGGTCCTGGGCCGCGAAGAATCCCTCGCTGGCGTTGTACATTTCGAGATAATGGATCGGCTTACCGATGAGTTGTTCAAACTGTTCTCGATAGGGTGTAAACGAGACCCCGCCATGCAAGTATAGTTCGAGGTGGGGCCAGACTTCTTTCATGGTCGACCGTCCCGTGATCTCCAGGATGCGACGAAAAAGAACGAGTGTCCACGTCGGCACCCCGGAAATAGAGGTCACATTTTCCGCAATGGTGGCCTGGGCCAGTTTTTCAATTTTGGTTTCCCATTCATCCATCAACGCAATGCTCAGATCGGGCGTGCGAAGCCAGTGCCCCCAGAACGGAGAATTTTGCAACAACACGGCACTCAGGTCGCCGTATTGCGCTTCGGGATTGACCGCATGCAGGGTGTGGCTGCCGCCGATGATCAATCCCTTCCCGGTCAGCAAATTGGAATCCGGATGAAATTGATAATACATGGTGAGCACGTCCTTGGAGGCTTTGTAGTGGCCATTGGACAAACTCTCCTGACTAATGGGGATGAATTTGCTTCGGTCGCTCGTGGTGCCGCTGCTTTTGGCGAACCAATGGATGGGTGTATCCCACAATACATTCTGCTCGCCCAGCATGATCCGATCGATATAGGGCTTGAGATCTTCGTATTCATGCACCGGCACCGTCTCTTTGAACGATCGGATATTGAATAGGGAGGAAAAATGATATTGCCGTCCGAACTCGGTGTACTGTGCGGAGGTGACCAACTCTTGCAAGACGTCTCGCTGGGCATTCATGGGATTTTCCCGCCAGGCGTCGATGCGCCAGCTGCGCATGCGCGCAAGAGAGGAAATAGCGGGAGACAGGATGTTCATCGCTTCTGAAAATAAATCATTTTTAACGAATGAGCTGGAGAGATTACAGGATTTCGGTCAGCTCAAGCGGTAAGCCGCCTCCACCTGCCGTTGCAAGGATGCTTTTAGATCGGGCGTGGCGAAAGAATGCCGAATTGCCTCCAGGTTGCAGTGTTTGAAATCGGCGAGCGTCCACCCGAACACCCGATGCAACAAGGCATATTCATCGGAAAGTGTAGTAGGCGTTACCGTCCGGGCATCGGTATTCACGCTCATGGATACGCCGGCACGAAGGATGCGATCGGCCGGATGGTCTTCGATCTGCCGGTAGATATTGGTTTGTAGGTTGCTGGTGGGACAAACCTCCAGGTGAATATCATTCGCTTTCAGATGCTCGATCAACGCCGGGTCTTCCGCACTCCGTACACCGTGACCGATCCGGGTAGGATGACAGTGCTTCAACACGTTCCATACACTCGACGCACCACAGGCCTCTCCGGCATGTGCAGTGCAAGGAATGCCACGAGACTGGGCAAAGGCAAAAGCCGATTCATGTGCATCGATCGGATAACCCGCTTCATCACCGGCGATGTCAAAGCCCACAACCCGCGTGCCCCGAAAAGCCTCGGCTAATTGCACCGTGGCCAGGCTCTGTTCCTCGTTGTAATTCCGAAGCGTGCAAAGAATGATGCCGGCTTCCACGCCGGTACGTGCGATCCCCTCCCGGGTGGCGGCTTCCACGGTCTCCACCACTTCACGAGGCGTTAAGCCCCGGGCTATATGAAGCAGGGGTGCGAAGCGGATCTCGGCATAGATCAATCCATCCGCTTTCAGTTGATCGAAAAGATCGAGCGTCACCAAGCGCAAGGATTCATGCGATTGCATCAGGAGCATTTGTTTTTCGGCGCGTTGGATATAATCGACCAGATCATGGCAACGGGACGGCGCCACAAAGTCATTTCGATATACCTCCGCGGAAACGGATGGGTCGAGCTGTTGCACCACGGCCAAGCTCAAGCTGCAGTCGAGGTGCAAGTGCAATTCAATCTTGGGGAGGGAGCGAAAATCCATAGCGTATACGATACGACCTTTACCGGTTGGAAGGGTTATCGGTGGCCGGTCCCACCTGCATGGCCTCTTCGTAAAGCCAATCTTTGCGCTTCAATTCAAAATTGCGACCCAGATACAAACTGCGTACTTTCTCATCGGCGGCCAACTCTTCCGCGGTTCCATGCTTGAAGATCTTTCCTTCGATGAGCAAATAGGCCCGGTCGCAAATCGACAAGGTTTCAGTTACATTATGGTCGGTGATGAGGATCCCGATGTTCCGGTATTTGAGTCGGGCTACGATCGACTGAATATCCTCCACCGCAATGGGATCGATGCCGGCAAAAGGTTCGTCGAGCAAAATGAACTTGGGATCCACCGCCAGGGCACGGGCAATCTCCGTTCGGCGACGCTCGCCACCACTCAACACATCGCCATTGCTTTTGCGAACATGCTGCAAGCGAAACTCATTGAGTAAAGATTCCAGGCGGTCGCGCTGCTCGGTCTTGGAGTAATTTTTCATCTCCAACACCGCCAGGATGTTATCCTCCACGCTGAGCTTTCGGAAAATAGAGGCCTCTTGGGGCAGATAGCCGATCCCTAATTGAGCCCGCTTGTACATGGGGAGGTCCGTAATATCGGTTCCATCCAGAAAGACCTGCCCCGCATCGGGCTTGATCAGTCCCACGACCTGATAAAAAGAAGTAGTCTTCCCGGCACCGTTAGGTCCCAGCAATCCCACGATCTCCCCTTGAGCAACCTCAAAGGAGACTTGGTTAACGACCGTTCGGGAACCGTAGCGTTTGACCAAGTCGCGGGTTTGTATGGCAATGGACATGGAGCAAAATTAAGGGCTTCCCCCCGCCCATAGGGCATTTTAACGGTTCGAATAGATACCCTCATATTCATTACTTTTGTGCGCGATGAAAGTGATCGATCACATTCGGCAAGCGAAAGACACGCTGGTGTCTTTTGAGGTTCTCCCACCCCTCAAGGGCAAGGGTATCGGTGCGTTATATAATCACCTCGACCCCTTGATGGAACACCAGCCCGCTTTTATCAATGTAACGTATCATCGCAGCGAACACGTTTTCAAGAAACGCCCGGACGGCGGATTTGAAAAAGTGGTGGTTCGTAAACGACCCGGTACCGAAAGCATCTGTGCGGCCATCCTCAATAAATACAACGTGGATACCGTGCCCCACTTGATCTGTGGCGGATTCAGTGTCAACGAAACCGAGGATGCGCTCATCAACCTGCATTATCTCGGAATCGACAACGTATTGGTCCTGCGGGGTGATGCCGCCAAGAACGAAATGAGTTTCGAGCCCGAGCCGGGGGGACATAAATACGCCTCCGACCTGCTCAAACAGGTGGTGGACCTGAACGATGGTGTTTATTTAGAGGAAGACCTCCGCGACTCACACAAAACCGGTTTCTGCATCGGCGTGGCGGGTTATCCGGAAAAACATTTCGAAGCTCCGAATATGGATACGGACCTGCAGTATCTCAAGAGAAAAGTGGACCTCGGTGCCGATTACATCGTAACCCAAATGTTCTTCGACAACCAGAAGTTTCATGACTTCGTTGCCCGCTGCCGCGAAATGGGGATCATGGTGCCGATCATACCGGGACTAAAACCCATCTACAGCAAAAAGCAACTGACCATCCTGCCCAAGACCTTTCACATCGACCTGCCGGCCGACCTGGCCAACGCCGTGCACAAATGCAAAACCGACCTGGACGTTGAAAAGGTCGGTGCCGAGTGGTTGTTGATGCAGTCGCGTGAGCTCAAGAAAAGCGGTGTACCCGTGCTGCACTATTATACACTGGGCCGTCCGCAGCTGATCGCCGATGTAGTCGGACAGATCTGAGAAACCCTATTTGAACAGCGTAGCCAATACTTTCTGATTCACCTTCAGGGGATATTTCTGCTGCAAGGCCTGATCCCAATTTTTTTCCAATTCGGTTTGCAGATCACTAATCAGACTTCCCCGTGCCTCCTCGAACGTCTTGGGTCCGGGTTGAGGAAAGACCCGCAGAATGTATGCGAATGTGGCGTTGTTGTCGGTCTGATTGATGACCGGCTCCAGCAATTGTCCGGCTGCGAGCGTTTCCCCTTGCCCATTCGGAATTTGTTCCCACTCCATGCGAGCGGAATCGAAAAAGACGCGTTCGCCGTAGGATAAGGATTCATTCTTCCAATTGGAAGGCTTTGCCTGGATCTTCGCATGCAATTCTTTCGCGGCATTCACATCCGAACAGAAAAACATGACTACGGCTGCGCTGGGCTTCCAATTGTACTTGCCGGGCTGTTGGTTGAAAATCTTTCGTTGGCCGGCCGTATCGGCTTGTGCCTTATCCCACACTTCCCGCTGCATGATCTCAAAGAATAAGTTTCCATCCCGGAACTCGGTCAATTGATCGCGGTATTCTTGATTGAAGGATTCCAAGTTATTTCGATAGTACTCGACCATCAGATACTGCTCCCATTCGTTTCGTACCTGCGCATGCGGTTTGAGTCCACTTCCGTCGGGTTGGTAGCGAAAATTTGTCGCGTATTCGATCCAATTGGCGGCCGTAAATACTTTTTTGGACGGAGGCTTCCCGAGGGTGAACAGCGCTGTATTGTTTTGAATGCCCTTGCCTGGGGTGGTCATGGCCTTTCGGTCGAGCAGACTATCGGCGTACTGCCAAAGAGCATCCTCCTCGTAGGCTGTCCGTCGGGCATCGGCCTTCGCACGAACCAGCTCATAAATAAAATCTTTGGCCTGACGCCAACGGTCATCGGCACGTATTTTCTGATCGAGCGCCTGCTGTACCTCCGGTAGATGGAGGTCGGCCAAGGGCCTTACGACCGATAGGCGCTGCACGATGTGCCATCCGTATGACGTGTTGAATGGAGCTGAAATATCATTGTCTTTTTGAAGGGCAACTACCGCCTGTTCAAACACCGGATCGTACTGTCCGATACCAAATTCCATCAAGAGACCTCCGTTGGCGGCAGAAACATAGTCGTTGCTGTACTGTCGGGCTAGCTCGCCAAAATCAGCTCCTTTCTTCAAGGCCAGATAAAGAGAGTCGGCTACGGAGACGATACGCTTTTTCTCTGTCTCATCCGCGCCGGGGGGAATGGCCAGCAGGATCTGTTTGGCACGGATCGTACCCACGGCCGGTCTTTCCCCTAATACCCGAAAAAGATGAAAACCCATGTTCGAGCGCACCCAATTGCTGGTGTTGCCGACCGGTGTTTGATAGATGGCCGATTCCATTTCATAGGGGAGCGTGAAGGCGGTGATATAGCCCAATTGGCCTTGATTTCGGTCGACCGAAGGATCATCCGAATACTCTTTGGCAAGGGCCAAAAAATCAACCCCCTGGCGTAGTTTTTTTTCTACTGCTGCTTTTCGGGTATTAGACCGGACCGAATCAAGTTCCCGGTTGTCGTTGCGAAAGGAAATAAAAAGATGGGCGACCGCCCGATCGGTCTGACTTCGTTGAAACGCCTCTGTTTTCATGCGCTCCAGCAGGACTGGATCCGCCATATACTTATCGATGAGTTGCGTCCGCAGGTTCTCCACTTCTTGCACGATAGCCGGAAGCGTGTCGTACCGACGGACATAGGCCTCCCGTACTTTCATTTTAGCCTTTACGAAAAGATCGAGGTAGGCCCGAATGGAGGCTTCCCGATCGGAGAGAGTATCCGTGTTGTTGCGCTTGTAGGCCCGAAGAAATTCGTTGGCCTCTACTTTATAAGGGCCATACGTCAATAAAGTCTGTGCTTCGGAAACATGAGCGAGGATCGACCAGCTGAAGAAAAGTAAAATAAAACGTCTCATACGCGTAAGCAGTTTATCTATTTCTTATTGGCCCGCTGCATATCCATGATCTCATCCATTTGCTGAAAGGTCAGTTTTTTGGCGATGATCTTTTTATCCTGATCCAGCAGATACAAGGTGGGGAAGGTCTGCACGTCGAACAACTGCGAATAGCCCGGAATACCGTTGTCTATGCGCTGCTTTTCCGTATTTTTTGAATAGTAGACATGCGTCCACTGCTGTAGTTGATTTTGCTGGATAAAATCGGTCCACATTTTTTGACTCCCTTCCGTCTCCTTGGCAATGGCATAGATACCAACGCCTTGCTTGGACCATTTCTTTTGATAGATCGAATCGATCCGGGGTAAAGTCTCTTTGCAATGACCGCAGGTCGGATCCCAGAAAATTACCAGTGTATAATCCGCCGCCAGCGCGTACAACGAGCGTGAGGTGCCACTGGCATCGGGTAGTTCCACTTCGGAAGCGGGTGACTTCAGAATATTTGCCATTAAACTGTAGGCCCGGTCCTGCACCACCTTACGACCTTTTTCGTCGAGCCACGAATAGGTCTTATTGGCAACGTATTTCTCGTAGAGGTGTACCAACACCGCATCCTCCCACATGTATTGCTGCGTGAGATAGCGGTTCAGGAATTTGATGAGCAGCAGCCGCGTCATTTCCGGATTGATCTGCGCAAAGGCCATCATATCGTCGATCTCGCGAATGACGGAATCAGCCGACGGAGCTACCAATTGCTTGTAGTATCGATCCACTTTTTCCTCGAAAAACGGTGTATAGGCCAACCGACCATCCCAAAAATTCACGCCCTCCCAATAATGGTCTTTATAATATCGATAGGCAGCCAGGGAATCGGCTGCATTCGTTGGCTTTTGGAGGGAAGCCGGCAATTCCGGTTCCCGCATAGCTTTCATCAATGCCCCCAGCAAGGTTTCCCCGCTGTTGTTGATCAACTCCTTTCGATAATAGTTCATTTGACGATCGAGCTGGGTGAGCTGCTCGCGGAGTTGATTGGAATCCGGGCTGCCGGACTGGATCCGCTCCTGCACGCTTCGTATGCGGATCCCAAAATCCCGCATTCTCTGCTGATAGGCCAGGAAGGCGACGTTGTCGGGCGAATTCACAAACCCGATGGTTTGAGCGACCAGGGCCGTATCGGCTACAATGCTGAATTGCTGTTGCCGATCGATCAGGATCTCAAAGAATTGATTCTTGTTGGGATATCCGATCAGGTAAATGCCCCCAGGCAAAGGCTTATTGCCTTTGAAAATAGCCTGACTATTCGCATCCAACCGAACGGAGTCGACAATGGGATAGGTTTTCCCGAAATAATGACCCAGATAGACGTACTGATTTTTGAAGGGCTTCAGCGTCACGCGGATCTCATATCCGGGCGCCTGCGCCTGACTCGTCAGGGCACCGAAAAACAGGAGGGTAAAGAGGAGTGTACGGGTCATTTCTTGGAGGTGTAAAGATACTATTTTGGGGAAGGATGAAGGGTGAAGGATGAAGGGTGAACTTTTGACTTACCACCGTTCATCCTTCACCCTTCATCCTTCCCCCTTCATCCTTCACCCTTCATCCTTCACCCTTCATCCTTCACCCTATCTTCGCACCGTGTCCCGCAAAAAACCCCTCCCCATTCTCGAGAACGTACTCGTGGAAAGTTATGCCGCCGAAGGCAAGAGTTTAGCGCGGGTAGAGGGCAAAGTGATCTTCATCGAACATGCCGTACCCGGAGATGTAGTGGACCTGCGGCTCACCAAAAATAAAAAAGACTGGGCCGAAGGATTTCCTTTGCGATATAGGAGTTACTCGTCCGACCGAACCACCCCCTTTTGTGATCATTTTGGAACCTGCGGCGGCTGCCAATGGCAAATGCTTCCGTACGAAAAGCAATTACAATACAAACACCAACAAGTGGTGGATGTGCTGACGCGCATTGGTCGCCTTCCCCTTCCTGAGATCCAACCCATCCGAGGTGCGGATCGACAACGCTATTATCGAAACAAGATCGAATACACCTTTGGTTCCCGGGAATTCATCCCCAAAGAAAAAATGAGTGACGCGGTCGATTCAGAGGCAGGGGTCGCCGGATTTCATGCCCGCGGATTTTTTGACAAAGTGGTTCGCATCGATGCTTGTCACCTGCAAGCGGAACCCACGAACCGGATCCGAAATTTCGTGTGTCAAGTGGCGAAGGACCAAGGATGGTCGTTCTACGACATTCGGGCGCATGTCGGATTTCTTCGTAACCTTCAGATCCGTTTGTGTCGAAGCGGAGCGTTGATGGTAAACATCATCGTGGGCGAGGACGACCCCAAAAAGATCGAGTGGCTGATGCAAACGGTCAGTGATGCGTTTCCGGAGATCACCACCCTGCTCTACACGATCAACCTGAAATGGAACGACAGCCTCGCCGATCTTCAACCCATCACCTGGAAAGGTCCCGGCCACGTCATCGAAACGCTGGAAGATTTCTCGTTCAAGATCGGTCCCACTTCTTTTTTCCAGACCAACACCGAGCAGGCCGAGGTGCTCTACCAGATCACGCGCGAGTTTGCCGAACTGACCGGTAAAGAAACCGTGTATGATCTGTATTGCGGCACCGGGAGCATCGGTATCTTTTTAAGCAAACAAGCCCGAAAGATCATTGGCGTGGAACTCATAGCGGCGGCGATAGAAGATGCCCGGATCAACGCCGATCGAAATAAGATCGCAAGTGCCGCCTTCTTTGCGGGCGATGTGATTGAGATTTGTACCGATGCCTTCTTTGATCAGCACGGCAGACCTGATGTGGTCATCACCGACCCGCCCCGGGCAGGCATGCACGATAAATTGGTGCAGAAGATCCTCGACATTGAAGCTCCGTTGGTCGTCTACGTAAGTTGCAACCCGGCAACCCAGGCACGCGATTTGCAGCGGCTGGCCGAAAAATATACGGTGACGCGCGTGCAGCCCGTCGATCTTTTCCCCCACACCTTGCATATTGAGAACGTCGTACAACTCCGTTTAACCCGAAGCATGCCGTAACTTTGCCCAATGTCTTTTGAATTCACCCGGCCCGATCCGTTTCCTCCCGTCATCAAGAACCTGATCATCATCAACGCACTGGTCTATGTGGCGCAGTTGGTGCTGGACAATCAATACCAGTTCACCCAACTCCTGGCGCTATATCCGATCGATACGCCCGATTTCAAACCCTATCAGATCGCGACCCACATGTTTGCGCACTCGCCGCAGATGATCTTTCACATCCTGTTCAATATGCTCACGCTTTGGATGTTCGGACGGATCCTCGAAAACCACTGGGGCGGCAAGCGATTCCTTCTTTTTTATTTGATCTCTGGCGTGGGCGCCGCCGCCTGTCACCTGTTGGTTCAACACCTTCGGTTCGACGCTGCCATGATGAATGAACTGTATCAGGCGTATCTGGACGACGACCAGGCCACCTTGAATGCCCTGGCTAGTCAGGCTGGTTTCTTGTCCCCCGCCGTAGGGGCCTCCGGCGCCATCATGGGCGTCATGGCCGCCTTTGCCTACACCTTCCCCAATACCGAGCTGTTTATCATGTTCATTCCCTTTCCGGTGAAGGCCAAATGGGCTGTGATCGGATTGGCCTGCATCGACCTCTTCGGAGGGGTGGCCAGCGTAGGCGGAGATAATATTGCCCACTTTGCCCACCTGGGTGGGGCCCTGACCGGATTTCTATTGGTACTTTATTGGAACAAAACGAACCGGCAATCGTTGTATTGATCGTAAGAGCTGAATCCATGCCGCTTCCCGAATATTACCGAGAGAGACTTTCCTTAGGCGACCGCCACAACGCGCTGACCCGACTCATCGCCATCCATCTAACGGTCTTCATCACCTTGATGATGGCCCGAACCTATTTTTATTTCACCCGACCCGACGAGGTCAAAGCCCTGGGTGATTTTACCCGTCAATTCTTCACCTGGTTCGGACTGCCCGATACCTGGAAAGAATGGTTGCACAAACCGTGGACCCTCCTGACGGCCCCGTTCTCACATTTGAGTGTGTGGACCGTTTTCGGAAACATGCTCTGGCTATGGGTCTTTGGTTATATCCTGCAAGACCTGAGTGGAAACCGCAAGATCATCCCGCTGTTCCTCTACGGGTCGTTTTTTGGATGTCTGAGCTTTTTACTGGTGGATGGTCCAGCCGAATACTATTTCGGCGCCACGGCTGGCGTGGGGGCCATCGCCGTCGCCACCACCTTCATCTCTCCCTATTACCGGATCTTTCCACTGCTGGGTGGAGGGATTCCGCTGTGGGGACTCACCCTTTTCTATATTCTCTCCACGCTCGGTAGCCTAAGCAATTATAGCCTGGCCGGAGCGTTGCCGCAGGTATCCGGACTCATCGCCGGGGTCATATATTACTTGATCCTCCGCGAAGGGATCGACCTGACCGATTGGATGAGTCGTTTGTTCGATTGGGGAAACGATCTGTTCAATCCCGAGAAACAGATCCGTAAACCATCGAAAGGGAAACTGTTTTATATGACCGACCAAGCGCCCTACAAAAAAACGGCGCATGTTACTCAGGCAAGGGTCGATGCGATACTGGATAAGATCAGCCAGAAAGGAATGGATAGCCTGACAGAGGAAGAAAAAAAGATCCTGAAACGTTCCCGAAACGAGCTCGATTAACGAACGGCATCAATGGCTTGACAAAGCGCCTCGCTGATCCCCTCCACGGTTCCCTCTCCGGGAATGGATTGGAATTTTCCTTTGTTCTGATAGTAATCGGCAACAGGGCTGGTCTCCTGCGTATACACCGAAAACCGCTTGCGAATGACCGATTCATCGGTATCATCGGTTCGACCCGATGTCTTTCCCCGATTCAGCAGCCGTTTTACCAACTCCTCCTCGGTCACCTCCAGTGCCAATACCCGAGCAATGGAGGTCTGTCGCTGAGAAAGTAGCTCATCCAACGCCTCGGCCTGGGCCACGGTGCGGGGAAATCCGTCAAACAAGAATCCGGCAGCATCCGGGTTCTGGTCGAAATAGGCGCCCACCATTCCGATGACCACGGCATCGGGCACGAGCTGACCGGCATCGATGTACCGCTTGGCTTCCAGTCCGAGCGGGGTCTGGTCAGCGATCTCTTTCCGGAGCAAATTGCCGGTCGACAGATGTTTGAGTCCGTAACGAGCCACCAGGTGGTCGGATTGGGTGCCTTTGCCGCTGCCGGGAGGGCCAAATAAAACGAGGTTGAACATGATGAGGGATGGATTCGGGTCGGGACAAATGTATTGCAGGAAGACCGATTTTCCGAGAGAAAATACCCGGATTCAATCCCCCCAACACCCCCAGATATGACGGAAAATGATGAATTTTGCCCTGTGAGAAACCTATTATCCGGGGCCGGCATCCTGCTGTTATCTCTTTCCTCCCTTCATTGCGGTGCACAGGAAAAAAACCCGCCCGCCATCAAAGCTGTCATGGAAAAAAAGAACCCCGTCTACTCCACCACCGACACCTCCAAAGTGAATCTTTCCGAGGACGAATGGAAAAAGATCCTGCCCAACGAGGTGTTTTATATCGCCCGCCTCAAGGGTACGGAGCGGCCCTGGACCAGTCCCTTCGAAAAACACAAAGAGATCGGCACCTATTACTGTGCCGCCTGCGGCAATCCGCTTTTCAAAAGCGATACCAAATTCGACAGCGGCTGTGGCTGGCCCAGTTTCTATGAACCCGTCGGAAAAGGCAACATCCTATATACCCCCGACTATACCCATGGCATGGCCCGCACCGAAGTACAATGCGGCCGCTGCAAAGCACATTTAGGTCATGTATTCGAAGATGGCCCTCCGCCCACTGGATTGAGATATTGTATTAATGGGGTGGTGTTGGATTTTAAGAAGTAGAGGGCCCTGCGGGCCGTAGAGGGTAGAGAGTTTAGAGTTTAGAGTTTAGGGTTTAGGGTAGAGGGTAGAGGGTTTAGAGTTTAGGGTGGCGGTTCGGAGGGAGGCAATTTTTCTGGACAATACCTCTACACCCGAGCGTATTGATGCTAAATCATCTTCCTGGATGTATCCAATTCTGTGGGCGAGTATTAATTGATTTAATACTTCTAACAAACTACTGTATGCCATACTAAAGAAATGTGCCTGGTCCTTTTTCGAAATTCGTCCAGAACCTTCCGCGATATTTGATGAAACAGAGACAGCGGCTCTTCTCAACTGTTGACTCAATCCGTATTGCTCACGGAAAGGGAATTTGTCGGTGCTAGAATATATATTGGCAGTCAACTCTATCGACAACTGCCAAACTTCCAAGCGTTCAAAAGGATAGGAGTACATACCACACGATGATACGCTGTGGAACACAAGTAGTAAATACCACAAACCGTTATCCCACAACTCTCACCCCTCAACCCTAAACTCTAAACCCTCAACCCCTCTACCATCTACCCTCTACCCTAAACCCCTCTACCCTCTACCCTCTACTCTCTGCCTTTTCCTCTACTTTTGCCCCATGTCCACCCACAAACTTTCCCAACTGGCCGAGACCCTGATCGGGTCGGAGATCGTCAAATTGGGTGCCGAGATCAAGGAGCGCATTCGGCAAGGCGCCCGGGTCTACAATTTCACCGTGGGCGATTTCGATCCCGCCATCTTTCCCATTCCCGTTGAACTGCAACACCTGATTGAAAAAGCGTATCAGAACAAGCATACCAATTACCCCATGGCTGAGGGCAACCTCGACCTGCGCCAGGCCCTGAAGTCCTTCATAAAACATTATCAGGGATTGGACTACGATACGAGCGAGATCCTGGTAGCCTCCGGTGGCCGCCCCCTGATCTATACCATTTTCCGAACACTCTGCGATCCGGGCGATAAAGTTGTTTATGCCGTGCCCTCCTGGAACAATAACCATTACACGCATTTTGTGGACTGTACCCACGTGGTACTCGAAGCAAAAGCAGCGCATAACTTCATGCCCACGGCAGCCGAGCTGAAACCACATCTCGCCGGTGCCACCTTGCTGGCCCTATGCTCGCCGCAAAATCCCACCGGTACCACCTTCCGCAAAGAAGAACTCGAAGCGATCTGCGAGGCCGTACTGGAGGAAAATGCCAAACGCGGACCCCAGGAAAAAAAATTGTACGTGATGTTCGATCAGATGTACTGGCACCTCACGTACGGCGATATCCAACACCACGATCCCGTATCACTGCGACCCGCCATGAAGGAGTACACCCTTTTTGTGGATGCGATCAGCAAGGTTTTCTCGTCGACCGGACTACGCGTAGGCTGGGGATTGGGTCCGGCCCCCGTGATCGCCAAAATGAAATCCATCCTCACCCACATGGGTGCCTGGGCCCCCATGGCCGAACAAAAAGGATTGGCCGATTACCTGACCGACTTCCCCTCGATCGATCGATACCTCGCCAACTTCAAAGCAGAGATCCTACACCGACTGACCCGCATTCACGACGGATTGATCCAACTGAAAAAAGAAGGATTTCCGCTGGATGCCATCGCCCCCGAGGCCGCCATCTACCTCACGGTGAAAGTGGACGCGAAAGGCTGGGAAAAAGAAGGTGGAGAACGATTGACCGATCAGGCCGCTGTCACTCATTTTCTATTGAACGAGGCTTCTCTGGCCATCGTTCCGTTTTATGCCTTTGGAAGTGAGCGGGAAAGTCCCTGGTACCGCCTCAGCGTGGGCACCTGCAAAAAAGAGGAGATCGATGAAATGCTGGGGAAATTACGCGCAGCGTTACGCGGACTAAAAAAGTCCTGATCAATTCTTCCCGATCAAAAAACGGAAAGGACGCATCACGTCCCGATTGGCCTCTTGGAGAATCTTGCGTGCAGACTGCGTAATGTGGTTGCGATCGACCAATTGATAGGCCCGGGCAAAATCAGCATCATCCAATTGATCCCGCAGCCATAAGGTCATCCGACGACGTTCCTCCCACGGCGTTTCCCGGAAAAGGACCAACAAATGATGTTTCGATATACGTTGCATGGATCAATAATCTATCGCCCGCGCGTGCCCGGGCAACCACAATTCTTACCGCCCTTGCCCGCCCCAGAATAATAATTCCGGTTACAGGAAAGCAATACTACGGAGAGAAAAAGCAATAATATCGTTTTGTATAAGGGTCGCATGTGATTCCGCTTTCAAAATAAAACTATTTTGAGCCTGGTTTCGTATGACAGTCGTCAAAAATAACAAATTAAAAAGGGTACTGGTGGCGCCGCTCGACTGGGGGCTGGGACATGCCACCCGCTGCATCCCCCTGATCCGCCGCCTCTTGGATGACGGAAATCAGGTTTTCCTCGCCGGAAGCGGTGCCTCCGGTTTTCTGCTTCATGCCGAATTTCCCCAACTCGACTACCAAGAGATCCCCTCGCACACCATTCGCTATGGCCAGACCGGTGAACCACTCTGGTGGGCCACCCTGAAACAGATCCCCGCACTCTTCCAACAAATCAATGCCGAGAAAAAATGGCTGAGGGACTATTTACAAACACATCCGCTAGATCAAGTCATCTCCGACAATCGATACGGCCTGCATCACCCCGATATCCAAAACATTCTGATCACCCACCAGCTGGGCATTCGTTCCGGGGTTTCCCGATTGACCGATAAAATTCTCCAACTTTTGCTGATCCGCCTGTTGAAAAATTTTCAAGAGATCTGGGTGCCGGACCATGAACAAGAACCCAGCCTGAGCGGCGAACTGGGTCACCCCACCTGCCGCGTCCCCGTTCCGGTAAAATATATTGGTCCCCTCAGCCGCTTCACCCCCACGCATCCCCCCATCCAAAAAGATTCGATCACGATCGTGCTGTCGGGCCCCGAACCGCAACGAACCCTACTCGAAGAAAAGTGCTTGCGTGAACTCGGCGGATGCAAGCAGGAGATCCGCCTCATCAGAGGGTTGCCAAAAGGCGGACCGTCGATTCATCCGCCTTCCCATTGGCAGGTCCTTGATCATTTGCCAACAGAGGCCTTACAACGAATCATCGAAACGGCTGCACTCATCATTTCCCGTAGCGGATACAGTACCCTCATGGACCTGGACGCCCTGCAGAAAAAAGCCATTTTCATTCCCACGCCCGGTCAGCCAGAGCAAGCATACCTGGCCGGATGGATACAGGGAAGGAACGGGTGGGTCAGCATCGATCAAAAAGACTCTTTGTTGCAAGCCATCGAAAGATTGCACGAACAAGAGAAGATCAGAGATACCTTTGCCTCCACATGACCCCCCGATCCCTCGCACACTTGGGTGTACTGTTCACCAATTTTTTCTTTGCCCTGAATTTGAGTCTGGTTCAATTCCTGTCGCCGGAACCGATCGGTCCCTACGGCATAAACTTCTTCCGCGTGGGCGGAACCCTGTTCTTGCTTTGGAGTATGGCCGGCTGGATGCGCTCCGATACCGATAAACCCATCCGTAAAGAAGATTGGCTTCGCCTCGCTGCCTGCGGATTCACCGGGATCTTTTTAAATCAAACGCTGTTCATCAAAGGCCTCACCCTCACCTCAACCATTCACGCGGCATTACTGATGCTGAGTACGCCACTGGTAATAACCGGTCTGGCCGTCTTCTTTCTGAAAGAAAAACTGCAGTGGGGCCAGGGTATTGGCTTGATACTCGGCATGACGGGTGCAACGGTGCTGATCCTCGACCGTACGAATATGGGGGCCGACTCCTTGCTGGGAGACGGACTCATCATCATCAACGCGATCTCGTATGCGGTCTATTTTATTTTAGTCAAACCACTGATGCAATACTACCCTCCCACACAAGTGATTCGGTGGGTGTTCACCTTCGGTGCCCTGGGCATTCTGCCCATCGGATGGCTTCAGGGAACCGACGCCCTGACAATTGGATTGACAACCCCAGAACTCGGCGCGCTGATCGTAGTCGTTTTTTGCGGCACGTACCTGGCGTATACCTTCAACATTCGAGGGATACAGGTATTGGGTGCGGGCGTAACCGGCTCCTATATTTATTTACAACCCGTATTCGCCACGCTTATTGCAATTTTTTTCCTGGAGGAAAAACTCACGTTGGGTAAAGGGCTGGCGGCTGTATTGATCTTTGTTGGGGTGTATTTGAGCAGCCGAAGGGGAGTTCAGAAGAAGTCCAATGACTAATGAAGTCGGCCGTCCGCCGTCACTTCTCAATGCTCAACCCTCTACCACTTCACCCTTCACCCTTCACCCTTCACCCGTCATCCTTCACCCTTCATCCTTCAATATCCTCTCTCATTCCGTCCCTCCATGTAATTCATAAACGCCCGATTCACCACTCGATTGCCGCCGGGCGTAGGATAGTTTCCGGTAAAGTACCAGTCGCCGCGGTTGTTGGGGCAGGACTTATGTAAATTCTCAATATTCTGAAAGATCACTTCAACGGGAACGGACACATCGGGCGGGGTGATCAAGGCAGCGATCTCCTGCGTCAACGCCTCCGTCGAGAAATGACCATAAAATTCCTTCACGACATTCACGGTGTGCAAGGTATTGTTGGCTTCTAACGACTGACAACGATCGAATAACGCCTCCATCTTTCCCGTCAATCCATTCTTCTTTGCCAGGGAAACCGCTGCGTTGAATGCGATGAAATCACCCATCTTACTCATATCAATGCCGTAGCAGTCGGGGTAGCGGATCTGGGGACAAGAAGAAACCACCACGATCTTCTTTGGCTTCAACCTTGATAACATCCGAATGATGCTTTCCCGAAGGGTGGTTCCCCGAACGATCGAATCATCGATCACCACCAAGGTGTCTTCGTCCGCGCGAATGGTACCATAGGTAATATCATACACGTGCTGCACCATCTCGTTGCGGCTCGCATCCTCCGTAATGAACGTCCGCATTTTCACGTCCTTGATCGCGATCTTTTCGATCCGGATCTTGCGCGTGATCATTTCGGTCAATTTCTCCTCGTCAAAATCCTTTCCCCAGCTCAGGATCCGCTCTACTTTGACGCGATTGAGATAGTCCTCCATGCCCTTGAGCAATCCATAAAAAGCCACCTCTGCCGTATTGGGGATAAAAGAGAACTTGGTATTCTTCAGGTCGTGATCGATCGAGGTCAAGACTTGCTCGCTCAAATTATATCCCAACGCCAATCGCTCCTGATAGATCTTCTCGTCGCTGCCGCGCGAAAAATAGATCCGCTCAAAACTACAGGCCAATCTTGTTTTGGGCTCGAGGATCTGCTGCAGCTCTACCTCCCCTTTTTCATTTACGATCAGGGCCTGTCCGGGCATCAATTCCTTGACCTCGTTCTCGCCCACGTTAAAACACGTGCGAATGGCCGAACGCTCCGAGGCGCCCACGACCACTTCGTCGTTCATATAATAATACGCGGGGCGAATGCCATGCGCATCCCGAAATAAAAATCCGATGCCATTACCGGTAGCGCCACCCACAAAATAACCACCATCCAACAAGGGCAAGGTCTGTTTCAATACCTGTTCAATATGGAGTTGCTGCGGTGAACGCTCATCTTCCTCACACAACCGGGCGTACATGAGTTCGATCATGGCGGCAAGGTCGCTGAAGCGAACCGACTCCTGTGGCTCTTTGCCTATGGATGAATACAGCTCGTCCGCGTTGACGATATTGAAATTTCCGGCCAGCGCGAGGTTGCGGGCCGGGATGGTGTCTCGGTTGATGAACGGGTGACAGTATTCAACCTTATTCTTCCCTTGCGTGCCGTAACGAAGATGGCCGATCATCAACTCGCCTAAAAAGTTCAGATGTCCTTTCAGCAAGCCGGGCTGATTTTTGATCTGGGGATGATATTTTTCGAGCTCACTCACTTCCTGACCGATCTGCTGGAATATATCGGCAATGGCCTGCGGGGCATTGCTACGCAGACGATTCATGAACGGATAACCGGGCTCCACATCCAGCTTGACCGTGGCGATGCCGGCTCCGTCCTGCCCTCGATTGTGCTGCTTTTCCATTAGCAGGTAAAGCTTGTTCAATCCCCACAAGGCGGTGCCATATCGTTGATGGTAGTGTGAAAATGGCTTGCGCAGGCGGATGAAGGCCAGGCCGCACTCGTGTTTAATGGGATCGCTCATAGAATGGAGAAATCAAATTTAATGCGGTTCATATCAACAAAAAACCGCCCGAGGGGGCGGCTTGCTTATTTTTTGGGTTCAAACTTCTTCAGCAGGGGGCAGTCTTCCGCAGTTTGGGGATCCAGCATCACGTAATACGTCGGCAACTTACCCTGCAACCACTTGTCCAGGGTCTTGGCCTTCTTCTCCTCCAGGGCAAACTGTGAGATCTTGCTGTAATCGTCGTTCAAATTCATACGGTGCGGGGCACTGCGTGATTTCAGGTGCACGATCCGTACGCCTTTCTTGCCTTGCTCGCTCTCGTATTCCATCGGAACGGAGTATTCGCCCACTTTCATTTTATCGAGCAAGCTGACCAGGGCCTTGTCGAGCTGGTCGATGGTGACGAACGTAGAGCCGTCTCGTCCGTTGAGGTAGGGGCCCGTGTATTTGGCGGCTTCGTCGTCGCTGTACTTGGTCGCCGCCTCATTAAAAGTTAGGTCGCCCTTCATTACCTTGGTGCGAACCGTATCCAATTTCACTTTGGCCGCTTTGATCTCGTCTTCCGTCACCGGCGGTATACGAAGAATGTGACGAACGATCGCATCGTCTCCGTTGCGCTGTACCATCTGTATGATGTGATACCCGAATTTGGATTTGACCGGTGAGGAGATCTCACCTTCTTTCATTCGAAAAGCGGTCGACAGGAAGATGGGGTCCCAGGTCTTCTCGTTCCGATTCACCTGATACTGTCCGCCCCGGTCGCGGCTGCCCGGATCTTCCGATACCCGTTTGGCCATCTGATCGAAAGAGACCACTTTCAGTTCGATCTGCTTCTTGTAATTGTTCATTTCGCCGACGATGTACTGCTCCACGTCGCGGGATGCCTTCGGGTAGACAATGATCTGACCGATCTCGAGCTCCGATTCGTAGAACGGGAGACTGTCCTTCGGGATCTTCTCAAAATAAGCTTTCACCTCAATGGGGGTGATGCGCACATTCTCGACGATCTTACGTTGCATGGCTTGGGCGAACTTCTGTTCCTTGACCGATTCGCGGGCATCGTCCTTGATCTGATAGATGGTCTTCCCGGCCACCTCTTCCAACGCTTCCTGGCTGCCGAATTGATTGATGTAGGTGCGGATACGATTGTCGAGATCGGCCTCCACCTCATCATCGGTAACGGGCAGTGAATCTTTCATGGCTTGCAACATCATCACTTTGGAAATGATCGCTTGCTCGGTGAGGATACACTCTCCGTTCTCGGGGATGGTGCCCCCCTGTCGGGCAATATCGGCCAGCGAATTCTTGATATCGGATAGTAAAATGATCCGATCGCCCACAATGGCAGTCACCTTATCGGTCACCACTTTCTTGGGCTGTGCCCAGCCGATCTGACCTGCACACAGCAGGATCAACACAAAGGAGATAAGACGTATACGCATAGTTTTCAAAACTAACGGGCGGCCGGGGTCTTCCGTGCTTTCCGCTTTTCCTTTAACAAAACCTTTTTATCAAAGTGTCCGCTTTACTTCCTCTTGCTCATAGGCCTCTACCACATCGCCCACTTTGATATCGGTGTAATTCTTAATGGTCAATCCGCATTCCATTCCGGTCGATACATCCTTCACGTCGTCCTTGAAACGCTTCAGCGAACCCAGTTCGGCTTGTACGCCTTCGGCGGTCGGATAGATCACGATGCCATCGCGGATCAGGCGCACCTTCGAGTCGCGCTTGATCTTACCGTCCCGCACATAACAACCCGCCACGGTGGCCTTGTCGAATTTGAACACCTCGCGGATCTCCACATTGGCAATGATCTTTTCCTGCACTTTGGGTTCCAGCATTCCCTCCATCGCACTCTTGACTTCCTCAATGGCGTTATAGATAATGGAGTACATCTTGATCTCGATACCGGCGTTCTCGGCGAGCTTGGAGGCCTGCAGAGAGGGGCGCACGTTGAATGCGATCACGATTGCATCGGACGCTTCCGCCAGTACGATGTCGCTTTCGTTGATCTGTCCCACCCCTTTGTGGATCACACTCACCAGGATCTCCTGGGTTGAAAGTTTTTGAAGTGAATCGCTGAGGGCCTCGACGGATCCGTCCACGTCACCCTTGATGATGACCTTGAGTTCTTTGAAGCTTCCCAGGGCCAGACGGCGACCGATCTCATCCAGTGTAATATGTTTCTTGGTACGGATGCCTTGTTCGCGCAGGATCTGGGCGCGGCGGTTGGCGATCTCTTTGGCCTCGGCCTCGTCCTCGTACACCCGGAATTTCTCCCCGGCTTGGGGAGCGCCGTTGAGTCCGAGTACCACGGCCGGTTCGGAGGGACCCGCCTCGTTCTCTTTTTTATTCCGTTCGTTGAACATGGCTTTCACGCGACCGTAGTATTGTCCGCTCACGATCAGATCGCCCGGATGCAGGGTTCCGTTCTCCACGAGCAACGTAGCCACGAATCCGCGTCCCTTATCCAACGATGCTTCAATGATCGTACCGCTGGCTTCCCGATCGGGGTTGGCCTTGAGGTCGAGCAATTCCGCCTCCAACAAAATTTTCTCCAATAATTTATCGACGTTCAAGCCGGATTTCGCCGCCAGCTCCTGACTTTGGAATTTACCACCCCACTCTTCTACCAGAATATTCATCTGTGAAAGTTGTTCGTAGATCTTTTGAGGGTTGGCGCCATCCTTATCGATCTTGTTGACGGCAAAAATCATGGGCACCCCGGCGGCTTGGGCGTGGCTGATGGCCTCGCGGGTTTGGGGCATCACGGCATCATCGGCGGCCACGACGATCACGGCGATGTCGGTAACTTTCGCCCCGCGGGCACGCATCGCCGTAAAGGCTTCGTGACCCGGTGTATCGAGGAAGGTGATGTCTTTTCCGTTGGGCAATTCGACCCGATAGGCTCCGATGTGCTGGGTAATACCTCCGGCCTCCCCGGCTACCACATTGGCGCTGCGGATATAGTCGAGCAAGGAGGTTTTACCGTGGTCGACGT
>SXXL01000007.1 GCA_005789565.1 Bacteroidota bacterium | reverse complement strand
GCAGGTCGTAACAGATCTGAAGGTTGAGTCGCCAACCGTTTACGGATGCCACGAGCCGTTTGCTCCCGGGAGTATAGTGCTGGTCTTCTCCGGCATAGGCGAATAGATGCCGCTTATCATATTGACCTGTTTGTCCGTTCGGCAAAACCCACAGGAGCCGATTAAAATATTTACCGGCTTCTTTGATCATCACACTGCCGACCAGTATGGTTTTTTTTTCGGCAGCCATTGTTTTCATCCATTGTACGGTCGGCCCCTCCATCGTCTCGGCATAGGTGGCGGGATTCATGGAAAATCCGGTAGAGAACATTTCCGGAAGAAGGGTCAGGTGGGTGTTGGGCGGGAGAGCTGTCAGCTGCTCTTCGATGTATTGCAGATTTTGCCGGGGGTCTTCCCAATAAAGGGAGGTCTGGAGCAGGCTGATGGAAAGGGGTTGCATGTGCCTGGTAAAATTAGGAAACCGAACTCAAGGCTGATTTGATCAACTCGAACTCAAAGCCTCTTCCCATCAAATACTCCTGGGTTTTTTTTCGACGCAGCGCATCCGAATCTGAGAGGGACTTGTACTTGTCCGCCGCCAGGCGAGCCAACACCTTTAAATAGTCAGCCTCATCGATCTCCTCGAGACCTTTTCGGATACAATAGTCGCTGACCTTTTTTTGCTTCAAGGCGTAACGGATACGGTTGCGACCCCACTTATTCACGCGAAACTTTCCACCGGCAAAAACGCGGGCAAACCGTTCCTCGTTTAGGTAATCGGTCTCAATAAGTTTGGAAAGGATCTCCTCCTGGTCCGATCGCCAAACCCCCAATGACCTCAATTTTTCTCGGACCTCCTCGTGACACCTTTCCCGAAAGCCGCAGAAGTGCTTTACCTGCTGAAGGGCTTGTTCGGGGGTGGCTTTTTTGGCGGGTCGAAAGGGGGGCATGGGGTGTTATTCACGGTCCGGGCAGGGTAATCCACTAGTAATCCCCCAAGCCCCGGGAAAGGGTCAAAAATATGTAGTTTCGTGGCCTTGGTTAATCCCCAAATCGTCCATATGAAATTCCTCGTCAACTCAGCCACCCTACTTCGACAGCTTCAGCACATTTCCGGCGTGATCAACGCCAATACCGTCCTGCCTATTTTGGAGGATTTTCTGTTCGAGATCAACAAGAATCAGCTCACGGTGGTAGCCACCGACCTCGAAACTGTGATGCGGGTGCAAGTAAACGTGGAGGCGAAAGAAACCGGCCGCGTTTGTATTCCAGCCAAGATCCTGATCGACTCCCTTAAGAATCTTTCCGATCAGCCGCTCACATTCAACATCGACAAAAATTTCGGGATCGAGATCACCAGCGATAATGGAAAATACAAGGTCATGGGTGAAAACCCCGACAACTTTCCCAAGGAGCCAGTGGGTGATGATACCACCAGCTTTACCACGACCGCAAATGCGCTGGTTACCGCTATCAACAAAACCCTGTTTGCGACCAGTACCGACGACCTGCGTCCGGCTATGACCGGTGTGTTCTTCGAGCTCGATAAAAAGGGAATGCAATGCGTAGCCACGGATGCCCACCGGCTGGTCCGCTACAAACGGACCGATGTAAAATGTCCGAAAAGCGATTCGTTCATCGTACCCCGCAAGCCCCTTAGCTTGCTGAAGGCAGCGATCCCGGATTCGAACGAGGAGATCACCATCAGCTACAACAGCAATCACCTGTTTGTGAAGCAGGGCGGAACACAAATGAGCTGCCGGCTGATCGACGCCCGTTTCCCAGACTATAAAGTGGTGATCCCCGCTGAGAATCCGTATACGCTGACGGTCGACCGCAATGAATTTCAATCCGCCCTCCGCCGCGTCAACGTATTCAGTAACAAGAGTACCAACCAGGTGGCCCTCAATATTTCCGGCAGCGAACTCCAGTTGGCCTCCCAGGACGTTGATTTCAGTCAGGAAGGAAACGAACGAATGAAGTGTCGCTATACCGGGGAGGATATGATGATCGCCTTCAATGCGAAATTCCTGATCGAAATGCTCGGCGCCCTCGAAGGAGATGATGTGGTGATATCCCTCTCCACCCCCACAAAAGCCGGTATCATTCGTCCCACCAGCCAGGAAGAGAACGAAGACGTACTGATGCTGGTGATGCCCCTCATGTTAAATCAATAAGAAGTCAATCGATCATACATCCCCTCCAACTCGAGGGGATTTTTTATTTTTAGATATGGCCTTTGTCTGCATCCGTCGATACGACACCTATGTACCCGCCCACATTGCGCTGGCCAAACTGCGTGAGGCCGGCATGGAGGCACACCTGCAAGATGAACACACGGTCACGATCGACCCACTCCTGAGCCTCGCCGTGGGGGGAATCAAACTGCTGGTCCCCAACGAACAGGTCGAAGCCGCTGAAAAAATTCTGTGCGAACATCCGCTAACCGATAATATAGGCTGACCATGAAATGGATCGAATACTTTCAGACATTGGAGCAAAGACCCCTGGAGCGGTTGGGTCTGTTGGTGGGCGGACTGCTTTTTTTCTGGCTCCTTGAAGGGGTCATTCCCCTGACCAAACTTTCCTACAAGCGGAACAAATGGCAACATGCCGGCGTGAATTTCACCTTCACCATCCTGCACCTCGTCTTGCATACCGGCTTGGCTGTGTTGATCGTTCTACTATCCGATTGGTGTCGCGCTGGAGGTTTTGGGTTGGTATACTGGACAAGCGCCGGGCTCGGACTTACTATTTTGATCGGGGTCGCCGCGCTCGACTTCAGCAGCTGGCTGGTACATTGGGTGATGCACAATCAACCCACACTCTGGCGATTCCATGTGATCCACCACAGCGATACCAAGGTGGATGTAACGACCGGACTGCGGCATCACCCGGGCGATAGCCTGCTGCGCGGGATCTTCTTCCTACTACTGATCTTCCTCTCCGGGGCCCCCATGTATTCGGTCATGATCTATCAAACGCTGGTGGTGGTGTCAACCGCCTTCACCCACGCCAATATTTCGCTGCCCGCAAAACTGGACCGGGTTTTGTCTTGGATCCTGGTGTCCCCCAATATGCACAAAGTGCATCACCACTGGAAACAACCCTACACGGATACCAATTATGGGGCCGTATTCTCGGTGTGGGATCGTCTGTTTGGAACCTGGTCGCATTTACCCGCTGATCAGATCCAATATGGACTGGACCGCTATTATCCGGCCGAAAAAGATGAATCGGTAGCAGACCTGATGGCCTATCCGTTCCGAAAAGAAACGAAGTGACCAGAATCGCGGGCATTTTCTCCGGCTGGTTGCCCCGTTACCAATAGTTTTGCATCATGCTCGTCACCGCCCTGATCCCCGCCCGCTACGATGCCACTCGCTTCCCGGGAAAACTCATGCAGTCGCTGGGAGGTATGTCGGTCATTCGTCGCACCTATGAAGCCGCGCGCAACACAGGGCTGTTTCAGGATGTGATCGTGGCCACCGACAGCGACGAGATCGAAAAAGAAATTCGCTCCGCCGGTGGTATCGTGTTCAGAAGCAAGCGTCCGCACGAAAGTGGAACGGACCGGATCGCCGAAGCGGCCGAGGGGTTAACCACCGAACTGATCATCAATATTCAAGGAGATACTCCTTTCATTAAAAAAGACCCACTGGAAAAACTGATCCGCCTCTTTACGGATGATTCCGTACAGGTTGCTTCCATGGTGCAGGTGTTGGAAAAACCGGAAGAGATCGACGATCCCAATTTTGTCAAAGTGGCCATGGATCGAAACAACAATGCTCTTTTCTTCAGCCGAAGCCGCATCCCGTTTCTGCGCGACACAAATGCTCCGATCACCTATTACGAACATATCGGGGTGTATGCCTTTCGGAAACAAGCCCTGCTTGATTTTGTACACTGGCCGACGGGAAACCTGGAAGCCGTCGAAAAAGTGGAGTGTCTTCGTTTTCTCGAAAACGGCGTGGCCATACGGATGCTGACGGTAGATTATTTGGGGGTTGAGATCGATACGCCGGAGGATCTGAAAAAAGCTGAAAAACTATTATAAGGACGCGCATGAAATTCAGAAATTTTAAGCTGGTGGGTTATGTGGTGTATGGGCGAGGCTGCTTCAACCAACTCGATGAGATCTTGTCGCCCCACCGTAAGGCCGGACAACCCATGGTGTTCTTGGTCGATCATTTTTTTGAGGGAAAAGAATTACCCAACCGAATTCCCCTACGCGAGAACGACGTGATCCTGTTTGCCGATGTTACCACTGAACCCAAAACGATTTATGTCGATGAGTTGGCAACTCGACTCCGGCAGGAATATGGTTCCGTGAGTGGCGTGATCGGCATTGGCGGCGGCTCCACGCTCGACCTGGCCAAGGCGGTTTCGTTAATGATGAATAATCCCGGCTCGTCGGCCGATTATCAGGGATGGGACCTTGTCAAATTTCCCGGTGTATATAAAGTGGGTGTTCCCACGCTTAGCGGTACCGGTGCCGAGGTGTCGAGAACAACGGTGCTGACCGGTCCCACCAAAAAACTGGGCATGAACTCCGACTTCACCCCCTTCGATCAGATCGTACTCGATCCGGAACTTACCCGAGACGCCCCGGTCAACCAGCGCTTCTACACGGGAATGGATTGCTACATCCACTGCATTGAAAGCTTAGAGGGGACCTTTCTGAACGAGTTCAGTAAGAGCTACGGCGAAAAAGCGCTGGAGCTGTGCCGGAAGGTCTTTGTGGAAAAGGAGCGGTGGGATGAGGGGTCGGATGACCAACTGATGATGGCCTCGTATGCCGGCGGCATGAGCATTGCCTATTCACAAGTGGGGGTGGCCCATGCCGTGAGCTACGGCTTGAGCTATCTGCTCGGCACCAAACACGGTATAGGAAACTGCATCGTCATGGCTCACCTCGAGGAGTTTTATCCAGCCGGTGTTCGGGAGTTCAAATACATGGTCGAAAAGAATCAGATCGATATTCCGAAAGGTGTTTGCCACGGACTGACCGACGAGCAATTCGAAAGAATGATCGATGTATCAATGGGTATGAAACCGCTTTGGGAAAACGCCCTGGGAAAAGATTGGGAAACCAAGATGACCCGCGACCGGTTGCGGTCGTTATATGAAAAACTTTGATCGATGATAGGAAATCGCCCATCCAAGTATTTGCGCTACCTATCGGTAAACGCCCGCGTGGATGCCGAGCGGACCGGAGAGATCCTATCCATCAATCCCACCATTGCCCCCACGCGAGAAGAAGCAGATAAGATCCACATCTCCGTTCACGACTATTCGGCCGATTCTCTCGAGGTGCAGGAATATGAAAAAATAGACGCCACCTTTCCCTATCTCGAAAAGGATACGGTCTCCTGGATCAATATCGACGGAATCCGAAAGGAAGATGTGGAGTCGGTTTGTGCCCACTTTGGGGTGCACGCACTGATCACGGAGGACATTTTAAGTATCGGACAGCGTCCGAAGATGGATGAGATGAACGAACAGGTGTTCTGCCTGCTGAATATGCTGTATTTCAACGAGGAGAAAAAAACCATTGAATCCGAACAAATCAGCATCGTGCTGGGAAAGAATTTTGTGCTCTCCTTTCAGGAAGATGCCAGCCGAGACGTGTTCAATCCGCTCCGCCACAAACTTTCAATCCCAAAAAGTCAGCTTCGGCAACGATCGGCAGACTATCTTCTTTACAGCATGTTGGACTTGATCGTGGACAACTATTATCTCGTGATGGAAAAAGTGGGCGATCTGGTAGAATCGCTGGAAGATGAGGTGAGTCGAAAAAGTAACAAGCGGTCGCTGGCGCGCATCAATCAATTGCGCAAGGAAATGATCATCATCAAGCGGAATGTTTCGCCGGTGCGGGACCTGGTAGCGGGTATATTACGCAGTGAGTCGGATTGGCTGGACGATCGCACTATAAAATACTTTAAGGATGTACACGACCATATTTTACTGGCTGTTGATCTTAGTGATAACTACCGGGATGTAATGATCAGCGTACAGGATCTGTATATCAGCAACGTCAACCTAAAACTGAACGAGGTGATGAAGGTGATGACGGTGGTGACCTGTTTGTTGGCGCCCGCCACCGTGATCGGCGGGATCTTTGGCATGAACTTCGATGTGATCCCGGCCGCACATCATCCTTATGGTTTCTACGCTGCCATCGGATTGATGTTTCTGATCCCGGGCGCCATGCTGGTAATCATGAAAAAACGGGGATGGTTCTGACCACCCCCGTTCGGTATAATTTTTACAGGCATTAAGATCGTTCGGAAAGAAAAGCTTCTCGGCTTTTGATCTTCGGGTCGGCATTAACGGATTTCTCCGATGCCTTTTTGGAAAGCGGCTTCCAGTCTTTTTCTAAAATGTTTTGCAGTTCTTCCGTCGCCTTTTTGGTTTGATCGGCCAAGAGGTTGATGTTTTCCACCTCCGTGGCGCTGGGAGGTCCTTGGTAGCCCGCCACTTCGTTATACAGCGTGGCTAGCTTCTCCTTGAGTTGTGGTGGGGCCGACCCAACATAGTTGTCGCCGGTGGTGACCACAAGCGTGGACTTAAGCTTGAGGAGTTTTGTCTTTAAGGCTTGGGCTGATTTGTTCAGCTCTTTTGTTTTGGAAAGCGTGTCGCAGGTTTCCAGCAGTTGATCAACCTGATGCGTGGCGTAGGCCACGTCTTCGTTCAGGTTATAAAGCTGGATGGAATAGCGGTTGTTGGTCTGTCGGTCGGCCAGCGTAAACTCCGATTTCGGATTGAAAGTATAAGAAATTGTGCCGGTGTAGGTTTGGTTTCCTTTGGTCAGCACCACTTTATAGGTGCCGGGTAAAACACGGGGACCAAAAAATCCGCCACGTGCCATTGTTTTCGCCTTTGCGAGCTTGGGGGCTTGCATTCTTCCGTCCCAATAAACCATATTGATCCCCTTTCTTTTTCCGGGAGCAATGGACGCAAGCTTTTTACCATAGGAGTCCTGAACCTCCAGATTCATTTTGCCGAATGTGTGTCGGTTCTTCAGGTAATAAATGATGCGCGCGTCGCGGTTGGGGTTGGCGCCCACATATTGACCCGCGTCGGCCGTTTTTCCAAATCCCGCGTCGTCGTTGAAAAGGGCTGTGGGACTTTCAAACATCACTACCTCTTGTTGCAGGACGCCGGGGTTGATTGCACGCAGCGGTGAAATGTCGTCCAGAATTATGATCCCCCTTCCGTGGGTGGCCAACACGAGGTCGCTGGTGGTGGGGTCTTGCGTGATGTAGTGAATGGGAACAGGTGGCAGGTTGTTTGTGAAAGCAAGCCAGTCTTGTCCCCCATTAAGTGAAATGTAAAGCCCCATCTCTGTTCCGAGGAACAGGAGGTTGGGGGATTTTAGGTCTTCGCGAATGTGTCGAACAAACCCTTTCACACCACCCATGGGAAGACGGGTCCACGTTTTTCCTCCATCAGTCGTTTTGAGTGCATACGGTGTTTGGTCGTTCTGGGTGTGTCCATCCAGCGCTGCATAGGCGATCTCTTTATTGAATCGGCTTGGCTCGAGGTGGTACACCCAAGTGTTGGCGGGAAGCACGGATGTGCCGGGCGTTCGGTTGTTCCAGGTTGCTCCGCCATCTTCACTGAGTTGGATGTTTCCGTCATCCGTGCCAACCCAAATAATCTTTTCGTCGAGCGGTGATTCACAGATCGTGAAAACGGTACAGTGGTTTTCAGCACCGCTGTTATCGGCGGAGAGTCCGCCAGACTTATCCTGCTGTTGTTTTTGAGGATCGTTGGTGGTGAGGTCGGGGGAGATCCGCCGCCAGGTTTCGCCGCGGTCGTCAGAACGGTGAATAAATTGACTGCCCACATAAATACGGTCGGGTCGGTGCGGACTCAACGACATCGGCGTATTCCAATTGAAGCGCAGCTTAGGGTCGCCGGCTTGTGGATACGGCTTAATGTTCTTTAGCGACATTTTTTCGATGTCGTAGCGCCAGATCGATTCGGCACCCTGCATTTCACTGTAGGTGATGTTTTGGGTGGGGTGCGCAAGTACGCGAAAACCATCGCCCTGTCCGATGCGTTTCCAATCCTCGTTGGTTATGCCGCCGTTGGAGGCGGAGGGTCCGTACCAGGATCCATTGTCCTGCAATCCCCCATAAACATTGTAGGGTATTTTAGTATCGATGCTAACATGATAGTATTGGCTGAGGGGAAGCCCTTTCACGTGTTCGAAGGTGTTGCCCGCATCGCGACTTCTCCACACGCCGCCGTCGTCACCCAATATGATCTCGTCTGAGTTATTCACCCCAAACCAGATGTCGTGCACATCCGCATGAATGCCCGAAAAAGAACGAAATGTTTTTCCCCCGTCCCGGCTGATGGCTCCGTTCAAACCAGCCTTCGTGATGATGTTAGCATTTTTAGGATCGACCACAATGCGGGAGAAATAAAAGGGACGAACAGACAATTCGAAGTCTGCGTTCAGGTGCTTCCAGTTGGCGCCGCCATCTTCGCTGCGATACAATCCTTTTTGTTCTTGCTTTTCACACTCGAGCACAGCATAGAGAAGGTTGGCTGTGGAGGGTGCGGTAGCGACGGCGATGCGCCCGAGTTTACCGGAAGGAAATCCGCCGTGGATCTTGGCCCATGTTTTACCGGCATCGGTGGATTTATACAAGGCACTTCCGTAACCGCCACTACTGAATGAATACGCTGTGCGCCGAAACTCCCAAAAGGCCGCATAAAGCGTGTTGGGATCGTAGGGGTCCATGATCAGCTCGGAACAACCGGTGCTGTCGTTCACATAAAAGATCTTGTCCCATGTTTTTCCGCCATCGGCTGTTTTATATACGCCGCGCTCACTGCTGTTTCCCCAGAGGTTCCCGAGCACACCCACGAACACCTCTTGGCTGTTCTTGGGATTCACCCGAATAGCGCTGATGCGCTCAGATTTCTCGAGACCCGTTTTGTTCCAGGTTTGTCCGCCGTCGGTTGACTTATAAATTCCATCCCCAACAGATACGCTGTTTCGTGTCCACACCTCGCCGGTTCCAACCCAAATAACCTTGTCGGGACTGTTAGGGTCCAGCGTGATGGCCCCGATAGATTGGTTGTGTTTATCGAACATCGGAAGAAAGCTTACCCCCCCATTCTCGGATTTCCAGACACCGCCTCCGGCGGAAGCCACCCACAGTTTGAGCGGATTGGTGGGATGACCTTCCAGGTCGGTAACGCGTCCGCTCATGACGGCGGGACCAATCTGTCGGGCACGAATATCACCAAAGACATCTTCGCCGGTCAGCCCGTTCTGGGCAGAAGAAAAAAGGGCAGCCAACACGGTGGCTGCCAGAAATAATGATCGCATGTGCTGATAACTTTTGGATGAATTAGAAAGCAAACTCGCTGTCGCTGATCGACACGTTGGCTTCAATTTTTTCGAACTTGATGGTTTGTCCCGGTGCACCCGCCGTGCGGACCGTCATAGAAAAAGGAACGAAAATGCCGCCCGCCTCCTGGTAGTCGCTGAGCAGGGTTTCAATGACAACGCCCTTAGAAGCGGCATCTTGTGAAACGGTTCGGCTCATAACCAACGCGCTGGTGGATTTGTCGATAAAATAGGTGACGATATTATCAACCGGCTTTCCCTCCGACATTTTTTGTTTCTTGGTCATCTTGATGGCATAACAGTCTGCGCCATCTACTTTTTCGTCGGCTACTTTTTCCACCGTGTATCCCAGGGCCTTGTAGGTAACCATCACATCTGGCTCTTCGAGCAGGTCTATCGCGAGATTGTCCGCCTCTTCAGTGGTAGATTTTTCTGCTTTCATGGTCATCTGATTGGTCTTCCAGGCGGTTGTTCCGTCATAGGCTTGCTGAACAAAGTTCATTCCCTGAAAGGTGGCATAGACCTTCATTTTATTGGGCGCCTTCAGAAAGAAAACTGGTAGCTCCATGCCGCCCATATCAACCTTGGCTGTCATTTTCCAGGTTGTATTCTTTCGGATGGCCTCTTCTCCTCCAACCGCTTTTACATAGCCGGCGATGATCTCTTCGGCGGTTTGAGAAAATCCCTGGGCGACCGTAAACAGGGCGAATAGGAGGGTGGTGATCTTTTTCATGTTGGTTTATTTGGGTTTTTTATAAATAGGAACAGTACTACAGGGTTCGCCGTACATAATGCTCTTGGCAACGGGTTGTAAGATACGGGTGATCTCCAGATAGGCATCGGGGCCAATGGGCAGATCGCCGCAGCCCTTCACCACCACCCGCTGATCGATAAAGGGGTGCAAATCGATGTCTTGTATTCGCTGCCGAAACAAAATGCTTCGGTATTCGTCCGGCGAGCCTTGATGGATGCCAGCAGCAATGGGGGCCAAATAGGTGGCCACTAACATATAGGCCCAGGCGGGTATGATGGCATCGGCAGAGCAGGTAACGGCAATGAGCTGGTTTTGGTAAGCAGACCAGTCGGTATTCTTTAAGGCCTCTCTAAAATCTTTTTCTTTCAGGATGAGTCCCATGAACAAATGATCTTTCAGATCAAAAACCCGAATCTCCTCGGTCGGATACCACTCCTCCAGATTCAGGGTGATGAGCCCGCTTTCGGCTACCTTATTAATTATGGTATCAGACATGCTCGGCAAAATTACTGCTCGCCCGCCTTCCTTTTGGCAGAGCCTTGTTAAAATAAACCCGCCCCTAAAAAGGGGCGGATTATGCAGTTAGTATTGGTACGACTAATATCGCCTAGACCGATAATCTTTTATTTCCGCTGCATTGCGGAGGACAGAAATCGGATTATTTGGGCTATACTGGTTGTTAAGGGCCTGTTTTGCCTGCTCGGTGCGGGCCTTTCGCTGCTCTTGAACATCACCCGCGGTGACCGGGGTGGTTGTCTGTTGCTCGACGCGAACCACAAAAACACCGCCCATACCGGGAATGGCCGCGCTCACCACCTTTCCTTGGTTGGCCTGATTAAAGGCGGCACCCAATACCCGGGGTTCAAATCCCAGCGCGCTGTTGGGGGCTCCTGCCATCCGCAGGCTGTCGGCCATTTCTATGGCCTTGCCCCCCAGAGCGGTTGCTGCCGCCTCCAGGGTGCTAACCTTTCCGATCTTAGACTGAATAACACCCGCCTTCTTCGGGTTGCGCAACAGGGGCTCAACGGACGCGCGGGCCTTCTCAACAGACATAGTACCCTCTTCCAGCACCTCCGTTACGGCCACCACCACATAATTATTCTCCACCCGCTCCGGCTTCAACACTTCACCCAGATCCGCTTCGTACACGGCGCGCACCAAACTTCTGGAAAGACCAATGCCGGGAATTTCGGAAGACCAAGAGGTGATGTTCGCGGCTTGATTGCGCGCGGCACCCTTTGCCTTCCACTTCTTTTCATAGTTTGACTCGAAGGATTTATGATCGCGACTCTCCGCAGCAAACTCGTTGGCTTGATTGAGCGCATTATTATCGGTTTCCTGACTGGCGACGATCTCGCGGGGCAGGTAAGCCACCTTGTAGTGAACGGTTGGCTTAATGAACGACTGAACTTCAATGTAGTGATATCCGAACGAGGTTTTAACCACCTTGCGCTCACCTGGCTTACCGTCAAATAAAATAAACTTCGCAAACTCGGGCGCAAACCCCTCGTCTTGGATTTGAGTCGAACTAAAGGTCATTTCCCCGGCGTTTTGGCGACTACCATCCGATGCGGGATTGTATCTATTGACCATCTCAGCCCAATTCGCCCCACCCTCGATCGCTTTTTTCACGCTATCGATCTTGGCAGACGCGATGCTGTCGGCAAATCCTCCGCCGGCAATATCATTGGATACCAATACGTGACGGCACTTGACCGAATCGGGTAAGACCTTAGATCCCATCATCCGGGCAACCACATAACTGTTGCCATCCAAATAGGGGCCAAACACACCCCCCACCGGCAGGCGGAAGATGGAGTCTTTAACCGGGATTTGAACGGTGCTGGCGTTGATGTAGCCGTTAAAATATGAGGCCCCCTCGCTGGCTAAGAACATGGGTACGCTGTCGGCCGCCGCGAGCCTGTCTTTGAGATTTCTGACCTCCTGAAGAACAACGGCACTGTCGGCCGAAGAGGGAGACGCAGAAAAGGTTACATAAGCAATGGCGCGGGACTCCTGCTGTTTGAATTGTTTGGGATACTTCTTGATGTAATCAGCGATCTCTGTATCTGAAATCTTTATTGTGCTATCAGCGATGCTGGAATAGGGTTCTTTTACAAAAGAGATTTTAGACAGGCGGCTGTTGTCCGCATTTTGTTTTTCTACCAACCACCGCGGCGTATTCAGGCTACTTGATAACAAGGAGTTGAATTTTTCATACTGGCGCTCCAACACCATGTTATCCAAAAGCTGGTTGAGTTGTGTCTTTTGCGTGGTGGTGCCGCTTTTTCTTATCTGCGTGATCGTTTGCTGTACCGCAGAAGGATTGTAGGGCTCCTGAGGGTTGCTTAAATACTGCCGGGCGATCGCGGAAGGATTGGGTCCAAATAAAAGATCGTTCAATTCTTTCTTCCCCACACGAATGCCGAGCTTATTAAAAGACTGCTCCAGTATGATTCGGTTGATCTCCTGATTCCAAGACTTATCTAAGGCTTGTTGGGAAAGAGCCGCCGTTTGAGGATAGCCTTGAGATTTTAGATTTTCCTCCTCCTGCAACACCTTGCCATTAAACTCATCGAATAAAATACTCTTTCCATTCACTGAACCAATCTTGTTGGGTAAAGAACTCATCCCGCGCGATTGACCGGAGAAATAGTCGGTCAGAATAAATCCAACCAACGCCAGGGCGATCAACACCACCGTCACCTTCGCATACTTATCCCGGATATCCTGTATAACAGACATAAAGACAACAATTTAGGGGGGCAAAAATAGGTTTTTATAGACTAATATAGAGATAAATACCCGGCAAATAGTAACAACCTTGTTTTTATATGTTATTGATTTACAGCAACTTGGTTGTTTTCTGGGTGTTTTTTTATTCCTCCCCCCAGGAGAGCTAACAAAGGAGGAATTTCTCCCCATTTCGTCTGTTAATATCTTGTGGATTGTGTGGATTGGTGTTTAATTATTCTCTTTTGATTGTGATTTGTTTGTCAGCTTTTATTTTAAAACAAACCGTTTGGGTTGATTGTGTTTATTAATCCTCTTTTATCAACACCACTCCACCGTAGCTTCTTTTTCTTCTTACTTATTTAATATTCTATTTATCAACTCATTGGTCTCATTTATTTTTTTAAAAAAAAGGATATCCACAAATCCACACGAATAGTAATAATAGAGTTTTAATAAAATAAATAATTTTTTTTATTATAGAGAGGTTGGTTAAAATAAATTTCTTACTTCTGGTCGATTATCTAATTTTTGTGACATGATTAATTACCGTTTTTTTACAATTCTTTGCTTTTCAACAATATTTTTTAAAAAAGAAACAGGGGCTCAAAGTTTTTCTTTTCCCGGGACAAGGATAGGGAATTATACAGGCGTTCAATCTGTTTTTTTTAATCCATCACATGCTGCAGATTCCAGATATCTGTTTGATTTAAATCTATTTTCTATCAACGCGGGTTTTGGAAATAATAAAGCTTCTTATTCCCTCAACACCACCTTTAATACGTTTAACTCAACCAATACCTTAAATAATTTTTTAAGTGGGGAAGGTAGAGTGAGTGGACAATTAAACCTAGATATTCTTGGCCCCTCATTATTGATTAACCTAAATAAAAAATCCGGAATTGTTTTAAGCTCCAGGATCAGAGGGCAGTTTTCCGTGACCGATATTGATGGAAAACTAGCAAAAACGGTCCTTGATGATTTAAAAAACGGAATATCCTTCCCGTATCAAATTTCATCCGGCAGTAATATGCGAATTAACACCAATGGATGGGCGGAGTATGGTCTTACTTATGGAAGAGTCATCAAGGATGAAAAGGACAAACTTTTGAAAATTGGGGCAACTATTAAATTCTTGGCAGGAGCCGGAAATAGTTATGCTCAAATCAATCAACTATCCGGAACATTAATACAACCCCCAAGCCCGAACGGAAATGTTTATTTAGCGCAAGGATCAAGAGGAGAAATCGGAATAGGAATTAGTGGAAAGGTGTCCTCTTTTACTCCCAACCAACTCTTACAATCAAGTAGTATTGGCCTTGGGTTGGATTTTGGTTTGGTTTATGAAAAACGGTCCGGTAACAGTAAAAGGCATCCTTATAAATACAAACTATCCCTTTCTGTTTTAGATATCGGTTCAATTAAATACGACCGAGATATAAGCAAAAGCGGATCGTTTAATATGTTGGTAACCTCTACACCCGGGTTTGATTTACAAACACTACAAGGCGTTTCGTTCGATGGTTACAAACAAATATTATCAACCAACCCAAATTTCACCCCCGCTGCCAGTAACAATGCCACCACCATCACCGTTTCATTACCTGCAACCATCCAATTATATGGAGATGCCCGTCTTTTTGGAAATCTCTACTTATCTGCCGGAACACAAATCTCACTCGCCAACAATAAGAATCCAGAAAACCCATTCTTATACTCTGGATTTACCTTAACCCCCCGCTATGAAGGAAGAGGTGTGGGTCTATATTTCCCGATCAATTACAATTCACTTACTCAATTAACCATGGGCACCACCGTTCGCCTGGGCCCCCTATTCTTCGGATCAGGAAGCATTCTTTCCTCCCTTCTTAGTAATTCCAAACAGGCCGATTTCCACGCGGGTCTTCACCTGGGTATTTTAAAAAGGGCCAAGAAAAAAACAGACGAAAGCGAAGCGGAAAACAAAACCTCCAATTAAAAAGAAGTATGAAATCCTATCCCACCACCCTCGTTGCCTTATTTATAACGATTCTAACCGTGCCGGGACTCTCCCAGCAAACCGGCCTTAAATTTCCGGAAGCAAAACCCCGACAAAACATTTTTGTGGAGTTGGGCGGAAACGGCATAGCCTTCAACGCGATGTACGAAAGCCGGCTTCGACGGTCGTCTGATGGAATGGGATTTAAGGTTGGGTTGGGCGGATTCACCGGAACCTACACCAAAGTGTTTACCCTTCCCGTCGGCGTCAACTGGCTTTTATCAAAAGACAATAAGCATTTCTTTGAAATGGGTTTTGGAACCACCTTCTTGCATTATGAGGATACATATATCGACACCTGGCCTGGCGGAACAACCACCAGCCCCTACCCGGTAGATGTGGTAGGGCTTTCGGTTGATCAAAAAAACTCCGTGTTCGGACACCTTACCCTCGGTTATCGCCGACAACCCAGCGCCGGTGGAATCATGTGGGGCATCGCTGTTACACCGCACTTCAACGAAAATGGGTTCTGGCCGGTTTGGTTCGGAATAAAATTTGGGTATTCGTTTGCGCGAAAGTAAAAGGGTTGTCTAATCAACCCCCAGCTCCAACAGCATCAGCGAGGTACAAACGCTGGATCTTTTTTGCGGATCTAAAAAAGGAAGCGAAAGTTTGGTGATTTCATAATCCAACACCGACCATTCTTTTTTCCAAACCACGCCCGCCCGCTCTAATAACCCCAGCTGTTTCTTATCCAACAAGAGAAACCCCCTCACATTTTTTAAATCGCCCACCGAAACCCCCTCCCGCGTGGTGCGGGTATAGAAATAAAAAGAGGAGCTATAACAACCCTCGAGCGAATATATTTTTCCAGACAAAGACCGAATGTCTGGTTGCTGCGCCAATTGGTTGCCACCCTGATATGAAAGCAAGCTTTTGTAAAATGCGGCGTTAAGGATCCAAAAAATGACCAATACAGCCGCACCCAATCGAAGCACTTGATCTTCCACGCACAACCCCCGTCGACCCCGAATGGTATAAAAAAGAAGGAAGAAAACAACAAACAACCCTACCCAAAACCAAACCGGTTGTTGTGGGAACCACACAATCAGCACCAGTCCGGCTACCCCCCCAATCAACCCCCACATACACCAACCTAAAACCCTTGAGTACCGGATAAAGGAATGGGGTTGTTGTTGCGAAACGGACGCTACCCATAAGGAAGAAAGGGGTAACACCACATTTAGATAATGAGGAAGCTTAAAGCTTGAAAATCCAACCAACACCCCAAAGATCACCAGCACCAACAGGACTGAACGGGAAACAACCCCCAGGCGTTCCCCGAACTTTTTTCCGAACAAACAAAGAAATCCAAGCAAACTCCAGGGAGCAAACACCCACAAGAAGGTGTGAAAAAAGAAAAACTTATCACCGCCGGCATCGGTGCCCATTTCGCCCGAATATCTTCCCAGCGATTGTTCCCAAAGAATGAACCGAACGCCGTCGATTTGGTCTTTTCCCCGAACCAGCAATTCCGGGTGAAGATTGAATTGGAGATAGTAACAATACACAACCGGAGAAATGAACAGAAAGAATAAAAACACTCCCAATAAGATCTTTGGATTCCACAAGGGCCTCCAGTTTTTGGTAAATAAAGAATACGACAGGGCAAAAAACAACGGTACCAGAACACCCACGTGACCCTTGGTGCAAAATCCCATCGCTGCCCCCAGTACTACCCCCAAGACATATCGGAGGTGTTGGTTTGACCAATATCCGGCAACTTGCCACACCGAGATGGCTACACATGCGGTGAGGATGGCGTCCATTCTAACATCATTCAGCGCCAATAAAAAGGAAGCTGAGGTGGCATAGATCAGTGCCGCGATGATTCCCGCGGAACGGTTGATCAACAAAACCCCCGACCGATACACGGCCCAGATGCCAACCAAGGAGAAAATAAAAGAGGGAAACTTATAGGCAAAACCAGAAACGCCGAAGAGGTGATAAGAAAGAGCGGACAACCAGAAGTGGAGGTGGGGCTTGTCGAGGTACGGACCATCATAGTCGACCAGGTTTACATAATCCCCGGTCAAATACATGCGCAGCGCAATATTAGCATGGTGTGCGGAGTCATTATCCATTAGGGGGATGAATAAGCCCACGCCGACCACCCCCACCCAGGCCGCAGCCAACAGGGTGATCCAGCGATTCCCAACCATGGTCATGTTTTGTGTTGCCACAGGTTAAATATACAGGCTGATGGAAATCAAAGGTGCACACCTTGGCGAAAACTAGTTTCGACCCCTCGATCAACCACCCGACAAAAAAACAACTAACCGATCATTTAAAGCAAACCTGTTCACAATAAATAAAAAATAAAAATGAAAAACATCCTTCTGCTGGGAACCATCCTAATGGGACTACTTACCGCCTGCGACGACGACAATGATGTCCTCACCTATTCCAGAATCAATGTAGTGCACGCCAGCCCCGACGCGCCCGGGGTTGACCTGTTCGTTGATAACTCCAAACAGAACAACACCGAACTAACTTACCCCAACTCCACGGGATATTTGAGCGTATTATCCGGAAACAGAGGCATCAGAGTAAATGCCGCAGGCACCACGAACACGGTTGCCTTTGCGACGCTGAATTTTATTCAGGATAGGAACTATTCACTGTTTGCCTATAACGTACTTGCCCAGATCGGCCTCCTGGCGGTAGAAGATGACCTCACGGCTCCCGCGGGTGGGCGGGCGCATGTTCGCTTTTTTCATTTAAGTCCCGATGCCCCCACCGTAACGGTCGGAACGGTCGCGAACGGCGGAACATTCAGTCCCGTTTTTTCCGACCGAAGTTTTGAAACCCAGGCATCCGCTACGGCCAATCGTGATTTTACGCCGGTGCCCTCCGGCACCTACACATTTGAGGTTCGCGTGGCCGGGAACACCGTCCTAACCGTTCCGAACGTTGTATTGCAGGCGGGCAAGATCTACACCATTTTTGCCAAAGGACTGGTAGCGGGTGCGGGCAATCAGGCGCTTGGCGCCGAGGTGATCACGCACAACTAGTGACACCGCACAACAAAACACACAAAAAAAACCCCCGCCTGAGCGGGGTTTTTTGGGGATCTCATCTTCCAAAACCCAAGGATACTGGACTTTCTATATGGATTGGACAACAATGGGAATTTAGGCGGGCCCCACCCCAAACCCAAACTTGTGGACGGAAAAATGTAACCGGCAGGGGTTCAACCCAAAGCCAGATACTACAAAACGCTTATTGTTTCGGGTTGTCGTACGATCTCCAGCTTACGCGCCGATTTTTTTCGGTAGCCCAGGTCGAGACAGAAGACGACTGCACCACCTCTTCCGGAGCGGCAATGCGAAAAAAAATCGAAGGAAAATCCGCGCAGAAGAAGCTGATCTCTCTCCACCAAGCACCGGCTCCGATCTCGCAACAACTCCTGCAACACCCGCCGGTTTTTGATCAACTGCCGCTGCACCCGCTTTGCCGATTCACTTAACACCGGCACTTTTTGTTTTCGGTTATGATATTGATTGCGGCAGCGACCATCACAAAAAGCCTTATCCGTTCTTCCGCGCAGCGGATCCCCACAAAAGCGACAAACTCGTTTAAGAGACGTTTCCATATTAATTGGATTTACGCTTAAAATTCAGATAAATGCTTTTCGGACGAGTACCATCTTTCGTCCCCCTCAATTTTACCACGTCGACATGGGCCCGTGTCGATTGAAATATATAAACCTTCACCGCAAACACTCCCCGTAAGGAGCGATTGCACAAAACAAGAATCATGTACGCATTAAAGAACAAAGTACAGCTCATTGGAAATCTGGGGAACAGTCCTGAGATTCGAACCTTCGACAGCGGCCGTAAAATGGCCCGGTTCAGCATGGCGACCAACGAAAGCTATCGCAACGCTGAAGGCGAACGGATTACCGAAACTCAGTGGCACAACCTGATCGCCTGGGGCAAATTGGCCGACATCGCTGAACGCTTTCTGGCTAAAGGAAAAGAAGTGGCGATCGAGGGCAAGTTGATCAACCGAACCTACCAAGACCGAGAGGGCAACAAGCGCTATTCCACCGAGATACAGGTGAATGAATTGTTGTTGCTTGGTAGTAAGGCGGCGGATTAATGCGCGAGCGCGTAAAGGGGGTCGGTATACAGGCCCTCTTTATTTCACCTAACGGCCCATATATACCATCAGGATCTGTACATCACTGGGATTGATACCCGATATACGACTGGCCTGCCCAAGGGTGCGTGGCCGGACTTTCTCCAACTTCTCTCTCGCTTCATTTCCTAAAGAAGCGATGCGGGCATAATCAAATCGCTCGGGGATCTCCAATTCCTCCATTTGCGCCATTCGGGAAACCAACTCACGCTCCTTTTCCAAATAGACCTGATACTTGATCTGTATGCCCGCCTGCTCGATCGACTCCTCATCGTAATGCCCCAATAGGGTTTTCAACTTCGGACAAGCGTTGATAAAATCTTTCAACTCTACATCGGGACGCAAGACAATTCGCGCAGCCTTCAACTTTTCCGTGACAGGGGCAGAGCCTAAGCGCTGCAACCAATCGTTGATCTCTTCCGGCTCCAACGAGGTGTTTTGCAATAATTCTCTAATGTGCTCAACTGAATTTTTTTTATGCTCCACTCGATCCATTCGCTCCTGTTTCGCTAACCCAAAACGATAACTCATCTCCGTCAATCGTAAATCTGCATTATCCTGCCGCAACAATGTTCGATACTCCGCTCGCGAAGTGAACATTCGATACGGCTCCTTCGTTCCCTTGCTGATCAAATCATCGATCAACACCCCGATGTAAGCATCACTTCTTTTCAAAATGATCGGCTCCACGTCTTTTGATTTACGATGCGCATTGATCCCCGCCATCAAACCCTGGCAAGCAGCCTCCTCATAGCCGGTAGTTCCATTGATCTGTCCCGCAAAGAAAAGATTTTGTAACTGCTTGGTTTCCAACGAGTAGTCAAGTTGCGTGGGCGGAAAATAGTCGTATTCTATCGCATACCCCGGCCGGAACATCCGCACATTCTCAAACCCCGGGATCTTCTTCAATGCCGCATATTGTACTTCTTCGGGCAAGGAGGTGGAAAATCCGTTAACATAGATCTCTACCGTATTCCATCCCTCCGGTTCAATAAAAAGCTGGTGCCGGTCGCGATCGGCAAATCGATTGATCTTGTCCTCGATGCTGGGACAATACCTCGGACCCACCCCATCGATCCGACCCGCGAACATCGGACTCCGATCAAACCCCGTTTTTAATATATCATGAACGGCCGAATCGGTGTAGGCGATCCAGCAACTCCGCTGCTCCTTGGGCTTCTGAACATCCAAATAAGAAAACCCAAACACTTGATTATCACCTGGTTGCTCTTCCATTTTGGAATAATCCAGGCTCCTGCCATCGATCCGGGGAGGCGTGCCAGTCTTAAGCCGATCGCTCTCAAAACCCAACCCCACCAACTGCTCAGTTATCCCGGAAGCCGCCCGCTCCGCCATCCGCCCACCCCCAAAATTCTTCTCCCCGATATGCACCACCCCGTTTAAAAAGGTACCATTCGTCAATACCACCGCATCCGCCATCACCTCATGCCCCATTCCCGTAACAACACCCTGACAACGCCCATCCTTCACCAATAGTCCCCTGACCATGTCTTGGTAGAAATCCAGATTCGGCGTCTGCTCCAGCATCTCCCGCCATTTTTGAGCAAAAAGCATTCGGTCGTTCTGCGCGCGCGGACTCCACATGGCCGGACCCTTACTCCGGTTCAACATCCGGAACTGAATCATCGAAAGGTCTGTCACAATTCCCGAATACCCGCCCATGGCATCTATCTCCCTCACAATCTGTCCTTTAGCAATACCCCCCATGGCCGGATTACAGCTCATCTGGGCGATGGTCTGCATGTTCATTGTGATCAATAACGTCTTGGAACCCAAATTCGCCGCCGCCGCCGCCGCTTCACAACCGGCATGACCCGCCCCCACCACGATTACATTGTATCTAGGAAACATTCCGCGAAGATAGTAGAGGGTTTAGAGTAGAGGGTAGAGAGTTGAGGTATTTGATTAGAAACGAGCGCGAATTGAGCGAAATAAACTAGGGGCGTTCCACGTGGAACCGCAGTTCTAGGGACTGTTTAGGTGTTCCACGTGGAACCTGGACAACATTAAACGGAAGCCACCCAACACATCAACCCCTCATCTCCTCATTTTCTCAACCTCACCCAAGTATTGGTTTTCCTTCTCCCGCATGAGCATCTTTTCCCTCTTGGTCTTATCTCCGTACCCGCACAAATGGAGGGCGCCGTGGAAAATGACCCGAAGAAGTTCCGATTTCAGGGTGGTTTTGTGGGTTTGGGCGTTTTCTCGCACTCGGTCGAGGCTTATATAGATTTCAGCGCTGAGGTGGTCCGACTCGGAAAGGTCGAATGTGATGATATCGGTGTAAAAGTCGTGTTGAAGGAATTGGCGGTTGATTTCCAGTAGTCTTTTGTCGGAGCAGAAGATATAATTGATGGAATCCACCCGCTTTCCTTCTTTTTTGAAAAGGGCCAGCAGGAACTTCTTGAGTCGGGTTCGCTGAAGCAGGCTAACCGACTTATTCTCAAAGAAGAATCGAATGGTAGGGAGGGTCTTCATTATTTCAAAAATCGTAAAGAAAAGCGGACCATCAAGGATGTAGATTTGCGGTGTGAAACTATCTGAATTAAAACCGGGCCAGGAGGCGGTGATCGCTGAATTCACCGGCGAGGAGATCTCCATTAAGCTCATGGAAATGGGGTTGGTTCCCGGAGAGGCTGTATTAATGGAGCAGGTGGCGCCGATGGGGGATCCGATATCTGTGAATGTTTCGGGCTATCACCTGAGTCTTAGACTGAGCGAGGCAGAGCAGATCATTGTTGATGTAAAACAATGACAATCAATGTATTATAAATGAAGGTCGGACTCTTTTTCGGTTCTTTCAATCCCATCCACGTTGGTCATTTGATCATTGCCAACCATTTTTTGAATGAGACCGATCTGGATAGGGTATGGATGGTGGTGAGTCCGCACAATCCCCTGAAGGCGGAGCACTCTTTATTGAATGAGTACGACCGACTGCACTTGGTTCAGTTGGCCACCGAGGGCGATAGTCGCATCAAAGCTTCGGACATAGAGTTTTCGTTACCGCGCCCGTCATACACCAGCGATACGCTGATCCATTTGCAAGAGAAACATCCGACCTACGAGTGGGTGGTGATCATGGGGGGTGATAGTTTTCAAAACATTCATCGTTGGAAGAATTTTACATTCATTACGAAACATTTTCCGATCTATATATATGACCGACCGGGTCATTTCATCGAAGAAACGCACGGTGCGAATATTCTTCGACTGGAGGCGCCGTTGCTTCCGGTGTCGGCCACGCAGATACGATCTTTATTGCGGGTCGGTAAATCGGTTCGTTATTTGGTTCCCGAAAAGGTTTTGGACGAGATCGAGCGCGGAGGGTATTATAAAAAATAGCCCAGTGCCAGGCAGGCGCCCACCAATAGGGGCGCGGGTATGTTGGTGAACTGCAGCAAGCCCACGGTGGCAAGAAACACCAACAGCGGATAGAGTTGAATTGATGTCGGAGTGCCCACTACATCCATCAGAATAAAAAACAGCGAGCCGGCCAATACGCCCATGACGACGGCGTTGATGCCCTCGACAGAACGATAGATCACGGCATATTTTTTCAGGTTGTGCCAGATGGGATAAAAGAATAGAACCAGCAAGGCGCTGGGAAGAAAGATCGCCACCATCCCAATAATACAGCCGAGCAGTTGCCAAAAAACACCCTCAGACCTCAGGGCCATTCCACCGGTGAATGCGCCGATGGAAAAAACGGGACCAGGAACGGCGCGTACCATACCCATTCCAACCAGCATATCTTTTTGATCGATTCGGATCGCACCCGGATTGTTTTCCTGCACACGACCCGGTCGCACACTCCATTGCTCATACATCAGCGGCAACAATACTTGCCCACCGCCAAACACCAAACTACCCATCCGATAGGTATTCTCGAACAGGTTAATGGGCTTTCGTTCCGGCCATTCCTGTTTTCTGGCCACCTCACTAAAAAAACCTGCCAACAGAAAAAGGATGCCGAATAACCAAAAGTTCCACCAGCGGATCGTTTTGGGTTTATCACTTTGTTGCGGAATTCGTTTGTTGCTGAAGTTGGTTGCGATGCCACCGGCCACCATCAGTACCGGGATCATCCAGGGACTTCCAAAAAACCAGAAGCAGATTATCGCTGAAATGAAAAAAATGATCCACGTGATCGTATTCTTGACCGCCAGCGGAAACAATTGAAGGGCTGCATATCCCAAAAACCCCGCGGCCATAGGCGCTACATATTCAAAGGCCGAATGCTCCAGTCCCCGACCCCGATCGATCAGAAAGGTCAGCCCACCCATCAACACAGAGGCCGGCAAGATCCAGATCAAAAGTGTCAGTACTGCCAGCGGCACACCTCCTCTTTTGTATCCAATGAGGGTCAGGGTTTGGGTCGAGGAGGCGCCCGGGAGCAATTGGCAAAAAGAATTGTACTCCATCAACTCGGTCTCGCTGACATACGGCCGGTTCCGGACAAATCGGCGAAGCATCAAGCCCAAGTGGGCCTGGGGACCACCAAAGGCGGTCACGCTGTGCCAAGCCACGGAGCGTAGAAAGGGGATGTGCCGAAGGAGCATATTTAAATATAGCAGAAAAACGAAGTATTTTGAGGCAAATCTATACGCATGCGTGCTTTCCCCATCGCTTTGTTCTTCTGGTTCGTGGCGCTGAACACATCGGCCCAGGACAAAAAAGAACAGCTACGTCAACGAATGTTTCAAAAAGTGGAAACGATCATTCCGAAGACGAATGCCTGGCGAGAGGATATCCACCAAAACCCCGAGCTCGGCAACCGCGAGTTTCGAACATCCAAACTGATTGCAGCACACTTACGATCATTGGGTATGGAGGTGCAGGAGGGCGTTGCGTATACGGGCGTGGTTGGTTTGTTGAAAGGCGCAAAGCCCGGTCCCTGTATCGCCCTTCGGGCGGATATAGATGCTTTGCCGGTAACCGAGCGCGTGAATATTCCATTTGCATCTAAGGCGCGAACCACGTATAACGGACAAGAAGTGGGTGTGATGCATGCTTGTGGTCACGATACACACGTGGCCATGCTGATGGCAACTGCAGAAGTGCTAACCTCCTTTAAAAACGAGATCGCCGGATCCGTGAAATTTATTTTCCAGCCGGCGGAAGAGGGAGCCCCTGAGGGAGAGGAGGGCGGAGCAGCCCTGATGGTCAAAGAAGGCGTGATGGAAAACCCCAAGGTCGATATGACCCTTGGCTTCCACATTGAGTCGGATATCGAGGCCGGACAAATCCACTATAAGCCCGGCGCCTTCATGGCTGCTGCCGATTGGTTCTCGATCGAGGTAAAGGGTAAGGGAAGTCACGGTTCCCAACCCTGGAAGGGGGTGGATCCCATTCAGGTTTCTGCGCAGATCATTGAGGGATTACAAGCTATTGTTAGCCGCCAATCCGACCTAACCAAAGCGCCCGTTGTGATCACCGTTGGCAAGATCAACGGAGGGGTTCGCCAAAATATCATTCCCGAAAGCTGTTCCATGGCTGGTACCATACGCACGCTTGACTCGGAGATGCAAAAAGAAGTGCACGAGAAGATCCGGCACACGGCCAAACATATTGCCGAAGCATCGGGCGCCAAAGCGGAGGTAACGATAGAGACCAAAACCTTGGTCACCTACAACAACCCAGAACTATTGAAAAAAATTATACCCTCATTGGAAAAAGCTGCGGGCACCGAAAAGGTGATGCCCCGTGAATGGGTGACGGGAGCAGAGGATTTTTCTTATTACGGTACCAAGGCCCCGGCGGTGTTTCTCTATCTCGGAGGAATGCCCAAAGGAAACGATCCGGCCAAAGCGCCGCCCCACCACACGGCCGATTTTTATGTCGACAATAGCGGCATGCCCACCGGCATTCGGGCATTCTGCAGTATGGTGCTGGATATGATGCAACCTAAATAATATGAATCGCTGGATAATTCTATTTCTACTCCTCGCAGGCGATCCCGTTATCGCCCAGCGCACCGATGCCAAGCTGTATCGCAAGATCGAACAGGCGGTCGCCGGATTTCAGGGACAGATAGGCGTATATGTAAAGGACCTTCGCTCCGGAAAAACGGCAACCTATCAGGCCGACACCCTCTTTCCAACGGCGAGTATTGTTAAGGTGCCGATTCTGTTGGGGATCATGGACCGCCTCCACCGCGGAGAATTGAGCTACGATTCCAGCTTTGTTTATAAAGACTCCCTGCTCTATACCGGAGAGGATATTCTGGGATCTTTTAAGTCCAACGAAAAGATCGCCCTGAAAAAGATCATCATGCTGATGATGACAACGAGCGACAACACCGCCAGCCTGTGGCTTCAATCCATCGCCGGAACCGGCACCCGCATCAATCAACTGCTCGATAGTCTGGGATTTAAAAACACCCGGGTAAATTCCCGCACGGCCGGACGGGAAGCTAACCGACTGCAATTCGGCTGGGGACAAACCACCCCCCGCGAAATGGGCGAGTTGTTCGAGCGGGTTTACCGAAATCAACTCTTCTCACCTGTAATCGACGACCGAATGCTTCGCTGCATGGGAAGAAATATTTGGGATGAGGATGAAGCGCTCTCTCGCTTTCCCCCCTACATCGAGGTGTTCAGCAAAAACGGATGTGTCAACGCGTCCCGAAGCGAGGCAATGATCGTAAATGCTCCCAACCGACCTTTTGTATTCTGCGTCTTTACGAAGAATAACAAAGACCAGCGGTGGACGCACGAAAATGAAGCGTGGACCCTCGCTCGAAAGGTAGCCGATATACTATGGGAACATTTTGAACCGAATGATCGATGGGGGATCGATCAGCGCAACAGTAAATAAGCCAGCCAGCTCATGATCCAGGCCAAACCGGTCATGTATACCAGCTGTATCGCCGGCCACTTCCAGCTACGGGTTTCCCGACGCACCACTGCCAGGGTGCTCATGCACTGCATGGCCAACGCGTAGAAGATCAACAAAGACACACCCGTGGCCAGTGTGAACACGACCGAGCCGTCGGGCCGCGTAGCACTGCGCATCTTATCTTTCAAAACCTTGCTGCTGGGCTCGTCTTCCCCTACACTATATAAGGTAGCCATGGTGCCGACAAACACTTCGCGTGCAGCAAAGGAGGTGATCAACGCAATACCGATCTTCCAATCAAAACTCAGGGGCGCGATCGCCGGTTCGATCGCATGACCCAACATACCGGCGTAAGAGAATTCCAGTTTTTCGCTATGATATTCCCGCTCGATCTGTTCGGCAGGCTTGGTCGAGGCTGCTTTGGCTTCGAGGTAACGCTGCTCGACAGCTTGCATGCTGTTGCTTGGTCCGAAAGAGGAAAGCGCCCACAACACCAAACTGATGATCATGATCACCTTTCCAGCATCGAACAAGAAGATCTTGGCTTTATTAAACATGACGGTAACGGTGTTTCCCCAGCGGGGCATCCGGTAATCGGGGAGTTCCAGAATGAAAAAGCTTTTTTCCTGAATGCGGATAAACCATTTAGCGATATTGGACACGACCAAGGCGATCACCACGCCGAACACATACAAGCCCATCATCACCAACCCCTGCAGGCTCAGCAGTCCGAACACGTATTGCTCCGGGATCACCAATCCCGTCAGGATCGAATAAACCGGCAAGCGAGCCGAACAACTCATCAGCGGGGTGATCAGGATGGTCAGCAGTCGCTCTTTTCGATTTTCAATGTTTCGTGCACTCATGATCGCAGGAACGGCGCAGGCAAAACCGCTGATCATGGGCATGACGCTTTTTCCGTTGAGTCCAACGCTTCGCATCAACCGATCGGTCAAAAAACTGATCCGGGCCATGTAACCGGAGTCCTCCAGCAACGTAATGATGCCAAACAAGATCATGATCTGGGGTACGAACACGAAGATCCCGCCCAGTCCCGCCACCACACCATTGATCAACAGGTCGCTCCAGGCATTCACGGGCAAGCTTTCTCCCAGCCATCCCGAGAAAATACCAAACCAGCTTTCGATCCAGTCCATCGGATACTTCGCCAACCAGAAAACGGCCTGGAACATCAGAAACAAAACCGTCAACAGGATCAGATTTCCCCAGCGGCGATGCAAAAAGATATTATCGAGCCGCTCGGTGATCATCTTCTTTTTCAGGGGATCCGGCTCGGACACGGCCGCCTGCATGACCTCCCGAATCCGAGCGTAGCGTTGCAGGATCTCTTCGGCCTGTGTTTTGGTGGGATTGAATTTATTTTTTTCCTCAATGGCTTTCAGTGCTTCCTGATGGGGGAGGGCCAGCGATCTGTGGTGGATCAGGTAGTGAATGGCTTTGTAGTCGGCGATCTCCGGAAACAGTGATTGGGTTTGTGCCACCGCCACAGGAGCCAGTGTGTTTGCAGCAATGATGGGTCGAGCGGCCGTTTTGATGGGTTGTTTGGTACAGAGCTGGATCGTTTTTTTCAGCTCCTGGATGCCTTTGTTTTTGCGGGGATTCACAGCCACGACCGGTACACCAAGCTCGCGTTCCAATGCGGGGATGTCGATCTGGATTCCTTTTTTCCGCGCCAGGTCCATCATGGTCAGCGCGATCACCACCGGTACATTCAGGTCGATCAGTTGGGAGCAAAGCAGCAGATTCCGTTTCAGGTTGCTGGCATCGGCCACCGCGATCACCAAGTCGGGCCGAAAACCCTCATCGTCTCCGATCACCACCCGATAACTCACCCACTCATCCACTCGTTTAGGATAAAGCGAATAGGTGCCGGGTAGGTCGATCGCTTCTGCGGGACCCTCGCCGATCGAAAATTGCCCGGTGGTCTTATCGACCGTAACCCCTGGAAAATTGCCGACTTGTTGATTCAGGCCTGTCAGGCAGTTGAACAACGAACTTTTTCCGCTGTTAGGATTACCGACCAGGGCGATATGAAGAGGAGCGGATTTCAATTCGGCAAAAGTAGACCGGAATTGCGAACTCCCCGTATCATTTCCGGTTTTTGAATCCGATACCCGGTAACTTTGCAGTCAATTCTATATCCATGTTCAAGCAGTCGACCCTTTTCTTCGCTTCTCTTCTATTATTATCTGCCTGCGTACCGGGTGCAAAAAAGTTAATGCGAGCCGATCGGGCCGCTCAAGTCCGCTTTCAGCAACATGTTTCGTATCTCGCCTCCGATTCGCTGGAGGGCAGAAGGACCGGTACCCGGGGCGAATGGCTGGCCCGTAATTATATAGCGGAACAATTTCGGCAGGCGGGGTTGTTGCCCAAAGGCCTTGAGGGATATATTCAACCATTCGAGGTAAATGAGGGTAAAAAACCGCAGACCGGTTCTTACCTGCTTGTTCTGGGCGATACGCTAAAGGCGGATAAGGATTATTTCTTCTTTCCCTGGAGCGCTAAAGCGGAGATAAAAGACAAATCCCTTCCCGGCGTTCGGGAGGTGAATACTTTGTGGATCATCGATCTCCACGAGGGCATTACCGATAATGCCGGAAATCCCCACTTCGACCTGGGCAGTTATATATACGAGCAGACCAAAAAAGCGGCCAGCTCCGGGGCCACCGCCCTGCTTTTGTACAACACGCATCCGTCGGGCGACAAACTCTCGTTTCAGCCCAAAGACCGTACGGAAACCCTGGCCGTTCCCGCCGCGTACCTGCGCAACGAAGCGGCCATCCGAGCCATTCAGGTTTCGAAGGGACCTATTTACGTAGAAGCAAGGGTCTCTTTTGAAGAAAACATCCGACGCGGATACAACGTGATCGGCTACCTCGATAATCGCGCCGAAAAGACCGTTGTGCTCGGCGCACATTACGATCACCTCGGCTACGGAGAAGACAATAACTCCCGCCACACCGGCACCCCCGATATACACAATGGAGCCGACGACAATGCCAGCGGCACCTCCATGCTCTTCGAGCTGGCTCGACTCCTGAAAGGGAAATCCGCGCAAAAGAATAATTATCTCTTCATTGCCTTTTCCGGAGAGGAGCTGGGATTGTATGGCTCAAAATATTTTACGGAGAAGCCCACGGTTGACCTGAAGTCGATTAATTATATGATCAACATGGATATGGTGGGACGACTGCCAGACAGTAGCCAAACCATCACTCTTGGCGGATATGGAACCTCTCCGGCCTGGTCCAAAGTGATCGATCCAAAAAAGAATGATCTGCTCGGTATCCGCATCGATTCCAGCGGCACGGGTCCCAGCGACCACTCTTCCTTTTATCGCAAAGACATTCCGGTGCTTTTCTATTTCACCGGACTGCACACCGACTATCACAAACCCTCCGATGATGCCGATCGGATCAATTATTCCGGTATGGTCCGCATCCTTCGACACATCGAGCGCACGATCGGCGGATTGAACGAAGAACCCAAGCTCGCGTTTTTGAAAACCCGCGAAGCACAAACCACCACCACGGCCCGTTTTAGCGTAACGATGGGTATCATGCCCGACTATACCTATTCCGGAAAAGGTGTGCGGGCCGATGGCGTCGGTGAAGGAAAACCGGCCCAAAAAGCCGGACTCAAGGCTGGCGATATCGTACTTCAGATCGGCGAATACAACATCAGCTCAATGGAAAGCTACATGCAGACGCTGGGGAAATTCAAAAAAGGACAAACCGTAAAAGTTGTTTATCAGCGGGGCGATAAAACCGAAGAAGTCAGCGTAACTTTCTAGAAAGAACCATCATGGCGGAAAGGGGACAAAAACTCATTCTCGATACGGCAGCCCTCAACGAAATGTTTTTCGACGAGGCCTGTCTGCTCGGGATCATGGCCCCCATTCGTGATTATCAGTTCGTGTGGCACCTGAACGCCCAACTGCAACTCGACTTTCGCATCAACGACCTGGAGATCGGACTGGTCAGAAAAAAGCGCGAATATTTTTTCAAGGTCTATGAATATCGCCGCCGCGATTCGATGCTCGAACATTATTTATATGTCAACCAGTTTGACGGCGAATATCTCCTGCCCGAATTAAAGCACATGGATTACCTCTGGCTGATGAAAGGAGATGAGATCGAACCGGCCTGGCTGGAGGAAACCATGCAAGCCATCCGCAGCACGCACTCCGTTCAGATGGTCGTGAAACTCGCCATCGACCAAGTCAAGCACCGCGAAAACCTTTTATTCTGATCGTATGTGGACGGAAACCGACAACACCCTCTATCGAAAATTTCAATTCCGTGATTTTTCGGAGGCTTTCGCCTTTATGAGTCGCGTAGCAATGCTGGCCGAACAGCAACAGCATCATCCGAAATGGACCAATGTGTGGAATACCGTGGAGATCTGGCTCAACACACACGATGCGGGAAACATCGTTACAGAAAAAGATCACGCACTCGCAAAAGCGATCGACTCCCTATTATGATATCTGGTCGGACGAGCGGATCACGATCCGCTTAGCACCCGGCGCCGTGAGCGCCCCGATGGGCAACAGGTGATCGTTCAGCCCGCACGCTTGTAGTTGTTTTTTTAATGCATCAACCGAATCTTTCGCCACGGCAATCAGCAAGCCGCCATTGGTCTGTGGATCGGGCAACAACGTGAATGCTTCCGCTACCGGCACACCCTTTTCAAATTGAACATCCGCCTGATACCGACTCCAGTTGCGGGTGGTCGAATCCGGAAAGACCCGCTGCTGTATATATTGTGATACACCCGGCAATAGTTTCAATCGATCATACCAGATCTCGGCCCCGCAATCACTGCCGACCACCATCTCACCTAAATGACCAATCAATCCAAAGCCTGTTACGTCGGTGAGGGCACTCACCCCACTCATTTTTCCCAACGCTTCTCCGATCTTATTCAAAGAACCCATGGTGTTCAAGAGTGCTTCACAATGTGCGGGATCGAGCAATCCTCTTTTTCTAGCGGTCGACAAAATGCCGCTGCCAAGTGGCTTGGTCAGAAAAAGCTGATCACCGGGCTTGCCACCACTGTTTTTTTTGATCTGTTCAACACGGCAGATTCCATTTACAGACAATCCAAAAATGGGATCGGTGGAATCAATGCTATGTCCGCCCGCTAACGGAATACCCGCCTCCTTACAAGCAGCCCGCGCGCCTTCGATCACTTGTGCCGCCAGTTCAGCAGGCAGTTTATCAACCGGCCACCCCAAGATCGCCAGCGCCATGATCGGTTTGCCCCCCATCGCATATACATCACTGATTGCATTCGCCGCCGCGATGCGACCATATTCAAATGGCTCATCCACGATGGGCGTAAAAAAATCAGTCGTAGAGATCAACGCATTACCATCCCCCAGGTCCATCACCGCAGCATCATCGAGTGATTCATTTCCCACCAGCAACTGCGGAAACACATCCAAGGCAGACCCGGGTTTGATGATCTGCTCCAATACCTGCGGCGCGATCTTGCAACTGCAACCGGTATTTCGGGTAAACGACGTTAGCGGTGTTTCAGGAAGTTGATTCATGATGTTTTTGTATTCAACAATAAGGTTGCATTTTCTTCACTGACCTCAGAAGCCTCGATCAACCGGATCAACTCATCGGCTTGCTCTCGGTTGTGCAACGATTTTTTATACAGCTTGTCGTAATACCGAAGCAATATGTCAAAGGCCTCGGTTATCTGACCGTTTGCGATGAATTCGATCGCTTCGGTGGCATTTTTATCACCCAGTTTTTTTCGGATGCGATCGGTAGCATCGGACAATCGTTGTGCATCCAGCGATCCATATCCTTCTACGATGTAGGACAATCTTTTTTCAAACGGGATGTCGAGAAAGTGAACCACCGAACGACGCATCAAATTCCAGAATGTACCGGGAATGTTCACGCGCCCGATCCGCTGCGATTCATCCTCCACCCAAATTCGATTCGGCGCATTTTTTTGAATGTTACGAAGCGATAACGCGAGTTTGTTTTCAAAATGCTCTTGAGAAGGTTGTTCGGGCTGACCAATGTTCCCAAACGCCGATCCCTTGTGATGTGCCAATCCCTCCAGATCCAATACCGCTTCACCTTTTTTCACCAAGGCATTTAGCAAGTCGGTTTTTCCCGAACCGGTATAGCCGCCGATCAATTGCAGGGGGTATTCTTTTTCAAATTGCTCGAGCGCCCAGCGACGAAAACTTTTGTATCCGCCCACTAGCGTGTGTACGTTGAATCCATAGAGGTCCAGCAACCAGGCCACCCCACCGCTGCGCATGCCACCGCGCCAGCAATGCACCAACAAGGTGCGCGAGCCGTTTTTTTCTGCAATGGCTTCTGCCTGTTCGACCAGCGGTCTCATTTTCGGACCAAAAAAATCCAATCCAACCTTGATCGCCTGTTCGCGGCTTTGCTGTTTGTATGTGGTGCCGACCTCTTTTCGTTCATTGTCGTCAAACAATGGAAACGAATGCGCACCCGGGATGTGGGCGTGATTGTATTCTCCCGGACTCCGTACATCCAATACCGGGTGTAATTCGGACAATTCGAGGAAATTTTCAATATCAATTGGACGAACCGCCATTACGGGTGAAGTTACTTTGAATTGAGTGCATGAAAAAACCCGAACCTTTTGGGAGTCCGGGTTTTACTGTGGTATCGTTTTGGTTTATCGATTCATCGAAGCCAGAAACTCCTCGTTGCTCTTCGTGCCTTTCATTCGGTTCTGTAGTTCGCGCATGGCTTCTTCCGTATTCATGTCGGTCAAATAGACACGAAGAAGATTCATGCGCTGCAACACGTCTTTGTCGAGCAGGAGGTCGTCGCGGCGGGTGGAGGAAGAGGTAAGATCGATGGCCGGGTAGATCCGTTTGTTGGCCAGCTTGCGATCGAGTTGCAATTCCATGTTACCGGTTCCTTTGAATTCCTCAAAGATCACCTCGTCCATTT
>SXXL01000002.1 GCA_005789565.1 Bacteroidota bacterium | reverse complement strand
CGGCCCTGGCCAAGGCCACCATCGGTATTTCATTGAATGAAGCCTCCCAGATCGCGGTGCAAACGGCTCAAGTGGTGTTGATGAATAAGGGGCTGAAAAATCTACCCATGGCCCTGGGATTGGGTCGGCATACGTTTCTCACCATTCAACAAAACCTGTTCTGGGCCTTTGCCTACAACATCGTCGCCATTCCCGTGGCGGCACTGGGCTACCTCGAACCCACTTGGGGGGCGCTGATCATGGGCATGAGCGATGTGGTGCTGGCCATCAACTCGGTTCGACTCTTCGTGAAAAAAGTTTATTGATTGCCCACGCCTGCCTCGATACTCAAACGCTATTGGGGCTACGATGCCTTTCGCCGCGGACAAGCCGAGATCATCGACTCGATCCTGAGTGGCCATGATACCCTCGCCATACTTCCCACCGGGGGCGGAAAATCGATCTGTTATCAAGTACCGGCGTTACTGAAGCCCGGATTGTTTCTGGTGATCTCACCCTTGATCGCCCTGATGCGAGATCAGGTAGAGAACCTGCGCAAACGAGGCATCACGGCCTTTGCCATTCATACCGGCATGAGTCGGGCTGAAGTGATCAACATCCTCACCCTGGCCGGCGAAAGCAATTGCAAACTGCTCTACGTTTCACCCGAACGATTGGGGAGTTCTTTATTTCTCGAGTATTTACCCGCGCTGAACATCCGAGGCATCGCCGTAGATGAAGCGCATTGCATCTCGCAGTGGGGATATGATTTTCGTCCCGCCTACCTGCGCATCGCTGAGATCCGATCGCTGTTACCCAACGTGCCCATATTGGCCCTCACGGCTTCGGCCACACCGGCCATTCAAGATGATATCTGTTCCAAATTGGCGTTGTCCGAAGCCGCGATATCCCAATGGAAACGATTTCGCCATTCGTTCGACCGACCTAATTTGTCGTATAGCGTCTTGCTGGTGCCCGATAAAAAACACCGCCTTCGGCAGATCCTGGAAAAATTACCCGGCACCGGTATCGTATACGGAAGAAGCCGAAAGGGTGTGGAAAGTATGGCCGAAGAAATAGCCCGCTGGGAGCCGTCGGTTTCATTCTATCATGCGGGACTGACCCCCGAACAACGTAAAGCCCGGGAAGCCGACTGGATGAACGGAACCACCCGCGTGATGGTGTGCACGAATGCGTTTGGCATGGGGATCGACAAACCCGATGTACGTTTTGTCGTGCACATCGATGCGCCCGATTCCATGGAAAATTATTATCAAGAGGCCGGAAGGGCCGGGCGCGACGGAAAAAAGGCCTATGCGATCCTGCTCACCGAACCCGGCACCTTGTCGGAATTGGAAGAAAAGAATCGATTGCAGTTTCCTTCGCTGCAGGAGATCAGACAGATCTATCAATCGGTGGCCAATTACTTGCAAATGCCCGTGGGGGCCGGAGCGGGCGAATGGTTTGACTTTGACCTGTTGGATTTTCGGCGCAAATTCAAACACCATGCCTATTCGATGAAACAAGCTTTTGCGCTCTTGGAGGAAAATCAATGGCTCAGCTACAATGAAGAGGTTTTCATGCCGGCCCAGATACAGGTACTGGCCGATCGGCCTGAAATGGAACAATACGAGGCCGATTTTCCGAGAGAAACGGAGCTGCTGAAAACAATCTTGCGTCAATATGGTGGCATTCGCGATCAGCCAACCGGCATCTCTGAATTCGTGTTGGCGAAAGCGTTACGGTGGGATAAGGAGTACGTGATCCTGCTACTGAAACGGTTGCAAGGGCAGGGACTGATCGAGTATCATCCCAAAAAAGAAAATCCGCAGCTGCAACTGCTTCAGCCCCGTGCGTCGGCAGCCGAGATCGTTCTCGACCCCACTCGTTACGCCTTCCGAAAAAAAGAAGCAGAGAACCGGCTGCGCGCCATGCTCACTTATTTGCAATGGAAAAACTGTCGGAGTAAATGGATCGGTCAGTACTTTGGCGACCCGGACGGAGCCGACTGCGGTATCTGTGATCAATGCCTGGAAAAAAAGAGGCGGTTAAATCCGCCCGACGGTGCATCCGTGCAACAGATCATTCTGAAAACGATCGAATTGCAGCCGATGGATTGGCTACAATTGAAAGCTCAGTTGGATGGCATTCGGGAGCAAAACCTGAAAGAGGCCGTTGATTTTCTGATCGGAGAAGGACGATTGCGATTAGATGATACGGGGCAGTTGCGCGTGAGCCGATCATAGATCTTCTTCCCGCTCCAGCATCAGAATGGCACTTTGGGGAACGATGAAGTATTTCTCCTTTTCATACATCACTTCGGTGGCCCCGCTGATCAGGAAAATGGCCAGATCGCCTTCCTTGGCTTGAAGGGGTACGTATTTGACCCGTTCTTCTTCGCCTTTCCACGACTCTTCTTCCATGGGCAAGGGAATGGCGTAGCCCGGACCGGTCTTGATCACATAGCCCTGTTGTACTTTTTCTTTTTCCTGCACACCGGGGGGCAGATAGAGTCCGCTGGCCGTCCGCTCTTCCGGGGAAGCGGGTTTGATGAGGAGGCGGTCGCCGATGACAATGAGTTTCTTGAGACGATTGTCGGGAGTGATGTGCATGCCGCAAAGGTACGCGGGCAACCAAGATCAGGAAATGACGTTTTAACAAAAAATTCCAGCGGCACCTGACGGGGGGTGCAATTGATTTATCTTTATTTGAATTCGGGAATCTTCCCGAAAACCAAAATCGGCCGATCATGGAAACTACCAAAGCCCGCATCTTGCTCTGCGAGGACGACACCAACCTGGGCGGTGTACTGAAAAATTATCTGGAGCTCAACGATTTTGACGTGGTGCTGGAGCGGGATGGCCGGCTGGGACTGGCCGCGTTTCAGCGAGAAAAATTCGACATCTGTCTGCTCGACGTGATGATGCCCCACATGGACGGATTCAAGCTGGCCGAGGAGATCCGTGACGTAGATCCGGATATCCCCCTGTTCTTCATCAGTGCCAAAACCATGAAAGAGGACGTGATCCAAGGCTATAAACTGGGAGCCGACGATTACATCACCAAGCCCTTCGATAGTGAAGTGTTGTTACTGAAGATCCAAGCCATGCTCAAGCGCAACGAGGAGCAGAACCGGGAGACACAAAACCGGGAATTTCATTTATCGACCTATCATTTTAACCCCAAGCTGCGACAACTCTCTCACAATGGAGTTACCCAAACCCTCTCGCCGAAGGAGAACGACCTGTTGCGTTTATTGGCCGAGCATTTGAACGACCTGTTGCCGCGGGAGCAAGCGCTGAAAAAGATCTGGGGCAGCGATACCTATTTTAATGGCAGAAGTATGGATGTGTACATCGCCAAACTTCGCAAGTATCTGAGAAACGATCCGAACATCGAGATCGTGAACATCCACGGAAACGGGTTCCGTCTCGTCGTAAAATCCTAGTGTAATTTTTTATTCCTCGAAAAGTGTCCCGGCTGGTCCGGGACGTTTTTTTCCCAGGTGTTCGTAGGCTTTGTGCGTAGCTTCTCGTCCGCGGGGGGTCCGTTGCAAAAATCCCTCTTGTATCAAAAAGGGTTCGTAGACCTCTTCGAGGGTACCGGCCTCCTCTCCTACCGCAGTGGCCAGGGTGGTGATGCCAACCGGACCGCCTTTGAATTTCTCAATGAGCGTGCTCAGGATCCGATTGTCCATTTCATCCAATCCGTGTTCATCTACATTCAGGGCTTTGAGGGCGTGGCGGGTGATGCCGATATCGATCTGCCCGTCGTTGAGCACTTGCGCAAAATCGCGCACTCTTCGAAGGAGTCCGTTGGCGATGCGGGGTGTACCGCGACTTCTTCTGCCGATCTCGCCGATGGCGGCTGTTTCAATGGGCACTTTCAATAAGTTGGCAGAGCGATTGATGATGCGGTGCAGGGTCTCGGCCGTATAATATTGGAGCCTCGATTTGATGGCAAAGCGTGATAACAAAGGTGCGGTGAGAAGTCCGCTGCGGGTGGTAGCGCCAATGAGCGTAAACGGACTTAGGTTGATCTGGATGCTGCGGGCGTTGGGGCCGCTGTCGATCAAAATATCGATGCGAAAATCTTCCATGGCCGCATAGAGGTATTCTTCGACGACGGTGCTGAGTCGGTGAATCTCATCGATAAAAAGCACATCGTTGGGTTCGAGGCTGGTGAGGAGTCCGGCCAGGTCGGCGGGCTTTTCAATGACCGGTCCGGAGGTCTCTTTGATCGATACGCCCAGTTCGTTGGCTACGATGCGGGAGAGCGTGGTTTTACCCAGTCCGGGCGGACCATGAAACAGCACATGATCGAGCGCTTCGCCGCGCATTTTAGCGGCCTTGATGAACACACGCAGGTTCTCGATGACCTGTTCTTGCCCTGCGAAATCCCCCATCTGTTGCGGCCGGATCTGGTTCTCAAACTCCTTCTCCGCCGCGGAGAGGGACCCTTCGTTTCCATGTAAGAGGGGGTTGGACATGGGGCAAAGGTAGTGTTGGGAGTCCAATACAGTCCAATACAGTCCAATACAGTCCGCCGTCCGCAGTCCACTGTAGTTAGCAGTCTGCAGACAGCGGTCGGCGGATAGCGGTCGGCGGATAGCGGTCGGCGGATGCCTCGAAGCGGCGGGTAAAAAAAAGGCACCCCTTTCGGAGTGCCTTATGAAGGTTGGTTTTGGATCGATTATCGGGCGATCAGCATTTGGTAGCCCTTATCCTCGTACAGGTTACCACCATCGTAGATGATGCGTACGGTGTACATACCGGCTGCCAGGTGGCGCATGTCGATCGGGAGTACCTGACCGAACACCAGTCCGTTCCACTGCTTGGTAGCAACCAGCTGTCCGATAGAATTATACAGACGCATCTGGAGGAACTGGAAGCGGGTACTGTTCACACGGATGTTGAACTGTCCGCCGTTCGGGTTCGGGAAGAGGATCGCTCCACCCTGCTCCAGTGAGCGGTTACGCTCATCGCAGGCAAAGACCTTGGCAGTGGTAGTATCGCTCGTAGAACATCCTAACTGGTTGGTGTAAGTATAGGTCAGCACGTAGTTACCGACCGCGGTTGAACCCGGGATAAAGTTGAAGCCGGATACACCGATACCAGACCAGCTACCGCCCACCGGTGTCGCGTTCAGGGCTACGGCCCCGTCGCTGATACAGATGCGTCGGTTGAACAGGTCGGTGGCCACCACGATCGGGGTCGGGTTGACCGTGATCGTGAATGTACGGGGTGTACCGGTACAAGTCACTCCACCGTTGGTGTAGCTCGGGGTTACGGTGATCGTGGCCACTACCGGTGTTTGGGTAGTATTCACGGCTGCGAAGGCAGCGATGTCACCGGTTCCGCTGGCGGCCAATCCGATGGATGGTGTGTTGTTGGTCCAGTTGTATACCGTACCCGCAACGGCACCTGTAAAGGCAACGGCGGTGGTATTGGAGCGGTTACAAACAACCTGGTTGGCCGGCTGGTTCACGGTCGGGGTCGGGTTGACGGTGATCGTGAACGTGCGGGGTGTACCGGTACAAGTGATACCGCCGCTAGTGAAGCTCGGAGTAACCGTGATCGTAGCAACGATCGGTGTTACGCCGCTATTAACTGCGGTGAAGGACGGTACGGTTGCGGTTCCGGAAGCAGCCAATCCGATGGACGGCGTGTTGTTGGTCCAGCTATACACCGTTCCGGTCACGGCACCGGTGAAGGTAACTGCAGTAGTGGCAGAGCCATTACATACAACCTGGTTGGCAACCGTGTTCACGGTTGGTGTCGGGTTGACGGTGATCGTGAAGGTAGTCGGTGTTCCGGTACAGGTTACACCATTGTTGGTGTAGCTCGGCGTAACGGTGATGGTCGCCGTTACCGGGGTGATACCAGCGTTGACAGCTGCGAAGGAGGCGATGTTGCCCGTTCCGCTGGCAGCCAGTCCGATCGAGGTCGTGTTATTGGTCCAGTTATAAACCGTTCCGGTTACCGCACCGCTGAAGGCAACCGCCGCGGTGTTAGCTCCATTACAGACCACTTGGTTCGACACGACGTTGACGGTCGGGGTCGGGTTGACAGTGATCGTGAAGGTGCGCGGGGTTCCACTACAAGTAATACCGCCGTTGGTGAATACGGGGGTAACAGTAATGGTCGCTGTTACCGGTGTGGTTCCGGTATTGATGCCGGCGAAGGAAGCGATGTTACCGGTTCCGCTGGCGGCCAGTCCGATCGAGGTGGTGGTATTGGTCCAGTTGTAAACTGTTCCGGTTACGGCACCACTGAAAGTGATAGCCGTGGTAGCACCACCGTTACAAACGGTTTGGTTCGATACCACATTCACAGTCGGTGTCGGATTGACGGTGATCGTGAAGCTGGTCGATGTACCCGTACAGGTTACACCGTTATTGGTATAGCTAGGCGTAACCGTTATTGTGGCAGTGATCGGAGCGTTGGTTGTATTGACCGCAGCGAAGGCAGCGATGTTACCGGTTCCGCTAGCGGCCAGTCCGATAGAAGGTGTGTTATTTGTCCAATTATATACCGTTCCGGTTACCGCACCGCTGAAGGCAACGGCCGTGGTGTTGGCTCCGTTACAAACGACCTGATTGCTTACCGTGTTCACGGTCGGAGTCGGGTTGACGGTGACCGTGAAACTGGTGGTTGCGCCGGTGCAGGTTACGCCACCGCTGGTGTAGCTCGGCGTTACCGTGATGGTAGCTGTTACAGGGGCAGTACCGGTGTTGATACCGGCGAAGGCTGCGATATCTCCTGTTCCGCTAGCGGCCAGTCCGATGGACGGATCACTGTTGGTCCAGCTATAGGTCGTCGTACCACCGGTATTCGTAGTACCGAAGGTTACGGCCGTGGTGTTGGCTCCGTTGCAAACGGTTTGGTTGGCCACGGTATTGACACGTGCCGACGGATTCACCGTGATGGTGAAGGTCGTGGCCGTACCACTACAAGTGACACCACCGTTGGTGTAGGCAGGTGTAACCGTAATGGTGACGATTACAGGAGCCGTTCCGGTGTTGATAGCCGTGAACGAAGCGATGTTACCGGTTCCGCTGGCAGCCAGTCCGATAGCGGGGTTGCTGTTGGTCCAGTTATAAACCGTACCTGTTACAGCACCACTGAAGCTTACGGCTGTCGTGGCACCGGTGTTGCAGACCACTTGGTTGCTGACGGTATTTACAGTCGGTGTCGGGTTGATAGTGATGGTGAAGGCTACCGGCGTACCCGTACAAGTGATACCGTTTGCTGTATACTTCGGAACAACGGTAATGTTGGCCGAGATCGGGGTAGTTCCACTGTTGGTGCCGGTGAAGTTGAGGTTACCGGTTCCGCTGGCGGCCAATCCGATGGCGGTATTGCTGTTGGTCCACTCAAACACCGTACCCGCCACAAATCCACTGAACGGCACGTTGACGGTTGCTCCGTTGCAAGCTGTTTGAGCTGTTACTGAATTGACCGTGGGCGTGGGAACGATCTCTACAGTGAAGTTCTGTGCTGTGCTGGAACATCCGAATCCATTGGTAACTGTGATCGTACCGCTGTAGGTACCGGCTGCAGCTGTGAACGGAAGCGTCATGGGGATGGGACCAGAGGAGGGCAGAGGGGCACTGGTTACGTTGGTAAACCCTTGAGCGATGGCCGCTGCACCCCAGTTGATCGAATAAGTGCTGGAAGCGGTAAGTCCGGTCACTTGGACATTGTCCAGATATACATCACAGTAGTAGTTCTGAATATCAGCATTCATCACATCCAAACGCACCTGCTGACCTGCGTACGCAGCCAAACTATAGGTTTGGGTGGCAATGGGCAGGGAGAGCGGACTAGTGGCTGTTGTGGTAAACAACGTTGTCAGGAGCGCATCGGTAGCCGGATTGCGAAGTACCACAGACAACGTTTGGCCGGGGCCAAAGTTTATGTGGCTCAAATAGCCAAAGTCAAACGACAGCTGCGGACTTTGTAAAGGCACCGTAATGTCCTGATAGATTCTGCTGAAACTAGGCTCCTGTGCATAATAGGCAACCATCTTGGTTCCATTAGTGGGCGCTCCGGTTACCGGCATACCCGGAGTGAATAACACCTCATTTTGATTGTTGAAATAATCAAATAGTTGACTGCCTGCCGTGAGTGTCTGACCTGCATTCAAAATGCCAAACAGTGTCAGGGAAGCTAGTGGACCTCCCTGAGTGGAGGTTAACGTCCATCCGGTATAATTATTCTCAAAGCTTCCATTCGTCAGCACATTCGTTTGAGCGACCAGATTAGTACCGGTGAAGCTGATGGAGGTACTGGTGGTTCCGGAGCAGACCACCGGGTTAGCCCCCAGCGTGATGGTCGGGTTGGGATTCACGGTGATCATCACCAAACGGCTGGGGCGGCAAGTGGGATCTACGGGTGCCGGCGCCAGAATGGCATACACGTAATATGTACCTGCGGCAGGGAAGGACGCAGTGGTAGTGGCACCTGTTCCGCTGCCCGTCAGGGAAGCATTGTTAACAACCGCAATACTAGTACCACCCACATACGGATTGGCCAGCGGTGTGGTCGAGTATTTGAATTCGATACCATAGGAGATGCCCATGTCGGCCAGACCGGTTGCAGCCAACGTGGTGTTATCGGACTGACAGATCGTGGAAGGCGTTGCCGTTACGGCGGTAATGGTCGGGCAAACACTACAACCTCCCGGGCCGATCAAAGTGATATTGCTGGTGGCCTGACAAGTGTTGGCAGCGGTAACCACGACCGTGTATGAACCAACACTGAGCCCGGTCTGATCCTCTTGGCCTTGGACGGTATTGTTACCCGTCCAGTTAAATGTATACGGACCAGCGGCTCCACTCATGGTCAGGTTAATGGCTCCATTCGTAGATACGCAAGTTGTGGGCTCGGTTAATGCAGTAGTGATCACCGGCAGCGGTAAAATGCTGACGGTTACCGATCCGGTCATGTTCTGGGTACAAGTAGTCGTGGCGTTAGTAGCTACCACGGTGTAGGTACCGGCCGTGGTAATCAGACCAAAGCTGATGGCCGATCCGGTACCGGATACAGGTGCTCCCACGTTGGTGGTACCACCCAAGACCAATTGATAATTGACACCAGCTTCAGAACCATCGAGTCCTACTGCAGAACCCACTCCGGTGGCACAATACGGTCCGCCACCGGTTACATTGAATTGGGTGGGCAGCGGGGTAACCGTGATGGTTGTATTGGACGTGTTCGAACATCCATTGGCATCGGTAGCGGTGACCACAAAGTTGGTGGTAGCCGTCGGGCTAACCGTGATGGCAGCCGTAGTAGCACCACCCGGTGTCCAGGCATAGCTGGTTCCGCCAGCTGCGGTGAGGGTAGCCGAACCGCCGAAACAGATCGTTCCGTCGTTGTTCGCAGCACCCGAGGCATCCGTAACGGTGATGGATGGGGTGGGGAGAGCGTTAACGGTAATAGTTGAAGATGCGGAATTCTGACATCCGTTTGCATCCGTACCGGTTACCGTATAGGTTGTTGTAGCCGTGGGGTTAACCGTAATGGCGGCTGTCGTTGCACTTCCGGGCGTCCAGGAGTAGGAAACAGCACCAGAGGCAGTTAAAGTAGCAGCAGCACCACTACAAGTTGTGCCGTCATTATTGGTGGTACCGGAGGTTTCTGTTACCGCAATGCTAACCGTGGGGAGGGCATTGATGGTAACAACTACCGGTAGTACTTGTTCCAGCGAGCAACCAGCCGTTCCATAAGTGGCTTTAATATAGTAGGTGCCGGAAACACTTACCGCGTTCGGGTTGGTGAGAGCGGTAGTGCAAGCAGCATCTGTGAAGTAGGTGAAGGTTTGTCCGGCCGTAGAACCTGTAGTCACGCTGGCAGCGGTCAGATCAACGTTGGTACCGAAGCAAACGGCCTGGTTAGCTACCAGGAAGGTCGGTAGTGTGGGCGCAAACTCATCCGCCCCGATGTCGGGCGTGGTGGAATTGCGGGTTTGTCCGTCGATGTCGGTGGTAACTGCAGCGATCGGTGTGGCCGCCCCGTTGAGGCAGAGGTTGTCGCCGAGCGCATTAGTCAGGTGAAGGTCGGTTGCGGACACGAAAGAAGGTGAAACAGATTTAGAAGCAGTATTACCGCCAAACGCTGTTTGCAAGTCGGTCAAGGTAGTTGTGGCACTGCCTAGGAAACCAAGTACACCCTGCGTTCCTGAAACTGAATAGTTATTATTGTTGATCGCGGTGAATGCAGAATTGGCAGCCGCCGAGTAAATGGAATAAGATTTAGCAGTGGCCGCTGATGAATTTATCAAATTAGTGGAGAAAATATTGTTACGAATATCAATTCCTGTAGCGGCTGATGGGATGTACAGCGCTGCTGACAACGTACCCGATGCACTTCCGGCAAAAGTTCCACTACCAAGATTAATGGTGTTGTGATATAGATTGATGCCGCCTGTTGTACCGAGAATTCTGAATCCAACGATGCCATCACCGGTAAGCGAACTCCAGCCATCGCCGAGAATGTCACTAACCATGTTGTTGGCAAAAGTCAAATTACTAGTCAGGTTTCCAGTATTAATATCAATTCCCTTACCGCCATATCCGCCTGTTCCCGTATACCTGATAGAACGAATGGTATTTCCACTGATCAAGGAGTTTACCGAACCGGTACTGAGGGCCAAACCAGTAGGATTGGTATTGGTTGTGATCATATTATAAATGGTATTACCGCTAACTGTAGCACCATCAAATTCACCAAGCAGCAAACCTACTTTACCGAGATATTCGGATACGGTGGTGGAACCAAATTCATTGCCGATCACTTGAAGCCCTTCTAGTTTGGCTGTGGATGAACCAAGGCCTTGAATTCCGTAATATGCTTTCCGGAAAAGGTTATTTTGAATCGTGATGTTGTCATTGTCAGGACCATTCGCAGCACCTGTATTAGATCCCAGATAGAGAGCAAAATTGATAGCCGCGCTGGTGCCGGTTGCAGGCCCCTCCAAAATGGTGTTTTTGATAACATTGTTGGTGGCACCCGCACCCACCCCTTGGCTTGCAACCCAAAATGTCACAACCCCATTGGTGGCGGTGTTAATATTTCTGATAGTCAGATCACGAGAAGTTCCGCCAACTGTATTGCTTCCATCAACGATGACATAATCTGCACCATTCAATACCATAACAGAGGTTGACGTAGTTTGACCAGCGATCAAAGGTGACACACCAACTGCAGGTTTGATCGTAAGTGTATTGGTTGAATTTGCCGAATTGTTTGGATTAATTACAATTGGGAAAGTCTCAGATGTACTGTACAATGGATCAATCAGGCTGAATGTAACTGGCCCAGTCAAGCATTTCGAATTGTAATCGGCAATCGCTGCCGTTAAAGTCGGATAAGTTCCTGCTGCACCAACGGTGTAAATACCGCTGATTGTACCGTTGATAGAATAAGTGCTTGGAGTGGTGGGCGGCGTGGAGACAGCCGGTGGATTAGTTGTAAATCCGGCGGCACCAGTAGCTGGTAGAGCGCCAACATTAGGAGTAGGCGCAAGATCCTGTGCTACTATATAATAAGATACAACATCACCCAACGCAGCACCTGCTCCAAAACTGAAGCTGTAGGTACTTCCTGATACATGGGTGGCAGTGGCTGCAGAATAACTGCCCGAATTGAGCTTCCAATAAAGTACCGGCAAGCCAGTACCACTCGTCGGAACTCCACTCAAATCGGTAATGGTAGCAACCAACGTCCTGCTGCCCGTAGCGCAAGTGAACGAAAGAGGTGTATAGCCAATCGCTGGTGGTGTAATATCCAAGAATACCCCATCAAATTCATCGGCACCCATGTCGGGCGCAAAACCAGCCCCATTGACGGATCCCGCGGGACCCGGGCGAACTTGATCGTCAATATCGGCCGTTATACCCACCGCAGCTCCTGAGGACTCCAGTTGCGTAGGCGTGGTCCCTAAATTGAGATGAAGATCTGAAGATGAAACGAAAGGAGCAGCAGTACTAAATGCCAAAGATGAATTGTCATTATTTCCTGCAGTGGTCAAACCCGCAGTGAAGTTTCTAAGGTTAGTCGTGGCACTGGAAGAAGTTGAACTAAAGTTTGCCGCAAGGTATAAGCCACTACCAGCAGTTGTGCCAACCTGAGCGATCCCGGCTCCAGTACCAGAACCCTCGTAATAAGCATTGTTGTTCAAGGTCAAATTCATGGCAGAAGTCGCGGTAGGTAGCATGATGGATGTTACGGTACTTCCCGACGGAGCCCCTGTCAAAGCATTTGAAAAAATGTTGTTACGTACATCAATTCCTGTTAGCGTATTAGCAGTGATGACAAGTGCCGCAGATGATGCGCCCGAGGGTGTTGTCCCTGACAAAAAAGCACCAGAAAGATGAACGGAATTATGATAAACTTTATGATTCAGTCCTGATGTTATGCGAATCCCAAATACTCCATATTGGGTAGTCAAAGAACCGGAATTATTAAGCGCCGCATTTATATCGGAAATGAAGTTGTTATGGATTGCTATGGCGTTCCCTGCGACAATATTAATTCCCAAAGCAGGGTATCCACTAGAGGTACGCTGCTTAACATCCGTGATTTTGTTTGAGCTAATGGTTGCGGCGGTTCCGGTGTGGCTGAGAGCAATTCCCACAATCGTCCCTGTCCCACTCGCACCGTTCGCCTGTATGCCTGAAATTGTGTTAGTACTAATAACCGGATTTGAAGCGGAGCTCAACACCTGAATACCATAAGCAGAACTGGTGGTATTACATGCCACACCGGTGATGGTGTTGTTGCTTATTGTCACTCCGCCAGTACCGATGGCGGAATTTAACTCAATACCATTGGTCGTGGTGGCGACATAGGAGACAATGCTGCGAATCGTATTGCCAGAGATGGTGGTTGCGGCGGTCCCAGCTACCCAAATACCCTTCGTGTATACGGAAGTAGCAGGCGAAGTGTACGGGGTTGCTCCGGTCAGTGCAGTTGATGACCCAATTGTGTTATTGGTGATTGTAAGTCCAGTAGAAAAGGATGTTGACGATCCATTAAACACAATACCGCGCCCAGCCTGATTGATGCTGTTATTGGAAATGGTGGTATTATTCGCAGTACAACTACCCGTAGTAGTGTTGGTGCTCACAGACGCAATTGCAACGGGCGACCCAGTCGGTGTGGTTGCACCATAACCACCAACGTAGATACCAAAGGTGGTATTCTCACTTCCAGTGGTAGAACTTGCTGTGGACAAATTACGGCCAGTCGCGCTTCCAAGTAAGATGCAATTGGAAATAGTGTTGTCATTAGCAGAGGGGACTTGGGTAGTATTTGTAGCAATACGGACGACAGACGTGTAGGTAGTCGTCGCAGTCGCCGTATTTGAAATCGTGAGGTTTTGATTTGTTCCAGATGTATTGGGATTATCTCCATTTAATGTCACATTATCTGCGCCGTTCAATTCGATTACTCCTCGCCCCGTGGTAGTCGCTCCGGAAATGGTGACTCCATCCACGCGAGGCCGAATTGTTACAGAAGTGTAACTAGCAGATCCTGCACCAGAACTATTCAATACTGCCGGAGCGGTCTCTGTGGTGTTAGACGCAATTTCAATCAAGATAGAGCCCGTGTGGGTACCTGCATTCACTGCATCAAAAGCCGCTTTTAAAGTCGTGTAGTTCGTCGCACTGCCACCAGTGGACACCTCCACGTTTTGTGCAGAGAGTGCAGAATAAAACAATACTGAAATCAGCAGGAAGTAAAATTTCCTCATAAAACAGGGTTTGTGGTAATGGTTATGATCCCCCGAAGGGGTATAAGGGAACAAGATATTGAATTTTTGCGCGTTGCACAAAAATTCAGTTTGAGCAGTTTGAATAGATTAAATAGTTGGATGGTGAGACTGTCCCCAATAACAAAATCCCGCTCCGGGATGGGAGCGAGATTTAGGTTTAATAGTTTGTTAGTCAGTTATTTATATAAGGTTTTTAAGTTACCGCACGTGCACCTTGCCTTGGGTCAGGCGCTTGCCGGAACCGTCGCCCACCACCACATAATAGACCCCGCGGGACATGTGCCGAAGGTCGATCGGGATCAGGGTATAGGTACCCGAGATCGGGAAAGTCCGGTCAAAGACCCCCTGCCCCAGCCCATCGTAAATCCGGATCCAACGCTGACCACTCGCCCCACCCGAATTGTAATAAGATACCGTGAACCGCCCGTCATTGGGTGAAGGATAGATAAACAGCCGCTCGCTGGCCAGGGCAATAATGTTCACGACCGACGAACTCGCCGAACAAACCAGTCCCCCGGGCCACGACTCCCGTACCGCCGCCTGATAATTACCCACCTGCGTCACATTCACCGTCAGCGTATTACCCGTAACAGTCAGAGGATTGTTATTGAGCGACCAAGTATAACTATACGTACCGCCCGTGGGCGCCGAAGGCGTAGCGGTCAATACCGTCTGCTGACCGGGCAATAATCCGGTCAACGGCGCAGCCGTCAGGGTCACAGAGGGTTGTTGGCGGACCGTCAACACCGCCGCCACAGAGGCCGCCTGGGCCGGACAAGTCGCGTTCGACAACATACAACGATACCGGTTGCCACTGATCGACATCGGTACGTTCGAGATCGTATACGAGGCCGCATTGGCACCCGCCACATCCGTCCAGCTCGTCCCACCATTCGTGCTCACCTGCCACTGGTAATTGATCGTCGGAACACTGTTGCCACTCACGGTAAACGTAACCGATGAGCCCGAGCACACTTCCTGATTCGAGGGCGAAGCACTTACGGTTGCCGGTGCATGCACGGTGAGTCCGGCTGCATCGGAGATCAAAGCAGGCGGACAAACCCCGTTCACCACACATCTATATTGATATCCGTTCATCGCCAGCGTAGTGCTCAATACCGTCAGCGTAGCCCCGGTGGCGCCATTGTAAACCGCCCCGTTGGAAACACTCGTGAAGCCACTGCCCGTATTCACCTGCCATTGATAAGTAAGCGATGTTCCTTGCGCTGCCACCGAATAACTGGTGCCCGATCCCAAACAAACCGTACGAGCAGCCGGCTGCGAGGTGATCGAAGGCAGGGCCTGTACGGTCAGCACCGCCGAACTGGAGGCAGTTACCGAGGGACAACCCGCATTCGACAACAAACAACGAAACTCATATCCGTTGAGTGCCAGGGTGATATTGCTGAGGGTCAAAGTAGCTGACGTGGCACCACTGTACACCCCACCGTTGGTGATATTCACCCAACCGCTGGCCGTATTCAATTGCCATTGATAAATATTTCCGGTTCCGGTAGCACCCAAAACAAAACTGGCCGTGCCCCCGTCACAACCGGTAACGGGTTGGGGCTGACTGGTAATGGAAGAAGCTGTACCGATCTGTAAACTTCCAGTTGAAGAAGTGAGTGAGGGCGTACAGGAATTCGAGAGTACGCACCGGAACTGATGCCCGGCCATGCCAGCCATTACATTGGAAACGGTCAGCGTACTGGTCGTAGCACCATTATAGGTGGCATTGTTGGAAAGATCGACCCATCCAGATCCAGTATTGATCTGCCACTGATATACCAAGCCGGATCCCTGCGCCGCCACCGTGAACGTAGCCGTTCCGCCCAAACAACTTCCGGCATTGCCGGGTTGAGTAGTGATCGAGGCCGGGATACAACCCACAATGATGCGGGTAAGGGTATCGGCAAATGAAGTGCGCACACCGGAGCTATTGATCAAATTGGAGCGCATGCGAACCGCCGGCTCGGTGTAGAGGACGATGTCATCTACCCACCAGCCACCACCGGTGGGGGCTGTATTGTCATCTGATCCAAAACGGAATCGAAGTAAAATGGATTGTCCGGCATATTCACTCAGATTTACGAGGGTCTGCTGGAAGGAACCATTGTTTCCAGAAAACGCAGCGCGACCCCCGATGGGATTATTACTGCCCGTACCCATGCTGCTGTTGTATCCTCCTTGAATCATACGCGAACCGAGATCGGTCCATGCACTGCCACCGTTCGTACTGATCTCCACGACACCGCCATCCCATCCATCCTCCGTATTGAATCGATGTTTGAAGCTGAGCGTGGTGTAATTGGATATAGTATTGGGGTTGAGTGCAAGGGGCGTGGTCATTTGCAAGCGCGCATCGGAGGTGGTAGTCGGATTGGCCATGAAATACGAATTCGGGGCCGAACTGCTTTGAGTAGTAGAGACCGTCCAGGCATTACCTGTGGTAGGATTGATGGTCCAACTTGCCGGAATACTGGCCGCCGGTACCACATCATTTAGCGGCGTAACGGGAACAAAATAACTACCCGGGTTGATGGTGACCGTGAAAGGGAACGATTGTTGTTGTCCCGCCGCCAAATTGATCCCTGAAAAACTCACCACGCGATTGGCAGCGTTGTACGTTCCGCCACTCACATACGTTACGTTGGTGGGCAGGGTGTCGGTGAGGGTATAGTTATTCAGCGGACCACAATTCCCCGCCAATACTTTGTTGGTGTACGTCACATTCTGTCCTTCCGGTGCCACGGCAAAATTTTCATTCAAGACAAATGAGCTGGCATCCACACTGAAATCGGCCACACCATCGGTGATGCTGGAAGCCGAACCTTGTGAGGCATTGCGGCCTAGTCCCCGCTTGGCGAACGCCTGCCAGATCACGCAACTGTATTTGGCGTTGAATAAAAGTGTATCCGCTTTCAGGATCGCGTTGCGCGCATCCACAAATCCAGGGTTACAGGGTTGCAGGCGCATGCCTTCCACCACTAATTTCATGGCCGCGGCGTTGCCGACCATCGAGGCGGTGGGACCGGGCGTAAACATATTGGTACTGATGGCCTGATCTTTTTGGATGATGGCCCAGGTCATTTCCCACAGCATATTGCACCAGATCTCACCCACGCCGTGCGGAACCGGAGAACCCGGCAGGTTAGCATAGGTTAGCGGGTAAATATTGATGCTGGTAGAATAGGGATAACGACGGATGCCAGTGCCGGAGGTGGGTTGATTGATAACGTATGTGCCTACTCCACGAGGTGCGGATCCGGACGTGAGGGTAGCAGTAGCCCAATCGGTGGTAGCCATCAATCCAAAATAATCGCTCCATCCCTCGCCGGCCTGTTCGCTGTTGGTGAGGCAGGAGGAATTCGCGGGACCGCCCGTTAAACGAGTACTGATCCCGTGCGTATACTCGTGCACGATGATACCATTGTCCATATCGGAATCTCGATCGGGGTTGGCGGGCGTCCAGATGAACATTTGCATCCGGGGACGAGAACCATCCACCGGCGTAGAAAAATTGGCGTTGTTGGTGCCACTGGCGTCTTGAGCATCGGCGACCACAAAATCATTGGCCGCTCCTCCCCTTCCTTGGTTGTCGAATTGAAAGTTGCCGGACACTTCATCAAATCCGTACACATAACTCAGGTCGTGGATGATGTTATTCCAATAAAAAAGATTGGTGATGGCGAATTTTTGATTTTCAGAGGTAGGATCCGTGGGCGATTTGGTAAAGTCGTACGTGAAGTCAAACGTGAGGTTGGGCAGTGGAGTAGACGAGGTGCCGGCAACTCCGAAGGTGTTGTTGTTGTTGTCACGATCTTCCTGTGCATATACGTTGTTTCCCCGCGTGATGTCGAAGTCGGCCGAGGTAGTACTATGCCATTTGAGCGAAGTGGCGTTGCCGGGCGCCATTTCCCAAGGGTTGGTATGAAGTGCGGGTGTGCCGCCAGGATGGTTGGGACTCTCGGCCGGATACTTGATGACCCGGTAGGTTGCATTGCCGATCAGGTTGGGACCAAGACTTTTGCTCACCTCTCCTCTGGGGGAAGGAGTGTTGGAATGTTTTATGGTGTGGGTGATGGCATCGTGTGGTTCTTTTTCCCATTTGCAGGTGATCGTAAGCGATTGACGGCTGACCTCTTCCCCGGTTTGAGCATCGATGCGGATCAGCCAGTACTGCTCGGAGGTATTGGGTGTGATGAAAACCTGCCAAACCAGCCGAAATTGGTTCTTGGTATTTTCTAGTGGGAACCAAAGTAATTCTGCTTTGACGGGCTCCGTGTTGACACCCAGTCGACCGAATTGAAAGGTGAGCGCATCCGAAGCCACATCAACGGGGATCACCAGCTCGGTGGGCTCGGCCTTGAAGAGGCGAAGGGAATTGCGCACGGCTTCCACAGCGCTGACCAAAGGTTGGGTACGGGCGGTGGCCAAGACCGACTCCAGATCGCCACGTCTGCCCCCCGTGTTGGATACTAAGATCCCATTGCGAAAGGCCAGCACTTGCAGTTGATTGTAGACCGGGATCCCCCGAAAACTTTGCTGTGCATAGACCATCTGTATGCCATCGGCTGTCTTGTACGTAGAGGAGATGCGTGTCTCTTCCTGGTCTTTTTCGGTCAGTCCAATGGCCCCGGCCTGGGCCTTAAGGAGTGCCTTGGCCTGGCTGATCTCTGCCTGACTGGGTTGGGCAATAGCGATGGTGCTGATGGCCAGAATAGCCAGCAGAGAAAACAATTGGCGCATGGGAAGGGGATTCAGAGGTGAATACTGTTTGAAATGTGGCGATAAAAATAGCGGAAATCTCGTTACGGATTACCCGACCACGTTGATCATTTTACCCGGCACGTAGATCACTTTCTTGATGGGACGTCCTTCCATCCATTTCAAGACAACGGGATCTTGTTTGACCAGTGTTTCCACTTGTTCGGCGGTGACATCCAGGGATAATTCCAATTCTTGCCGGGTCTTTCCGTTGATGGCCACCGGATATTTTTTGGAAGATTCCTGTACGTATTTCTCCTCAAAGACCGGGTAGGCGGCTTCACTGATGCCAGGTCCGGCCGGCAGCGCCTTTTCCGGAACCAATTTGGCATACAGTTCCTCGGTGAAATGCGGGGCATAGGGTTGCAGCAGGATCAGCAGCGGCAACAGCACTTCTTTTTTATGACAGTGCAGCTCGGTGAGTTCATTCACCGCGATCATGAACTGACTGACCGCTGTGTTGAAACTAAAGCGTTCGGTATCGCTTTCGATCTTGCGAATGGTTTGATGCAGCACTTTTAATTCGGCGGCGGTGGCGGGTTCGTCGGTTACGATCCAGTCTTTTTCGGTGTCGAAGAAGAGTCGCCAGCATTTTTTCAAGAAGCGGTGTACGCCTTCGATGCCCTTGGTATCCCAGGGTTTGCTGAGTTCAACCGGACCGAGGAACATCTCATACATCCGGAAGGTATCGGCGCCGTACTTGGCCACGAGGTCGTCGGGGTTGACGGTGTTGAATTTGGACTTGGACATTTTCTCCACTTCCGCCCCACAGATATATTTTCCATCCTCCAGAATAAACTCGGCTTGCGCGTATTCCGGCCGCCATTTCCGGAAGGCGTCGGTATCGAGTTCGAGTCCGTCTACCAGGTTCACATCCACGTGCAGGGGATCTACTTCGTAGTTGGATTGGAGTCCGGCCGACACATATTTATGCGTTCCCCGCACCCGATATACGAATCGGCTGCTGCCTTGGATCATGCCTTGGTTGAGCAGTCGTTTGAAGGGTTCGTCGAAAGAGATATAACCGAGGTCGTAGAGGAATTTGGTCCACATCCGGCTATAGAGCAGATGCCCCACCGCGTGTTCCGTTCCGCCCACGTAGAGATCGACCTGATTCCAATAATCGGAGATCGAGCGGTCGCAGAATTCTTTTTCGTTGTGCGGGTCCATGAAACGCAGAAAATACCAGGAGGATCCGGCATAACCGGGCATGGTATTGGTTTCGCGATGGGATTCACCTTGGTTTACCCAGTGGGGGATGTTGGCCAGCGGACCTTGAGCATCGGGACCGGGCGAATAGCTATCAACATGCGGGAGCTCCAGTGGCAGTTCGGATTCATCGAGCGGATAGGCCGTATCATCGCGCCACAGGATGGGAAAAGGTTCCCCCCAGTAGCGTTGGCGGCTGAAGGCTGCATCTCGGATCTTGTAGTTGATCTTTCTTTTCCCGATTCCCGCTTTTTCGATCCGGTCCATCGCCACTTCGATGGCATCCGACATTTTAAGTCCGTTCAGAAAGTCGGAGTTTTCCAAGACCAGATTCTTGTCGGGATTCGCTTCTTGCCCGTTATACCCTTTCCAAAGGATATTGGTGATGGGCAGTTGAAAATGTTTGGCGAATTTATGATCGCGTTCATCACCACAGGGCACGCCCATGATGGCACCGGTTCCGTATCCGGCCAGCACGTACTCGGCCACCCAGATGGGAATGGGTTTTTGAGATAAGGGATGAAGGGCATAGCTGCCGGTGAACACGCCGCTGATCTGTTTTTCGGCCATGCGTTCCCGTTCGCTTCGGCTTTTCACCCAAGCCAGGTACTGCTCCACTTTTTCTTTTTGGTCGGGATGGAGGAGGCCGGGTACGGCATCGTGTTCGGGTGCCAGTACCAGAAAATCAACTCCGAAGATCGTATCCGGCCGGGTCGTATAAACCATTAAACTATCGACTCCGACTCCGACTCCAAACTCCGAACGCTGAACGCCGAACTGTACTTCTGCGCCGGCGGAGCGGCCGATCCAGTTGGACTGCATGTCTTTCATGGCCTCGCTGAAGTCGACTTGTTGTAGTCCCTCTAATAGCCGATCGGCGTATTCCGTGATGCGCAGGTACCATTGACGGAGTTTCTTTTTGACCACGGGATGTCCGCCGCGTTCGCTGACGCCGTTGACGACCTCATCGTTGGCCAGCACGGTGCCCAAGGCTTCGCACCAGTTCACTTCGCCGTAGCCACAGTAGGCAAGGCGATGCTCCATCAGGATCTCCAGTTGCTTTTTTTCGGGGAATTGTTTCCACTCTGCCGCCGAGAACACCTGCGCGGTGGTTCGAACCCCGGGGGCGACGGATCCGTGTTCTGAGAAGTGTCGGCGGAGGGTTTCGATGCGTTCGGCGCGTTGGGCTTGGCGGTTGTACCAGCTGTCGAACAGTTGGAGGAAGATCCACTGGGTCCATTTATAAAAAGACGGATTGCTGGTGCGGACTTCGCGCGACCAATCGTAGTTGAAGCCGATGTTATCGAGCTGGGCGCGAAAGGTGGCGATGTTCTTTTGGGTGGTCAGGACCGGATGTTGTCCGGTATCCAGGGCATACTGTTCGGCGGGCAGTCCGAAGCTGTCGAATCCCATCGGATGGAGCACGTTGAATCCTTTCAGGCGCTTGTAGCGGCTGTAGATATCGGAGGCGATGTAGCCGAGTGGGTGACCGACGTGGAGCCCGGCGCCGCTGGGATAGGGAAACATATCGAGCACATAGCACTTGGGTTTGCCGGGTTGATAGGAAACCCGGTAGGTATGTGCTTGCTGCCAGGCAGCCTGCCACTTTTTTTCGATATCGGTAAAGTTGTATTCCATGATCGACCGGCGGGCTACATTCTACCTAAAATTTTTGGAAGCAGCTCGAGCAATAGATGACATCGATCTGCGTTGTAAAAGAGTTTCAAAAATACGCATTGTGCTTTGATTCTGTTATTTTTGTGATCATTCGAACGGAAGAAAAATGAGTACATCCAAGAACCTTTCCATCAAACGGGGCAAGCCCTCGTATTTCATGTCGATCTTGGGGGTGACACTGGTATTGTTGCTGCTGGGCGTGGTGGGATGGCTGGTGATCAACGCCAATAAACTGGGGGATTATTTCAAGGAAAGTGTGGAGGTGCGGGCGGAATTGCGGGGCGACCTGAACAAAAAGGACAGCCTGGCCCTGATGGAATACATCGGGGGACAGCCCTATGTACGCACGATCGAATTCATCAACAAAGAAAAAGCCAAACAGATCTTTCTGGGGGATGGGAATAAATCCTGGGATGGTATTTTGGATGCCAATCCGCTTCCCAACAGCATCAACTTCAAGTTGAAACCAGCTTATATGAATGCCGATTCGCTGGCCCGCATCGAACTCGACCTGAAAAAGCAAACCTATGTGAGCGATGTCAATTACCCCAAAGCACTGGTCGATAATTTGAACAAGAACATTCAACGCATCAGTCTGATCTTGTTGGTGGTCGCCATCCTGTTGGCCACCGTCGTTATTATTTTGATCGACAACACCATTCGCCTGGCGATGTTCAGCAATCGTTTTCTGATCAAGACCATGCAAATGGTGGGGGCCACGCGTTGGTTCATTGCCAAACCGATGGACCAGCGGGCGATCCTCAACGGTGCCACCAGTGGCGGAATCGCCATCGTGCTGGTGCAACTGGTGATCTTGGTCTTTGAACGGTTGTTACCGGAACTGCGCACGATCCGTGATTGGGAAAGCTTGACCCTCTTGTACGCAGGCCTGATCCTGCTCGGGATCTGCATCACCCTGTTCAGTACCCACCGTAGCGTTATCAAGTATTTGAAAATGAAATTAGACGACCTGTATTAAGATGAGGGGGTGAGGAGATGAGGGGTTGAGCACTTCCCCCCTCAAACTTTCAACTCTCAACTCTCAAACTATCAACTCTCAAACTATCAACCCCCAAACTCTCATCTCCTCATCTCTTCATCCCCTCATCTCCTCAACTTCTCTTATGTCTCCTAAACTTTTCACCAAAGAAAACTACCTCTGGATGCTCGCGGGACTGGTGCTGATCGCCCTGGGCATGTTTTTGATGTCGGGCGGAAAAAGCAACACGGATCCGGCGGTATTCAACAAAGAGGCGTTGTACAGTCCCATCCGCATTACCGTGGCGCCGATCCTGATCATCGCGGGATTGGTGGTGGAGGTCTTCGCCATTTTCCGTAAACCTAAGTCGGCCTAATCAGATGACTTGGCTCGAGGCCGTAGTGATCGCCATCGTGGAGGGCATTACCGAGTTTTTGCCCGTCTCCTCGACCGGACACATGATCATCGCCGAAGAATTGTTGGGCGTTGAGCACACGGTATTCACCAAACTCTTCACCGTAGGCATTCAGCTGGGGGCCATCGCAGCGGTGGTGATCCTGTACTGGAAACGCTTTTTTCTGCCCCTGAAAAATGGCACGGAGGCAGGTTTATTCTACGGCAAACTGCTGCTGGCCGTCGCCCCCGCCCTGCTCAGCGGATTCTTTTTGGCAGAGTGGATCGATGTGATGCTGGAAAATGCGTGGACGGTGGGCGTGACACTGATACTGGGAGGTTTTGTGCTCTTGTTCATCGACGGAGTCTTTAAAGACGGCCAGATCGATAATGAAAAACAGATCCGGTATACCCAAGCACTCTGGATCGGGTGTTGGCAATGTCTGGCACTGATCCCCGGCGTCAGCCGCAGTGCCGCCTCGATTATCGGGGGGATGCAGCAAAAACTGACACGTGCCCTGGCCGCGGAGTTCTCCTTTTTTCTGGCTGTACCCACGATGGTGGCCGCCACCGGCTATAAATTCCTGAAAGGATACGATCAACTGCAGCCCGAGCACCTGAAACTTTTTCTGCTGGGTAATGTAGTGGCTTTTGTAGTAGCCATCCTCACCATCACCCTGTTCATCGGCTTTTTACAGCGCAAAGGGTTTCGATTCTTTGGTTATTACCGGATCGTGGTGGGAAGTTTGCTGCTGATCGCCCTGGCCACCGGCGTGATCGGTTAAGCGGCATTCCGTATTTTTAGAAAAACCTCGCCATGCCAACTGCCTCCCCCCGGGTCATTAACGGCTGGGCCCTGTACGACTGGGCCAATTCCGCTTACAACTTGGTCATTACCTCTACGATCTTCCCTGCCTACTTCCAGAGCATAGCCGTGGATGTGCCAGGCGGATCGACCATTACCTTTCTGGGGCGTAGCTTTCAAACGTCCTCGCTATATAATTATACAATCGCCGTGGCCCTCATGATCGTGGGCATTCTATCGCCGCTGCTTTCTGCCATAGCCGACTTCAAGGGCAACAAGAAGCAGTTTATGCGGTTCTTTCTGACCCTGGGCAGTATCGGATGCAGCGGATTGTACTTCTTTGAGCGTGATACACTGGGACTGGCCCTGGGCTGCATGATCCTCGCCTGCGTTGGTTTTTGGGCCAGCTGGGTTTTTTATAATTCGTATTTGCCGGAGATCGCCGCACCGGAGGACCGCGACCGCATCAGTGCCCGCGGCTATGCATTTGGCTATGTGGGCAGTGTACTGCTGCAACTGATCTGTTTTGTATTCGTCTTCGTGCCTTCGCTGGTGGGGGGTGTCGAGGGAGAAACGACCATTCAATTCCGGATCTGCTTTTTGTTGGTGGGGCTCTGGTGGTTTGGATTTGGCACGCTGGCCCTGAGTCGGATGCCCGCCGGAAAACCGGCAGGTACAGGCGACCTGAAACACCATATCCTCCTGAAAGGATATGCTGAATTAAAAAAGGTCTGGCGTGAATTGCAAACGCAACACAAACTGAGACGTTTCCTGAACGCCTTCTTTTGCTATAATATGGGCGTACAGACAGTGATGCTGGTCGCTGCGATCTACGGCGCCAGCGAATTGAAGATCCCCACCACCAATTTGATCGCCGCGATCCTGATCATTCAGCTGATCGCCATCCCGGGCGCCTTTACCATTTCATGGGTCTCCTCCAAGCTGGGGAACATCAAAACACTGATGATCCTCGTGGCTGTCTGGTGCGTGGGTTGCGTGATCGGGTATTTATTGCCCGTTGGCGGAATCAATGAGTTCTATGGACTGGCCGTACTGGTCGGATTTATGATGGGTGGTATTCAATCGATCAGTCGTTCGACCTACTCTAAACTTATGCCCGTGACCAAAGACACGGCCTCCTATTTCAGTTTTTATGATGTAACGGAAAAGGTCGCCACCGTGATCGGCATGTTCGGATTTGGATATATTACCGAGATCACCGGTTCGCAGCGAAGCTCCGTCCTCGCCCTGATGGTATTCTTTGTGATCGGATTTTTCTTGCTGGTCTACACCGACCGGATCAAAAACACGACACATGCAACTGTATAGTATTGAAACCGGCTGTTTCAAACTGGATGGCGGGGCCATGTTCGGCGTGGTGCCTAAAACGCTGTGGAACAAACAACACGAGGCGGACGCGAACAATCGCATTCAAATGTCGATGCGTTGCTTACTGATTGAGGACGGAAACAAATTGATCCTGATCGACACGGGCATCGGCGACAAACAAGACCCGAAGTTTTTTAGCCACTACGACCTGAACGGAAGCGAAACCCTGAAAGCCTCTCTCCAGCAACACGGATTTTCAACCGGCGATATCACCGACGTAATTCTGACGCATTTGCATTTCGATCATTGCGGCGGAGCGATCGAACGACAGGGAGAAGGATTTCGTCCGGCCTTCCCGAACGCCACGTATTGGAGCAATGCCGATCACTGGGATTGGGCCGTAAATCCCAACGAACGCGAGAAAGCATCGTTTCTAAAAGAAAATATAACCCCGATACAGGAGTCGGGACAATTGAAATTCATCGACGTCACGGAAACCCATCATGGCCACTTGGGTAAAACGGAACTCTTTCCGAATGTATCCGTTCGATTTGTGAATGGTCATACCGATAAGATGATGCTGCCCCAGATCGAGTACAAAGGCCGCACCATCGTCTTCTGCGCAGACCTCCTGCCCTTTGCCGCCCATCTTCCCCTACCCTGGGTAATGGCCTACGATATGTTTCCGCTGACCACCCTACAGGAGAAAAAAATGTTTTTGAACGAAGCTGTCGAGAAAGATTATGTCCTCTTTTTCGAGCACGATGCGTTACACGAATGCGCCACGTTGGAGCAGACGGAGAAGGGGGTGAGGGTGAAGAGGACGTTCAGGCTGGAGGAGTTGTAGGCTGACCGCAGTTCCTAGTTCGTAATCAGGAGTTTTTATTTGTTTCTTATGATCAGTGCACCGCCGACAAGGGCCGGAAGGATGAGATTGATGAACCAAATGGTGGTAGCGGTGAGTACGATTCCCAATGAGTTGGTGCTAAACGCACCCACGACCCAGAGCGAAAGTTGTCCGCGCACACCCAGTTCCGCCAAGGCGACGCCGGGTATCAGGGCTAAAGCCAAAAACAGGAAGGCAACCGTCAAGAAGGAGAGAGAAAGTCCCAATTCCACGCCAAAAAACTGAAAAAGAAAATAATACTGAAGCAGGAACACCAGGTAGCGCAAAAAAGATAAGATAAGGACAACAGCGAGTTCTGAAAATGAAAACTTTGTCAGGGCCTCCAACCAACCTTGAATCGCTCCCAACCATTTTATCCGGGATAAAAAACCACCCACCTCTCCCAAGTTGAAATAGAGTAGCAGCAACAGGATCGCTGTGCTCCATCCGAGAAAGCGTACGAAGTAAATAGCCAGTGTACTATCCGGCAAGGGGGTATTGGTAATTCCAGCACGCCACAAAAATTCGAACGCGCCCATACCGAACAATGCGGTGATGAATAGCTGGGCAACGCCCCCGGCTACACTTAAGGAAACGGCTGCGCCTCGACTGGCGGGCGATAAATGCCAGATGCGTCCCAGATACTCGCCGATCCGGTTAGGCGTGAACAGGGTGAACGAAACCCCTGTCAAAACACCCCGAAACGCACGACCAAAGGAAACGGGTTCCGTATGTGATAACAATCGTTGCCATTTGGAGGCTTCCAATCCCCAATTGACGATGGTGCCCACACCAGCGGCGATCAACCAGAGGGCAGCGGTGCTGACAAAAGATTGCCGGATATAGTTCCAGGCCTCCGGAAGATCGGGTTGAGTGCGCACGGCTCGGTAGACGGAATAGGTGAGCACGACGAGCAGCAAGGGTGCCAGCACGTAGGCGATCCAGGATTTGATGGTTCGAGAGGCCTTCATTAATCTTGTAAAAATAACCATGGCCGTCTCAAACACCACAAAGATCATTTTGGGCATCGACCCGGGCACCGTGGTGATGGGCTACGGGATCATTCGGGTGCAAGGGCAGCAAGTCAGCCTGCTCGACCTCGGGGTATTGAAACCAGGTAAGGCTAAGGACGGAATCAAGCGGTTGCAGATCATTCATGTGACGATCAGCGGACTTATCCGAAAATACAAACCCACTGAATTTGCCATCGAAGCACCTTTCTTCGGAAAGAATGTGCAAAGCATGCTCAAACTTGGCCGAGCGCAAGGGGTGGCCATGGCAGCAGCCTTGCAATATGGTTTACCTGTAGCTGAATACGCCCCTAAAAAAGTTAAGCAGTCCGTCACCGGAAACGGCAATGCCACCAAAGAACAAGTCGCCCGCATGTTGCAAACGATCTTTCGGATCGACGAAAAACCCGAACTCTTCGACGCCACCGACGCGCTGGCCGTAGCCTTCTGTCATCATTTGCAAACCGGGAAAGACTGGAACACTTCCGTTCCAACAAAAAAGCCGACCACCAACCGAAAAAAAGAAAAGAAAAACGAATGGGCCGTATTTCTGGCTAAGAATGCGTCAAGGATACGAAAGTAATGCCCCAGTCCCACCCCAGCCCTCCCCCAAGGGGAGGGAGCAATAATCATACATTCGACATTGTACGGCGGACAGCGGACGGCGGACATTCGTCATTGGACTGCGGTCGGCGGTCACCCGCCTTCGCTAAAGCTTCGGCGGGCAAGGTCGGACATTGCAGCAACAATTCTCTCTTGCACCACCCTCAACTCGTCATCGCTCAGCTTCAACTTCGGTCGGGTGAAATTCAGATCATCGGCAGAATCAATCGGAACTAAATGCAGGTGCGCATGTGGCACTTCGAGTCCGATTACACTGATGCCGCAACGGTTGCAGGGAAAAACTTTTTCAATGGCTTTTGCAATGGGCTGGGCAAAGACCAACATCTCCGACAGGTAATCGGGAGTTAGATCAAAAAATTTATCCGTCTCGGTCTTAGGCACAACGAGCACATGTCCTTTCCGCAATGGAAAAATATCCAGAAACGCGAAGAACCGATCGTTCTCGGCGATCTTGTAGGAAGGGATCTGGCCGGCGATGATCTTGGAAAAAAGGGTCATGATGCCAGATTATGAAGTGATCTCCTCGATGCGGAACTGCAACGTGCCAGCCGGGGCCTGTATCTCGGCCACCTCGCCTACTTTCTTGCCGAGCAAACCCTTTCCAATGGGCGAGGTAATGGAGATCTTACCGGCTTTTAAGTCGGCTTCTTTCTCACTCACGATCTTATAGGTGACCTGCTTATTCATCTTGAGGTTGGTGACGGTCACTTTCGTAAGAATGGATACCTTACTGGTATCGATGGTGGATTCATCGACAATCCGCGTGTTGGCAATAGCTCCTTCCAGCGCAGCGATCTTGGCCTCGAGCATTCCTTGAGCTTCCTTGGCTGCATCGTACTCGGCATTTTCCTTGAGGTCACCCTTCTCCCGGGCTTCGGCGATGGCTCGGCTGGCGGCGGGACGATCCACCCCTTTCATGCGCTGCAACTCGGCGCGCATTTGCTCCAGCGTCTCTTTGGTTACATATTGAACACTCATGGTCGGTTCGTTTCAGGGAAAAAAATAACAACGCCCCAGAATCACTGAAGCGTTGCCTCATAAAAATAGGAAAAAGTTGAAATATCAGCTTTCGGTGGAAGAGAAATGGACCAACTTTTCGAGCAATACCCGAGCCATGCGTTCCGGCGACTCCTGTGTGTACCCGGCTACATGTGGCGTAAGTATCACATTTTCAAAGGAACAGAGTTTGTCCAGGGTTGCTTGTTCGGTGGAACTATACCCTGCCAATGGCTCTTTGGGTAACACATCCAGAGCCAGTCCCCGTAAAGCACCCTTACCCAGCTGAGCGATCAAGGGCTCCAGTGGCGTGATGGCCCCGCGAGACGTGTTGATCAACCAGATCGGCTTGGCAAAAGATTCGATCCAGTTTTCATCTACCCAGCCGATCGTCTCTTTCGTCAATGGAAGGTGCAGGCTGATCACATCGGCTTCAGCACGAATTTGGTCCATCGTGCATTCCGTTGCCCATTCTCCGCCAAAACCGGACAGGTACTTATCATATGCGAGCACGCGCATACCGATGGAGGTTAGTAACCGGGCTGTACAAGCACCCGTGTTGCCGTAACCGATGAGTCCGGCCGTGAGTTGGCCCAATTCCCAACCGCGGTTTCCGTTCCGATGCCACCGGCGGTTGCGTACCTGGCGATCGGCCCGCGATAGATGACGGATGAGATTTAGTAAGAGTCCCACGGTATGCTCCGCTACGGCCTGTCGGTTTCCTTCGGGACTACTCAACACGCGTATCCCATTTTTCTGAGCCACACCAAGATCAACCACATCCAGCCCGCTTCCCAATCGTCCGATCCATTTGAGCTGAACAGCCCGTTCCAAGATCTCGGCATCGATCGTCATTCGGGATGTGAGAACCAATCCCGTCACGTCCGAAATCCGCTCGATCAACTCGGATCGGGTGATCGTAGGAGCATCGATGACCTCATAACCCAACGACAACAACCCTTCCTGAAGGATCGGATGTGATTCGCCGGTGAGGAGTGCCAGAGGTTTCATGACATGCGAAAGGTTAATTCGGAGAACTGTTCTACGGTCAGGGCTTCGGCCCGAAGATCAAAGATCGGATCGCTCAGCGTTTCGGGCGTAAATAACCCGCGGACGGCGTTGCGCAAGGTCTTTCGACGCTGATTGAAGGCCGTTTTGACGAGGAGAAACAACTTTTTTTCGGAGACGAATGCCGGAACATCGGTCCGGGGCCATAAACGGATCACCCCGCTTTTCACCTTGGGCGGCGGGTTGAAACAGCGCTCGTGCACGTCGAAGAGATATTCCACCGTGAAGAAAGTTTGGATCAACACACTGATCACGCCGTACACTTTATTGCCGGAAGGGGCTGCTACGCGCTGGGCGACTTCTTTTTGAAACATCCCCACGGCACAGTCGACTTGCGTGCGCCAATCGAGCAGATGAAACAGAATCTGCGTAGAAATATTATAGGGAAAATTTCCTACCACGGTAAACGATCCGGCAAAGGGTGGATCCATTTCCAAAAAGCTTTGGTGAATGATCTTACCGGTGAGGATCGGATAGGTCTTCAAGAGATAATCGACCTTTTCGGCATCAACCTCGACAGTCAGGAGGTCCACTCCTTCCCATTCCAGCAAGTGCTTGGTCAGGGCGCCGCCGCCTGGTCCCACCTCCAGTAATTGCTTCACAGGTCGCTCTTGCAACACGGATACGATCTGGCGACAGATGTTTTCGTCCTGCAAAAAATGTTGTCCCAGTGATTTTTTCAACGTATACACCTTGCAAAAATAACCCGAATCGCCCCGGGGATTTGGTTAATTTTGTTGCTCAATTCAACCACCATATGACTCCACATAAACCCGTGATCGGTATCAGTTGCGGCGACCTCAACGGCGTCGGGCTCGAACTGGTCATCAAAACCTTCCAAGACGCCCGGATCTTCGATCATTGTACGCCCATTCTCTACGCTTCCGGCAAGGCGGTCAACTTCTACCGCAAGACCCTCCCCGAAGCCAACCTGAACTACCAAACCGTCCGCGAATACGACCGCCTCAATCCCAAACAACTGAACGTCTTCACCAGCTGGGAAGAGGATGTCAACATCACGCCCGGGGAACTGACCGAGGTCGGCGGAAAGTATGCCGTGATCTCGCTGCAATCGGCGGTGGCGGCACTGCAACAAAAACAGATCGCCGGACTGATCACCCTCCCCATCCACAAGAAGAATGTGCAGTCCGCCGAATTCCCCTACACCGGACACACCCCCTACCTGAAACAATTCTTTCAGGCGCCGGAAGTGGTGATGATGATGTGTTCCAACCAACTGCGAGTGGCCTTACTCACCGAACACATACCGGTGAAAGAGGTAGCGCAACACATCACCAAAGAAAAGTTGCTGAAAAAATTACAGCTCATACACAAAAGCTTGCAAACCGACTTCGGGATCGATAAACCACGGATCGCAGTATTGGGATTGAATCCGCACAGTGGCGACGAGGGATTGATCGGCCACGAAGAAGAGACCATCATCAAACCCGCCATTAAAGAGGCCAAAAATCAAAACATCATCGTTGTGGGCCCCTACCCCGCCGACGGATTCTTTGCCCGCGGACGATATGATGCCTTCGATTGTATTTTGGCGATGTATCACGACCAGGGATTGATCCCCTTTAAGACCCTTGCTGGAGGAGAAGGAGTCAATTATACGGTGGGCTTACCGGCGGTGCGCACCTCG
>SXXL01000086.1 GCA_005789565.1 Bacteroidota bacterium | reverse complement strand
GCCGAACAGACCGATCTTACCTCCCTTGGCATAGGGTTCGATCAGGTCGATGACCTTGATTCCGGTGAACAGTACCTCGGACGCGGTGCTCAGGTTTTCGAACGCAGGTGGCGTGGCATGGATGGGACGGCCTTGGGCCTTGCTGACCGGAGGCAGTCCGTCGATGGGGTCGCCCGTTACATTGAAAAGACGTCCCTTGATGCCCTCACCGGTTGGCATGGCGATCGCCTTGCCCGTATCGATCACCTTGGTGCCGCGCACCAGTCCCTCCGTTCCGTCCATCGCGATGGTACGGACACTGTCCTCTCCCAGGTGTTGCTGTACTTCCAACACCAGGGTGTCGCCGTTTTCTTTTTTCAATTCCAGGGCGTTGTAGATCTCCGGGAGTTTGCCTTCAAACTGCACGTCTACCACCGCACCGATCACCTGTTTTACTTTACCGAGGTTTGCCATGTTTCGGGTATTTTTTTTGGTTGGCCTGAGGCCTGTTTATTTCAGGGTGCAAAGGTAAGGGCCGGCGGGCTGAAACCGAGCAAGGAGTAAGGGGAAAATTGAGTGGGTGGAAAACTCCCGAATCTTCGTTACTTGCGTCATGCAGCTGATCGAGGTGAATACGCCGGCCCTGGCCCGGACCTTCCTGGAAGTCAACCCCCTGATCCAGGGCCATGACCCGCATTACATACGTCCGCTGGACAAGGACGTAGCCGATGTATTCGATCCCCAAAAAAACAAAGCCTTTCGGTTCGGGGAGGCCAGTCGCTGGATCTTATATAATGATGCCGGGGACCCGATCGGACGCATCGCCGCTTTCGTCAACAAAAAATACAAGAATAAAGGGGATGACCTGCCGGTTGGTGGTATTGGTTTTTTCGACTGCATCCGCGACCAATCCGCGGCCGACAAGCTATTCGACGTAGCCAAACACTGGTTGATGCAACGAGGGATGGAGGCGATGGATGGTCCCATCAATTTCGGCGAAAGGGACCGGTGGTGGGGACTGATCGTGGAGGGATTTCAATCGCCCCTCTATGGCATGAACTACAATCCCCCTTATTACCAGGAACTATTTGAACACTACGGCTTCAAAAATTTTTACAACCAGATCTGCTTTGGCCTCGATCCCCGCAAGGAGCTCAGCCAAAAGATCCTGGACCGACATGCGGCGGTGGCCAGCGATCCTGCCTTTCGGACCGAATACCTGCGCAAGCGAAACTGGAAAAAATACGCGATGGATTTCATGACCGTCTACAACCGGGCCTGGGCCGGACATGCCGGTATGAAAGAACTCCGAAAAGAACAGGTTCTGAGCCTGTTCAAGAAAATGATGCCGGTGGTAGAGGAAAAGATCGTCTGGTTTGCCTATCACCACCAAGAGCCCATCGCCCTATTCCTGAACCTGCCCGACCTCAACCAATGGTTTCAACACCTGCACGGAAAATTCGGGGTCTGGCAGAAATTGAAATTTTTGTGGATCAAGCGGACCCGCCCCAACACCCGCTTCACCGGTATCGCCTTCGGTATTGTGCCTGAATTCCAGGGTAAAGGGATCGACTCCTACCTCATCAACGAGGCCAAAAAAGTGATCCAACCCCTGAACCGCTACGACACCTACGAATTGCAATGGATCGGGGAGTTCAACCCCAAAATGATGAATGTGGCACAGCATATAGGCGACACCTTCCCCTCCCGCAAACTAATTACCTACCGATACCTGTTTGACAGGGGCCGAACTTTCCACACCCACCCCGTGCTCTAGGAAGACAGCCGCTCAATCCGTCTTGGTTCGTTATCTTGCAACTCTGACCGCCCGCATGGATAAATTCATCGTTTCCGCCCGTAAGTATCGTCCGCAGACCTTCGAATCGGTCGTTGGACAATCCCATATTACCACCACCCTGCGCAACGCGATCCGCCAGCAACACCTGGCACATGCGTTCCTGTTTTGTGGTCCACGTGGCGTCGGCAAAACCACCTGTGCCCGCATCCTGGCCAAAACCATCAATTGCACCGACCGCACCCCGGAAGGCGAGGCTTGCGATCAATGCACTCATTGCCGCTCTTTCAACGAGGGTGCTTCCCTGAATTATTTTGAACTCGATGCGGCTTCCAACAATTCGGTGGATCAGATGCGCGACCTCACGGAGCAAGTCCGCTTCATGCCCCAAGGCGGTGCTTATAAGGTCTATGTGATCGACGAGGTACACATGCTCAGCACCTCGGCCTTCAACGCCTTCCTGAAAACCCTGGAAGAACCTCCCTCCTACGCGATCTTCATTCTGGCCACCACCGAAAAACACAAGATCCTGCCCACGATCCTGAGTCGGTGCCAGATATTCGACTTCAAACGGATCACCCTGCGCGACACCATCGATCACCTGTCCGCCATTTGCCAAAAGGAATCCATCAAGACCGATGAGAACACGCTTCAGCTCATCGCCCAAAAAAGTGAAGGCTGTCTGCGCGATGCCCTCAGCCTGCTCGATAAACTCGTCAGCTTCAGCGGTGGACAATTGAGTTACGCTCAAACCCTGGAGCACCTCAACATCCTGGACGCCGACCTGTACTTTCAATTGATGGACCTGTTGCATCAACAAAAACTCAGTGAGGCACTGGTGCTGTATGATGGCATCCATCAAAAAGGTTTTGAGGGAGACCAATTTCTCTCCGGCCTGGCCGAATGCATCCGAAACCTGTTGGTGAGTCTGGATGAAAAAGCTGCTGCCCTCCTCGATGTAGCAGAAGGGTTCCAGGAGCGATACCGACAAACCGCCCCGCGATACACCGCCGGCTATTTGGTCAGCGCCCTGAACCTGATCAACCAGGCCGAGATACAATTCCGTACCGCGCGAAATAAACGCCTACAAGTGGAGATGGCCCTGATCAAACTGGCCTACCTCAACCAAGCCCTTGACCTGAGCTCGTCCGATGGCAGGAGTAAAAAAAAAATGACGGATAGCCCCCTGGCTTTTCGCATCCGGCCCATCCGCATCGCTACCGCTCGCCCCGATTCCTCTACCCAAGCGCAGGTGACCAAACCCGAGGCGAAACTCATCCTCGAAACCACCGAAAAAAAGGAGCCAAAACCCGCCACTCCCACGGCTACGCCCACGACCACTCCTTCCACCCCTGGGCTCATCACTCCATCTCCCAAGATCAGTGCCCTAAGCAAGATCAGGGATCAGTTCGCCCAACAAGTAAAAGAGAACACCGCCGCCAACCACAAAACCCTCTCTGACGAAGAGCTTCACCTCGCCTGGAAACAATACACCGAACGGTTGCGCACGCAAAAGGATCCCGCCCTGCCCTCCTTCGAACGGGCAAGGCTTGAGGTTGCCGGCCCCACCGAATTCCAGGTGATCGTTCACAACAACATCGAACAACGATTCATCGAGCAGGAGCGCAATGCCCTCTACGAATTTCTGAGCCGCCACATTTCGGTGAAGGGCCTGCAATTCCAGGTGGTTCTGGGGGAGCCCGACCCCGAAGCTTCATCCACCGAGCCGGCCCCGCTGTCCAGCCGGGATCAATACCAAGCCATGATAGCCCAATATCCCTTGGTGGAAGCCCTCAAGGAGAAGCTGGGGTTGGACCTGGACTATTGACCGCCCCACCTCCCCGTATTCTGATGTTTTGCCTTAATTTCGAGCAAAATTTTTTTTGACCGATGGCTGAGGTGATCTTGATGCCCCGATTGAGCGATACGATGACAGAAGGCGTGATTGCCGCCTGGCACAAAAACGTGGGCGATCCCGTCCGCAAAGGAGAATTGCTCGCTGAAGTGGAAACCGACAAGGCCACCATGGAGCTGGAGAGTTATAAAGATGGCACCCTGCTCCACATCGGCGTAGCAAAAGGCGGTAAGCTGCAAGTGAACGATCTGCTCGCCATCATCGGCCAAGCCGGAGAAGATATCAGTTCGTTGCTCGCGAATACCTCCCATACAATCCCGGCAGCCCCCACACCCCAACCCACGCCTGCAACACCTGCCGTGGCCAGTGATGCCACGCCTTCCCTCGATCTTTCCAAAGTGGAAGAAGTCGTGCTCATGCCACGCCTCAGCGATACGATGGAATCCGGTGTGATCGCCTCTTGGCACAAGAACGTAGGAGACCCCGTTAAAAAAGGAGAGATCCTGGCCGACATCGAAACCGATAAGGCTACGATGGAGTTGGAAAGTTATAAGACCGGAACCCTGCTGCACATCGGAGCTCAAGCCGGTGAGAAGATCGCCGTCAACGCCCTGCTTTGTATCATCGGCGAGCCGGGCAAAGTAGATGTAACCGCATTGGTGCAGGCCGCACAGGTCGGTGCCACGGCCACCACTGCAACCCCCTCTGCCCCCACGCCGGCCAGCACGCCGGCTCCTGCCACCACTGTTGCGACCGCACCGGTACCCACCGTCACAACCCCTGCCCCTTCGATCGATGCCGGTAACGAGCGCATCAAAGCCTCTCCGCTGGCAAAAAAAATCGCTCAGGAAAAAGGAGTGGACCTGCGAGCCTTGCAAGGTTCGGGTGATGGCGGTCGGATCACTAAAGCCGATATTGATAATTACCAACCGAGCTCGGGCGCCATCTCTTTTGCGTCTGCGCCAACTGCCCAGCTCACGGAAGGATTTACGGATATCCCTAACTCGCAGATGCGCAATGTGATCGCCAAGCGTTTGGGAGAAAGCAAATTCAGTGCGCCACATTTCTACCTGACCATGGAGATCGGCATGGACCAAGCCATTACGGCCCGTACGCAATTGAATGAGGTGAGTCCGGTGAAAGTGAGCTTCAACGACCTGATCGTAAAAGCCGTGGCCCTCGCGCTGAAAAAACACCCCGCCATCAATGCCTCCTGGCTAGGCGACAAGATCCGTCGTTATTCGCACGTGCATATCGGCGTGGCCGTGGCCATCGAAGACGGACTGATCGTACCGGTGATTCGTTTTGCCGATCAAAAAACACTTCCCCAAATCGCCGCCGAAGCCAAAGAACTGGCTGGCAAAGCCAAGAGTAAAAAACTGCAACCCCAGGAATTTTCCGGAAATACATTTACCATCTCCAACCTGGGCATGATGGATATCGAAGAATTCACGGCTATCATCAACCCGCCGGACAGTTGTATTCTAGCGGTGGGCCGGATCAAAGAGGTGGTGGTCCGAAAAGAAAGCGGATTTGGTGTCACCAATGTCATGAAAGTGACCTTAAGCTGTGATCACCGCAGCGTTGACGGAGCCAGTGGTGCCGCGTTCCTGCAAACCGTGAAAAAATACTTGGAGAATCCGCTCCAGATGTTCCTCTGAGATTAGTTTCAGCGATCGACCCGCAATCGAACCAACCGACCATCCATGGTGGTTACGAATAATTCTTTTCCGTTGCTGACGCGAACCGTATTGACCATGGAATGGTCGATCTTGTGCGCCCACTGTACCGATCGTTTTTTCGGATCGACGGCATAGACCACGCCGTTTCGGGTGCCGAAATAAACCAACCCTTCTTTTTCTATCAACATGGAGGGCACATGGTCGTATCCAAACCCAACCGGCATTTTCCATAATACCTTCGGATGATCGGCTCGTGTGGCATAGGCCACTATCGTATCCTGCATGCTCTTACCATAGATCACCTCACCGTCCGCTGACAGCCCGATCGATTCACGCAAACCCCCTTCTTTCGTACGCCATAATGTTTTACCATCCTTAAGGTGGATCGCCGAAAGGTATCGATCTGGTGCCACGATATAGACCACGGAGTCGCGTACCAGCGGCGTACAGGAGGCCGGCGAGAAATTTCGGACCGAGGTGCCGTTGTTCCATTTCCAGATCAACTCGCCTGAACGAAGATCCAATGCATAGAGATGGCGGTCCCAGGCTCCCAGGATCAATTTCCCGTCGGCGATCACCGGGGTGCTGACAACAGGCCCTTCCAACCCACGATAGGTCCAGACCCGGCTGCCATCTTCCATCCGCATCGCATAGATCTCACCGGCGCTGCCGCCGATGTATAAAATATTTTCTTGAATCAGCGGACTACCCAAGACCGGTCCGGGCATCGCTACCTTCCAAATGCTCTTTCCATTTCGGCTGCTGATGCAATGCACGGTGCCCTCGGCCGATCCAAATACAATTCGATCGCCCGCTGCGGCTGGTGTCGAGTATATCGCGCCAGCGGCCTGATAGGTCCACTGCGGTTTTCCCGTTTGCTCCTGATATGCAGTAAGGGTGCCGATGTGATTCCCCACCACGACCAACTTGCCCGCGACCAATGGTGCGGAGAGGATATTGGCGGAGGACTGAACCACCCACTTCGCTTTTACCTGGGGGAATTGCTGATTGATCGAAAAATCAGGCCGACGAAATGCAGTCGAGGTCTGACGCACACCGGTTTTCACCGAAGCCCACAGACGGGTCGTTCCCTCCAAGGGCTTACGCTCCGTGAAAAAAGCACTGTCGGATCGCATCTCTACCCAATTGTATCCGCCACCGGGCGCTTTGGCACGCAGGTTGGAGCGCCCCATCACGCCGGGGATACCCTCAAAATCAAATTTTCGGTTGGCATGCCCGTGACCACAAAGTGCCAGCAGCGTGTGGCGGGTGCGCAAGCGATCGGTGGCTTCGTACCAGTTATCGAGACTGCTGTCGATCGGATAATGATTGACGAACACCAGCGGTTCGGTCGTGGGAATGGAGTCCAGCACCTTGTCCAACCAATTCACCGCATCGCGGGGAATATGCCCGTCGCTCATGCGTACATAGGGACCGGAGGCACAGCCGATGAAATGAATGCCTTTGTGAACAAAATGAAATTTATCACTGCCGAAGAGACGAATGAAGGATTGTCCGCCCGACTCACTCCAACCCGTATCGTGATTTCCGGGACTGGGATACCAGGGGATGCGCAGCTCATCCAAAATCGCTTTGGCGAGTCGGATCTCGGCATCGGTGCCCATTTCTGTGATATCGCCGGTGACCAATACAAAATCCAGATCGGCCTGCTCATTGATGTCTTTTACGGTCCTCCTGAGGTCCTCCTCCTGGGTACCATTCGGGGCAGCAATATGGGTGTCGCTGATAAACGCGAACCGAAAAGCGGAGGATTGTGCCTGCAGTGAGCCCTGTACAGAGCCCACGAGCAGTAACAGAAGAATACGAAGCATGCACACAATTTAGTGTATGGATGGTTACCTTGTGCACATGAATTCAACGGTCGGTCATACCCTCGTGCTGGGCGCCTCCACGAATCCGGCACGCTACAGCTATCTGGCCATCGAGCGGCTGCGAGCGGCCGACCATCCGGTGTTGGCACTGGGCAGCCGTGCCGGAAAGATTGGAGATGTGATCATTCATACCAACTGGGAGGAATTGGAGGGGATATCCATTGACACCGTTACATTATATATCGGACCGGACAGACAGCCCGAGCAATATGACCGGATCCTGGCGGCCAAGCCGCGACGGATCATTTTCAATCCCGGTACCGAAAATCCCCCACTCGAACAATTAGCCATCGAAAATGGCATCCAGCCCCTACAGGCTTGTACCCTGGTGTTGTTAAGCACAAACCAGTATTGACGCGGAGTTCTCCGATGACACATCGAAGTTTTACGATTTAAAAAATGAAAATGCCCTTGTGCGGGGCATATTCTTCCTGCATTTCTTGGCAACAGGGGACTAGACCGGCCAATTTTGAAAGGTCCTGTCAGATCAGCAAACAGGAAAACATTTTCTCCAACATCGACCGATTAGCCCTTACGAATGAAAAACCAGTCACTACTCGTTCTCAGCCTGCTGATGCTGTTCGTGTCATTTCAGGTACAGGCACAGGATCCTACCGTGCCCCTGAACGAGCCGAACTACAACAAGCCCCGGCTGTTCAACGCCCTGCCCGAGCGCATCGTGATCGGTTCGGAAAAATTACTGCAACTGATCGCGACGCCCTCCGGGGAGTCAGCCAAGATCACGTACGATAACGGTCAACCCGGCGAGATCGATGGCGAAGTGGTCAGCCAGGTCAGCAAATACAATCAAACCCTTCAAAGCGTTGTGATCCGCTGCACCGGATTCGACGGGGCCCGACTCACCCTCAGCAAGATCATCTTACCCGATGGCACAACAACGTACACGGGTCGCATCATCAGCCTGCAACACGGCGATCTGTATCAACTCAACTTGGAAGATACCGGATGGGTGCTGGTAAAAAGAAATTTCTACGACCTGATCAACGAATGACCCGACCATGAAAAAGACGCTCTTCTTTTTGTTGCTGCTGTTGGCGGGACGAACCGGTCAGGCCCAGGTTCCGGCCATGAGCAGCTATCCGTCGGCGAGTGCCGTAATTTTTCTGGACTTTGACGGTCACACAGTGGATGGCACCGGGTGGAACTACAACGGCCCGATCTTTTGCGCACCCGCCGGGTTGGACAATACCAAGATCACCTCGATCTTCAATCGGGTTGCAGAAGATTATCGACCCTTTAATGTGAATGTCACTACCGACTCCACCAAATTCCTGACCGCCCCGCTCACCAAACGGATACGAGTGATCCTCACCGTTACCTCCAGCTGGTACGGAAATGCTGGTGGCGTAGCATTTGTGGGATCCTTCAACTGGGGCGACGATACCCCCTGCTTCGTTTTCTCTGCACTGCTGGGTTACAACGAAAAGTTTGTTGCCGAGGCTACCACCCACGAGGCAGGTCATACGTTGGGACTTTACCACCAGGCAGCCTATAACAGCAGCTGCGTAAAAACATCCGAATACAACGGCGGTACCGGTACCGGAGAGATCGCCTGGGCACCTATCATGGGGGTGGGATACTACAAGAATATGACCCTGTGGCACAACGGACCCAACTCCTACGGTTGTACCAACTTGCAAAATGACCTCCAGATCATTACCAGTAACAATGGATTTGGTCTCCGCACCGACGATTATCCCAACACGCTTTCGCAAGCGACACAAATCGGTTTCACCAACAGCCTATTCGTCATGAATGGAGTGGTGGAGAAAAGCGATGATGTTGATTATATACGCTTCACCTTACCCGTCGGTTCTCGTTTCCAATTGGATGCGATCCCTTACAATGTGGGAACCGGCAATTCCGGATCCAATGTAGACCTGCAGGTCTCACTTTACGACAACCAAATGAACTTGGTAAAATCCTACAACCCGGGTACGTTACTGAATTCTGTAATTGATACCAACCTGAGCAACAATACCTGGTACCTGATGGTGGAAGGCAAAGGCAACAGTTTCGCCCCCGATTATGCCAGCTTGGGCTCTTACTCCCTTAGCGGACGCTATACGCCCGGAAGTGTTTTACCACTGCGACAATTGTTGTTGAAAGGGGTGATCAAAGGCGACCGCCATCACTTCCAATGGTTGATCGATGCGGATGAGGCCGTAACCGAGCAGGTGTTGGAAGTTTCTGTCGACGGCCGAACCTTTACGACCGTATCGGGCGTGTCGATCGATAGCCGGGTATACCAATACAAACCCCTGTCTTCAGGCGTGCTACGCTACCGGATGAAAGTCAGTTTCGACGACGGCAAAACGCATTATTCCAATTTGGTGGCGCTTCGTCATGAGCCCGGTCAGGACCAGCCCCGCGTATTGGGCACCCTCCTCACGGGGAATGTCATCGCGGTGAATAGTCCCGGTTCATTTGACTATGTCGTGTACGACATCAACGGAAAGACCCTGATGCGCGGTCAGCTCCGGAACGGCTTGAACAACCTGCCGGCGACAACCCTGGGTAGCGGCATGTACATGATCCGATTTACGCAGGGAGGTAATCAATGGACGGAAAAGCTGATCCGCCCCTAACTATTTTTTCCGCTCCAAAAGGAGCGATGGTCCGTGCCCTTTTCTTCCAGAGGTTTTCCTAACTTAGGGAAACCTCTTTTTTATGCTCTGGAGAACTTTCAACGGCGAACCCCTCGAACAACCCATCTACGATGCAGTGGAGAGTACCCTCCGTCGGGAGACGGAAGCCGGACATAAACTAAAAGTCTGCATCGGTACCGATTCACAAGTAAAAGGAAGCGAGACGGAGTATGCCACCGTGATCGTATTCCTTCGTTCCGGGCGGGGCGGTTTCATGTACATCCACAACGAGAGAAGTCAGCAGCCCTTGGGAATCAAGGAACGAATGCTCACCGAGGTCGCTAAAAGCATCGATATCGCCTATCAACTCTGTCCATTATTCAATACTTATCAGGTCGACATGGAGGTGCACGCCGATATCAACACCAATCCCCAGTTCAAAAGCAACGATGCGCTTCGGGAAGCCATGGGTTATATTCTCGGAATGGGATTTGCCTTCAAGGCCAAACCAGAGGCCTTTGCCAGCAGCAGTTGCGCCAACAAAGCCGTAAACTAATCCGGAAAAGCTATGCTTTCCGACCGCGAAGCCAGGCTCGGCGACCCGCCCACACGATCACGATTACCGCCCCTACGATCAAGAGAATAAAAAGAGTATTGTCGGCAGGCTCGGGCTCCCGAAGGTCGCCGGCAGAGGGCCCTACCTGTGCCAAACTGTCCCTGAATTCAACCAATTTGGCCAACGTGGTGTCAGCACTTAAAATGGCTTGCGTGGTATCCAATCGCTTTCCCTTGAGGCCGGGTTGGGCAAGGAGGGCAAGGGATAAGCAAGAACTAATGATTATGAGAAGGGTTGTACGGTACATAGGCTATCAAGGGTGTGTAGCTTGATGGGCTGAGGGCTGAGCGATCCGGGCACGAATGGATTGTTCAAAAGGCCCCGCGACGGATTGCGCCTGCCAAAAAACCAAGAACAGTGCCAAGTAGGTGATCAATAATACCAGTCGATCCGAGATCCGCATGCGCATGACACGAAGGTAATGCAGCCTTGCTCAAAAATCATGAGCGAAAAGATGAGGCCGGTCAGCGTGTCGCATAATCCTGCAGAAACGCCTGGAGGTGCGCCAACAACTCCACCCGGCCTTGTCGGTCGACGGCCGAAGTGATCACGTGCGGCGGAGGTTCTTCCCAGGTTTGGGCGAGGATGGATAAGAATTCGTCGCGGTGACGAAGCGTGGCCCCCGGCTTGTTCTTATCCGCCTTGGTAAAGACCAGCACAAAGGGAATTTCCCAATTCCCCAACGCATTCACGAAATCCACATCGATGGTCTGCGGCGAGTGCCGGCTATCGATCAACACGAACAAACAAAGCAGGTTCTCCCGCTTACGGATATAGGATTCGATCATGTTGCCCCAATTGCGACGGGCTTTCTGCGAGACGGTCGCGTATCCGTAACCGGGCAGGTCGACCAAATACCAATTTTTTTTATCGGCGGAGGTAACGCTAAAATGATTGATCAATTGGGTTTTACCCGGACGGGCCGAGGTCTTGGCCAAGCCCTGCTGCCGGGTGAGCATATTGATCAGAGAGGACTTGCCCACATTGCTTCTTCCGATGAAAGCAAACTCCGGACGGTCTGCCGCCGGACATTGTTTATGCGTGGCATTGCTGATGAGGTATTGGGCGCGAATGATCTCCATGAAAGGCAAAGGTCGGCAAATGTTACCTTTGCGTCGCATGAATACTCCCCTGCCTCACGACAGCGTTGTACCCGAACCCCATTCGGGTGCCAGCAAAAAGGAACAAGTGGCCCGGATGTTCGATCGCCTCGCCCCCCGGTACGACCTGCTGAACCGATTTCTTTCCGCCCGGATCGACCTGTACTGGAGAAAAGATGCCTTGCGGCACCTGATTCCATTCGCCCCCAAAAAGATCCTGGACGTAGCCACCGGAACTGCCGACCTGGCCCTGTTGGCCGAAAAGATCCTGCAACCCGATTCGATCGTGGGGATCGATATCTCCACCCAAATGCTGAGTGTCGGAAAACAAAAGATCGAGCAGGCGAATAAAAGCACTCGGATCCGCCTCGAGTCTGGCGACGCGGAGGCAATAAAGCACCCCGATGAGTCGTTTGATCTGGTCATGGTAGCCTATGGAATCCGAAATTTTCAGGACCTGACCGCCGGACTACACGAAATGTTTCGCGTCCTTCGTCCGGGTGGAAAACTATTGATCCTGGAATTCTCCCGTCCCCAAAACCCGGTCTGGCGAGCACTCTACCAATTCTACATGAAACGGTTCGCGCCTACCCTGGCCGGCTGGTTGGGACAAGACAAAAAAGCCTATGCCTACTTGGATGAATCGGCACGTTTGTTTCCCGAACGCACGGCCTTGTTGAGTATGTTAGAATCCGTCGGCTACACCGAAGGGGAATATAAAACCTACACCGGCGGCATCTGCTCCCGCTACCTCGCTACCCGTCCCCTATGAACCGAATCCTAAAACTCCTATCGCTGGCCGCTCTCTCGATCCTTCCCCGGGGAGCGAGCGCACAGTTCGAGCGCGTGGAGCTGAATATGTTCGACCACGACAGCAAGCCCTATTATTTCGGGATCACCCTGGGTGGCAACCTGGCCCGCTTCCATACCGCCTTGCACCCGCGTTTTCTGGAAAACGACAGTGTGCTGGTGGCGGAACCGATCAACAGCGGCGGACTCTCACTCGGACTCTCCGCTACCGCCCGGTTGTCGGACCGCTTTCTAATACGCTTCAACCCGCAATTGATGTTCATCGAACGCAACATCTTTTACAAATTGAAACATCCGGATATCAACGGGCTGACCGAGATCAAGAAAACGGTTGAATCCGTCACCATGTCCTTCCCCCTTCAGATCAAATTCCAAAGCGACCGCATCGGCAATTTTCGGGTCTACACCCTGGCCGGCATGAAAGCCGACATCGATATGGCCAGCAACGCCCGAGCCAAACGTGCCGAAGAATTGGTCAAAATAGAAAAAAATGATTACGGACCGGAGTTCGGGATCGGCTTCAACTTCTTCTTTGAAAGTTTTATTTTTTCGCCGGAGATCAAGATCAGCAATGGCCTACGAAACATTCACGCACGAGATGAGAACCTGAAATACTCCAACGTATTCGACCGGATCCAATCGCGCATGATCATCTTCAGCATTCACCTCGAAGGCTGATCAATAATCGATCTCCCGCCGCATCCAATTCCACCGAATCCCCAAGCTGTACCATTTCGTATTGACATCGGAAACGGGCGCCGTCACCGAACGCTCGCGACGGTAACCGGCCTGTACTTCCACAAATAGATTGCGGACCCATTCGTACGATACGAAAAGATTGGCCAGCAGCACACGGGTATCCCGACCACTGCCAATGGAATACCCATAATCGCCCACGCGATAGGGCGGATTGTATGGCAGGAAAATATTGGAGCCAAAACTACGTGCGGTACTGTCCCTTCCCTGCCGATACGAGATCAACTTCGCCTCCATCCGCAAGCGGGGCATCGGTTGGTAACGAACTATGCCTATGAACTCCGAGAAATTGGCTCCCAAGGGATGCGCCAAGGGTTGATTGTAATGGGTGAAGTTAGCCACCGAATCCCGGTGCGAATACGTAAAGGGACGCACTCGGTTATACTCAACCTGTAGATCCAAATTTTGAATACCCCCCACGTTCAGGTAGTGAAGCCCCGCCTGATATCCCCACTTGTTCGCCCACCACTGATTGCCGGCCCTTAACTCTGACAAATAGAATTCATCCAATAAAAATTGGCCGTAGAACTGAGCATTTTTAAACGGCTTGATCTTCCAATCCAATCCTGCCACAGCATTATCCCGACTTCCGTGTTGGTGCTCGACCGACCGATAGAAAATAACAGGATTCAAGTAGGTAAAATCGAAGCCATTCGGTCTGGAGAAGATCACACCCTCGAAAACCCCCAACTGCAGCCAGCGATTGACTTGAAGGTCGAGGTGATGCATGGCAGCGTATTTTTTGGCCAGCAGACGATCGCCCGAGCGATTATCGGCCTGATCCAATTCCAGGAACAAATTCCGGTAGTTGAATTTCCAGATTTTCGTGTTTAAGCGAAGAAACATCATGCTGTTCCCCCAATCGCTCAGAAACAAACTGCGGTGGCCGTTGCCGATGAAGTGCCGATCGTATCCAAAGGCCACCTCCACATATTTGGTTGCGGGAAACGTGATGTAGCCCCGGGCATCAAAAAAATCATAGCCTGATCCTTTGAACGATTTATAGAAACCATGATTGGGAAGAGCTTTACGGGTGCGTTCCCACTCCTGCGCATACAGTGGCAACCGCTCCTGGTTCTCGGTGAGATAGGAATGAAATCCGATCTTGTTGGCAATGCGACCATCGATCACCACGCCGCGGGTATTTTGAAACAGCCGCTCGCCGCTGCCGGGCTCCCGGCCAATGCCGACACCCAACACCGGATTTACGATCAGGTCGAGATCAGGTACATGGACTTCATACAAGTTCGAGGGGCGCTTGAAAAATGGAGACTTTTGAGAGAACAATGTCTGCACGCCTTTCATACTATCAGGATGCGGCCGTGTGAGCTGCCCCCCTTCGATGGCTTGCAGATTCCATTGGTCGGCCGCGGATCCATTCGGAATGGGTTTTATCCAACTCGCCGATCGGGGTGCCGGCCAGCACTTGGTAAAAACAGATTGCTCCGAGGAAGATCCGGCGAGGATCTCGATCCGCCGCAGCGTGTGGTTCACCGAATTACCCGGCATCCAATAGGTCTGCTGGGCTCGGATGGTCACCAAGAGCAACAACCCACTGCCCAACAGCAAACATTTTCTATATTGACGTAGATTCATGGCTGGATACTATGCATTTTTATTGAATACGACATCTCCTAAAACAAATCGCAAACCCCCACCGAAGGTAGCACTTAGCCCGAGAACCTATGCACGTTGACCCCATTACCCGCGCCGACCTGAACCTGTTCCATCCGGAGGAACGTTTTTCCATTTTCCACCGGTTGAATTATACCATCACCGATGGGGGACGAGAAGAATGGCGCATGTTGTTTGAGCGGCCGTTGTCGGACCGAACCCAGATCGAAGCCCGCCAGCAACTCCTACAACAGATCGGTGAGCAGCTGCCCCAATGGCCCAGTCAGTTGACCAACGGTACCTTGCATGCCATCGAAAAATGGCTGGAATACCCCCTCGACCCCATCCATGAATCCTCCTTCGCACTGGGAAATATCCTCTACCGCTGGCTTCACCCCGCCGATCATTCCATGATCCGTTATAGCTTACCGCACTTGTTGGATTTTTATGACGGATGTCAGCAAATCCTGGAACTGCTTGGCGCAATTGACGGAAATAATCCCCTCCAAAAACAGATCACACGATTTCGATATCTCCTGCAGCAAAGCGCGCTGAACCGCTTGTCCGTCGGAAAGAAAAAAGCACGAGATACCTACCTTCTCGGTCTGCAACTGGCACGCCTCACCCGTACCGAAAACCGAAACGAATTGGTTGAGTTGGTAGCCCTGTACTATCAGCTGGATGCCTGGTATGCGATGGCCAAAGCCACCCGAGAACTAAACCTGACCTTTCCGGTCTTTCAAGATTCAGAAGTACCCTTTCTGCGAACACAGGCATTGACCCATCTTCAATTGGAAAATCCGGTCGGCTATGACCTGGAACTGGGACCAGCCAACCGATTGCTTTTTCTGACCGGCGCCAACATGGCCGGGAAAAGCACCCTGATCAAATCCATCGGGATTGCGGTATACCTCGCCCACCTGGGCATGGGGGTTCCAGCTCGGCGAATGGAATTGAGTTTGTTCGAGGGATTACTCAGCAACGTCACCATCACCGACAACATCGTGCGGGGCGAAAGTTATTTCTTCAATGAAGTGCAACGCATCAAAAAAACGTTGCAGCACATGATGGACGGACGAAAATGGCTGGTGCTGATCGACGAACTTTTCAAAGGCACCAATGTGGAAGACGCCCGTCGTTGCTCTTTGGCGGTAATCCAGGGCGTCATCCACCTGCCCAACGCCCTTACCCTACTCTCCACACACCTTTACGAGATCGGCGAATCGCTGAAACAAGAACCCGCAATCCTATTTCGATACTTTGAAACGGAAGTCAGACCCGATGCCCTGCACTTTTCCTACCAATTGAAAGAAGGGATCAGCGAGGACCGTATCGGTTATCGGATCCTGGAACGGGAGGGGGTGACCGACCTGCTACGCCAAATTCAACGTAATATTGAATCATGAGAAAATTCCTGCTGATCGCAACTTGCTTCCTGAGCATTTCATTGTACGGCCAACGAGCCATCGATGTGCTGCATTACCGATTCGCGATCAACCTGTCCGACAGCTCCAACCGGATCTACGGAAAGGCAGACATCGAATGCCGAGCCCAGCAACCACTTCAGCACATCGAAATCGACCTGGGCAAATTGGACAAAAACGGCAAAGGGATGCAAGTGACCCGAGTGGGTCGTTATGCCCAACGACCAGAAACCCAGTCACCGCTCTTGGCCTTCCAGTGGATCTCCAACGACCGCATTCGGATCGATCTGGATAAACCCTTATGGATCGACCAGGTAGTCCGGATTTGGATCGAATACCATGGAATACCCCGCGATGGCCTGATCATCTCCAAAAATCTTCACGGCGATCGAACCTTCTTTGCCGACAACTGGCCCAACCGTGCACACCAATGGATACCCTGCGTAGACGACCCGGCGGATAAAGCCTCCGTTGATTTCATCGTTTCGGCTCCGCACCCTTACAAAGTTGTTTCCAACGGCGTGCTCACGGGCAATCCCGATCGGGTGATGCCGGATGGAAATCGCGTCTCCCACTGGACAGAGAAAAAACCCTTGCCGACCAAAGTGATGGTGATCGGAGCCGCGCGCTTCACCGTCGATACGGTGGGATTCTTCTGGAAAACCAAGCCGGTCACCAGCTGGGTTTTTCCGCAAGACACGGCCAGCGGATTCAAAACCTATGCACAAGCACTTCCCATTCTGGAATGGATGCATCAGTACATCGGCCCTTATGCTTATGATAAACTGGCCAATGTACAATCCAAGACCATCTTCGGCGGAATGGAAAATGCGAGTGCCATATTTTATTATGAGAACTCCGTTAAAGGAAAACGCAATGAGGAATCGCTGATCGCGCACGAGATCGCCCACCAGTGGTTCGGCAATATGGCCACCGAAAAAATTTTTCATCACCTTTGGCTCAGCGAGGGATTCGCCACGTATATGACGCACCTGTACCTGGAATCGCAATACGGAGATTCCATCCTGAAAGCCCGGTTACAGGCTGATCGGGAGAAGATCAATGAATTTCTCAGCAGCACGCCCCGATCGGTAATCGACTCCTCGGCCCAGTATATGAGTCTGCTCAATGCCAACAGCTATGAAAAAGGCGGTTGGGTGCTCCACATGATCCGCCAACAAGTGGGCGATGCAAATTTCAGACGGATCCTGCGAGCGTATTACGAAACCTATGAAGGAAAGAATGCGGATACGGACGATTTTCGTCGCATCGTGGAATTGATCACGCAACAGGATTGGTCCGCTTTCTTCCGGCAATGGCTGACCGAAAAAGTAAACCCCTCCCTGAAGCTCCAATGGGAAAACAATGCCGATGGGAAATTCATTACCCTGAGCATAGCACAACTTCAGCAAACCCTTCCGTTTCAGTTGGCCGTTACGGTGGACCTGATCCAGAAAAACGGAACCAAAAAGAGAACCAAGGTCGATGTCAGTAAATCCCAGCAGCTATTTGTCATTCCTGTCAGCGATCCCGTTGAGGGTATAATAGTAGATCCGGATACAGCTTTACTGTTAGATAAGTTGATCGTCGTTCAGCGAGAGTAATGTTCCCGGTCCTTCTCCTTTTTATTGTATCTTGGTAACATGAAATTCTTGTCAGGCTGGGGAATGATCCTGCCACTTGTCCTACTAGTGCTGACCGCCTGTCAAAAGGAGACCCCCACCGATCCCTCGGCAGACAACCTACCGGATTCCACGTTGTATACCATTCGAAGAGGAAATCACTTCTGCGAACAGAGCCGGGTCAAAGTCATCAGCACATCGAACATGAGTTTTACGGTCAAATTCAATTCATCCGCCGTATATACCACCGTGGACCCGGCCAACCAGACCGACATCAATAAACTCTGGGGATTTTCCGAAGGGAACGATCATCAATTCAACAGTGCCCGGATCGGCTGGGCCTATCATACCGGAGCGTTGCGACTCTATGCATACACCTACGACAAAGGGGTTCGTTCCCATCGGGAGATCACACCCGTTGTGCTGAATACCGTCATCCCTTGCAGCATCAAACTAAATGGAGCGACCTACGAGATATCGGTAAATGGAATCACGGTGACCATGCCGCGCGGACTCAGCAGCACAATCGCCAACGGTTATCAGCTCTACCCTTTTTTTGGCGGCGATGAAACTGCCCCGCAGGACATCACCCTCCACATACAGTAGTACACGCTTTGCGGTATTGACTTGACCCCTCGGCACCACTAGATTCGTGGCATGTTGATCAAAACCTTTGGCAGTGCCGTTCAAGGCGTGGATGCCATCACCATCACCCTGGAAGTAAACGGGATGAGCAGTACGAAGGACCCCTTGATCGTAGGTCTGCCCGACCATGCGATCCGGGAAAGTATGCAGCGGATCGAAAGTGCGTTAAAGACCAATGGATACGATATGCCGCGTACCAAAGTGGTGATCAACCTGGCTCCGGCCGACATTCGCAAAAGCGGCACTGCGTTCGACCTGCCCATGGCCATCGGCATTCTGGCTGCCTCCGAGCAATTGGATCATACCGATCGGATGATGGAATATGTACTGATGGGAGAACTGGCGCTGGATGGTGTGATCCGTCCCATCAAAGGCGCACTTCCCATTGCCTGGCAGGCCAAGCGCGACGGATTCAAGGGCCTGCTCATTCCCTCCGACAACGCACCGGAAGCTGCCTTGGTCGCGGGATTGGAGGTGTACGGCGTATCCACCCTGGCGGAGGTGATCGATTTTTTTTCGAAGGAGGAAATCCGACTGATCCGTGTGGTCAGCGATTTCTTAGATCAACCGGCTGGGGAACCGATGTTGGATGCGATCGATTTTTCGGATGTACGGGGACAGGAACAGGTCAAGCGAGCCCTGGAGATCGCTGCCGCCGGCGGGCATAATGCCATTTTGATCGGTCCACCCGGCTCCGGAAAAACCATGCTGGCCAAACGGTTGGCTACGATCCTTCCGCCCCTGTCGATGGAAGAAGCGTTGGAAACGACCAAGATCCATTCCGTCAGCGGAAAACTCGCGGGTAGAACCGCGTTGGTGCGGGAAAGACCTTTTCGTGCCCCCCACCATACGATCTCCGACATCGCCTTGGTGGGCGGGGGCAGTCAGCCACAGCCCGGAGAGATCTCACTGGCCCATCACGGGGTTTTGTTTCTCGACGAATTGCCGGAATTCAAACGTACGGTGCTGGATGTGATGCGACAACCCATGGAAGAACGAAGAGTGAGTATCTCGCGGGCCCGGATCGCGGTAGATTTTCCGGCCTCGTTCATGCTCGTGGCCTCGATGAATCCTTGTCCCTGCGGTTACTACAACCATCCCGAACGGAGTTGTCATTGTGCACCGGGACAAGTACAACGCTACTTAAACCGGGTGTCGGGTCCCCTACTCGATCGAATCGACCTGCACGTAGAAGTAACACCCGTTACCTATTCCGACTTGGCATCGGTACAGTCCGGTGAAACATCCTCAACCATTCGCGAGCGGGTCATGCGGGCGCGACGGATCCAACAGGAACGATTCCATCGCCACCCGCAAAAAAATGCCAATGCCACCCTGCAAGGAAAAACTATACAACAACACTGCCGGCTGAATGACGCTAGCAGCAGACTGTTGCAAGCCGCGATGGATAAATTGAATCTGTCCGCAAGGGCCTACGACCGCATTCGAAAGGTGGCCCGAACGATCGCGGACCTCGACGGAAAAGAAAACATTGAAACCGAGCATGTGGCCGAGGCGATCCAATACCGGAGCTTGGACCGGGAAAACTGGAGCCGCTAGCAAGTATCTTTGCCCGGTGATACCACACCCCGCCTTCGAAATAATCAACCGTCACTACGATCACATTTACGTGCTCAGCGTGGCCGCAGCAACCGAACGCCGGTTGCGATTCGACCAGCGGTTTGCCGGACTGCACTATGAATACTTCTATGGGGCCGATAAAGATCGATTCACCATACCACAATTGGAAACACAGCAGATCTTTAGTGAGCAACTGGCCCGCGCGCAACATCGCTTCGGTAAAACACTTCGCCCCGGAGAGATCGCCTGCTCTTGGAGTCATCGGATGATCTATGAAGACATACTCCAAAAAGGATATCGGCGCGCACTGATCCTGGAGGATGATGCCGTACCGGATCCGGCGGCATTGGAACAACTGAAGGCCGCGCTGAACGAGTTACCAACCGATGCCGAGCTGGTCTTCTGGGGCTGGGGCAAAAACGGTTCTCGCGATTGGTCCGGCTGGTGCAAACAGCAACTCTACCACCTACAACATGCCCTGGGCCTCTTGAAATGGAACCACCGGATCATCCGCAATCTCTATGCCAGACCGTTCAGTCAACACCTAAAAAAAGCAGGCTTTCACGACTTCACCTATGCGTATGCCGTTTCATCCACTGCGGCGGCCAAACTGATCCAGCTGCAAACACCCTTACAATACATTGCCGATAATCTGCTGGCGCATGCGGCTACGGAGGAAAAAGTGAAGGCCTTCACGGCTTGGCCCAAAATGTTCCTACACGATGAGGGCTCGGGGGGAGAGTCCAACCCTTCGTATATTCGCTGATTGATTTTATCCCTCCCATGAAAATTCTGCTCCATTATTTACGCCCGCACCGGGCCTGGGTAGCACTGCTGCTCTTGCTCTCGGGGATCAACATCGGCTTTTCCCTGATCGATCCGATCCTGCTCGGAAAGCTGGTCAACCTCGCCGGCCATTATTCCACCCATCCGGCCGAATACGATTTTCAAAAGTTCTTTCTCTCCTTTGAGGAGAATCCACATTACGGCGTCATGGCCCTGCTGCTCACCTCCATCGGGGTTGCCATGGTCAGCCGCATTGCCAAAGCCTTCCAGGATTATTTACTGACCCGAATCACCCAGCAATTCGGGGCCACCGTCTTTACGGAAGGGTTGCAACATGCGATGCGACTCCCCTACCAGGAATTTGAGGATGCCCGCAGCGGAGAGACCTTGAGTGTGCTGCAGAAAGTTCGGACCGATACGGAGAAATTCGTCTCCTCCTTCATTAATATTCTTTTCCCGGTCATTGTCGGGATCTTCTTCGTAGCTGTGTATGCGGCGGCCATCCACTGGAGTTTACCCTTGATCTACTTTGGTGGGATCTTTTTGCTGACGCTGATCTCGAACCTGCTCAGCAAGAAGGTGAAGCGGATCCAGAAGCAGATCGTGGGACAAACCACGGCCCTGGCCGGTGCCACCACCGAGTCGCTCCGGAACATTGAATTGGTAAAAAGTTTGGGGCTCACCAACCAGGAAGTAAAACGACTCAACCAGAATACGTTCAAGATACTGGGATTGGAAATGACCAAGGTGAAACGGGTGCGTAGCATCAGCTTTGTGCAGGGAACTTTTGTCAATACCCTGCGACAAGTGATCCTCTTTATGTTGATGTGGCTGATCTTCCGGGAGGAGATGAATGCGGGACAACTGGTGACCATGCAGATCTTCTCCTTTTTTGTGTTTGGTCCGCTGCAAGAGATCGGCAACATCATCCTCACCTACCGAGAAGCCCAGGCCTCGTTGGAAAATTTCGGCAACCTGATGGCCAAAAAACCGGAACCCGCTCCTGCTGCTCCTAAAAAACTGGGAGCCATCGAACAACTCGCCTTTGACCGTGTGCTGTTTCGGAACCGAGAAGGCGGACAACCCGCCGTGAACGGGATCAGTTTTGAGGCGAGCCGGGGCGAGACCATCGCCTTCGTAGGACCCTCCGGTTCCGGAAAGACCACACTGATGAAATTGCTGGTGGGACTGTATCGCCCCCAAGAGGGAACCATTTATTTCAACCGTCTTCCCGAAAACGAGATTCATTTTCAGGAGATCCGCGACCAGATCGGTTTTGTGACGCAAGACACCCAACTGTTCTCCGGTACCATCCGGGAAAACCTGCTGTTTGTAAGACCCGAAGCCACCGAGGAGGAACTGATCGATGTGATCAACCGGGCTGCTTGTCAAAACTTACTAAATCGATCGGAACAAGGATTGGATGCGCTGATCGGGGAAGGGGGACTCAAACTCTCCGGCGGCGAGAAACAACGACTCTCTATTGCCCGGGCCCTGCTACGCCGGCCCCGGCTCCTGCTGTTCGACGAGGCCACCTCTGCCCTGGATTCCATCACCGAAGAGGAGATCAATAAGACGATCCGGGATGTTTCATTGCGCGGCGAACAGATCACCATTCTGATCGCCCACCGCTTGTCGACCATCTTGCATGCCGACCGGATCTATGTGTTAGAAAAAGGCGACATTGTCGAAACCGGCACGCACGAGCAATTATTAGCCGAAAAAGGATTGTATTTTGCGATGTGGCGACAGCAGATCGGCGAACGGAAAAATGAGCAAACGAAATCGTAATGGGATTATTTTCATGGCTGGGACTCGGCAATAACGGACTCCAAAAAGCATTGGACTCCGGGGCTACCATCGTGGATGTGCGCACCCCGCAAGAATTCGATCAGGGAAAAATTCCGGGTTCTATTAATATTCCGGTGAACCGAATCGCCAGCCAGATCGATCGGTTGAAAAGCATGGACCGGCCCATCGTCGTTTGCTGTGCCTCCGGCATGCGGTCGGGGATGGCCAAGACGATCTTAAAGAAAGCCGGGATCAAAGAAGTGTACAACGGAGGCAGTTGGCAGTCCCTCTTGAAAAAATTATAGCCTACTCTTTTTTCTCCGAGCGGTCGGTTACGATATCATAGAAAATATTGGACCGCTCCAGCTCTTCCATATCGCTCAGCTCCAGCTCAATGGCCTTGGTGCTTTGGGTGATCTCTACCAGCGAGAGGATGAGAGACGCGATCAGCGACAATAAACTCAGGGCAAAGATCCACTCCGCCACTTGCAACGAGCCGCGATATAACGCATACATGGAGGCCACACATCCCAAAAAACTAATTACGCCCAAGGCCTGCATATAGCGAATGATATTGATCCGTCTGCGCAAGCTGGCGATCTGGGCCAGCAGTGTAGGATGGGGTTTGCCTTTTTTGTATTCCTCGTGCAGCCGACGAACCAAATTGGCCAAGGCGAGGAATCGGTTGGTGTAGGCCAGCATCAGCAAGGTAATGCCGGGAAACAACAAGGCAGGGGTGTTGAGGTTGATGTCCATGAAACAAAGTAAAACAAAATCCCCCAGCCATGCTGGGGGATATAAAATCAGAATTTAGATTTTTTGCTAGATGAATTATTTCTTGGGCTTTGCGGAAAAGAAATAACCCACATTGATTCCAATAGCATTATTGTTCCAACGGAAATTGGGAACATTTTGCAGGTTGGTCAAACCAAAAAGCTTGTTTATGCTTAGCACCAATCCGTTTTTCAAGGTCACGCCAGTACGGAAATTCAATCCTGCATCAAAACCCTTTACTGCACCGGCTTCATCGCCAATGTCAATGGTTTCTTTTTCATCCTCGTGGATTGATCTGGCGGAAAGATTAAAACCAAGGTTCGGACCTCCACCAATGAACCAACCTCCTTTGGTGCGATACAAAAATTGAATTGGAATATCTAAGGCGGTAAACCGTACTTTATCTTTATGCCCTACATGTTCAATGGAAGTTCCTTTACCGATCAACAGCAATTGAGACTGAAGGGAAAACTTATCCGATAACGTTCGATCGATCATCAAGCCAATTTGGGAGGTCAGTAACATTGACTTCTCTGACTGCAAGTCTTCATCATCGGTCGAAATAGAAGCCAACACGAGTCCCGAAGTGATACCAATTTTAGTTTGTGCAGACAGACTGACAATTGCCAGCATCAAGGAAGATAGAAGGATGATTTTTTTCATACAATTGGGTTTAGGTGTTAAAGTTATTGAAACATTGTTGCAAATAAAAAATTAATTTATTTCCGTCCGCATGACAAGTTCCAGGTCGCTGTGACCGAGGTCTGGGCCATCATTGGGCCCTTTGATCCCGGTCTTGTGCATCAGCTTCACCAAGACGGAGCCGGCGCCGGGATTGACGGTTTGCCAGATAGAATTGAGCCCCAAGGGAAACCCCCTTGAATCCTTATCAAGCTTGGTGATCTGCAGGGTGATTCCGCTCGGTACATAAAAGATCTCATGCGCATTGGCCTGCGCCTGAATGCCAGGCGTGATATCTCGAACGACTCCATTTACTACATTCAGTGCTCGAAGGGTAACCGAGTAGTTTTGTCCCGCGGCCAGCCGGATTGTATCGATCCGTGTAGGGGGAAGTCCGCCATCCCCATCGGGATCTTCGGCAAGGCAAATTTGGTCGGGTTGTCCTGCCCTACGAAAGGTGAGTTCCAATTTATTGATCGCCTCGTGCTCGTTCTCATCTCTAGGCTCAGAGGGCTTTTTACAACCAGACAGCATAGCGTTGGCTATTACACCTAGCAATAGCACAAATAAGGAACGTCTCATAACTTGTATTTGATTTGCATGATGACATTTCGTCCCACCTCATCATTGAAATAGCGGAAGCGGTTCATATAGTCGCGATACTGGGCATTCAAAAGATTGTTGATACCCCATTGCAGATGCACTGGCTTTCTCCGGATCGAAACAGTGGTAGATAGTTGCAGGTTGAGCAATGTATAGGCGCCGGGGGGAGGCAAGTAATCGCCTCCTACCGGCACTCGTGTTTGGCGCATGACGTGTACAAAAGAAGGGCTCAAGTAAGATTGCTGAAACTTCGGTAGGGAGAAGGAGTAGGTAATTTGCCCCTCCACCCGGTTAGCCGGCATTTGTGCCAGCCAGTCCCTGGCCTGCAGGTCTCTGGCCCAAAGAAATGCGGCTTTTGCACCCGTGCTCCAGCGGGCATTGAATATTTTCTCAACTCGAAAATCGATCCCGCTGATCATTGCCTGTGTTTGTAAAAATCGAAAGGTGGGATAAGCTCCGCGCAAGGTTAATGTCGGCGGTGTGCTGGGAACGAGGTTGATAAAGCCATTCAGTCGATTCACGTGAAGTGTCAGGTCGATTACGAGGGCACTGTCCTTCGAATATTGAAATTGGATCAAATTCTTAAGGGATTTCTCCGGCCGAAAGCTGGAATCGCCAATTTCAAAATTGGCCGTGCCATGATGCAGGCCGTTGACGTATAGTTCGTTAACGTGTGGCGCCCGCCAGGCATAGCTGCTGTTCCACCGTAGCATCAAGTACTTTGATACGTTACGACCGGCACTCAAGGTGGCGGAGGGATTAAAAAACCGATGCGCATTCGAGGAGATCACACCGTTTCGGTTTCGATATACTTTTAAATCACGGAAGTCGGTCCGCAGCGCACCCTCGATCAACCATTTCTTGAAAGCCCATTTTTCGGTTGCATAGGCCCCCAGATTCCAAAGAGAAAAATTAGGAATGAAAAAACGACTTCCCGACCAAACATGTTGCTGGTACAACACTTGAAACCCAGCGCTTCCCACGCGTTGGGCCGAACGGATCTGCTCGCGGCTCAGATCAACCGTCGTAGATCCGATACTGAGTGACAACTCAGGGCGGTTACTGATCATGGCCCGGTCATATTCTTTTCGTCGATTTTCCTGATGAGCCAAAATCATTTGCCATTTAGTACCGTCGGTGCCATTCCAACCCATTTTCAATTTTCCAAAAAGGTGGTTGACTTGCTGGCTTGGCCGACCGATCTGGTAAGAGAATTGATCCTTGTTCTGGAGCGGGCGCGGACTAGCAATCGTGTTCAGTAAATCGGTCAGATTACCGATGTGTGCGCCTGTAAAAATTCCTAATTCAGTTGAAAAGGAGCTTAGATACAGGTCGGCTCGAAAGCCAGGCTTACGGTAAGCAGCCATCCCGGAAAAATTCAACTCCTGCAAACCGGTGTTTTGCAACCAGTAATCCGGCGTACGGGCATTCCCTCCCAGCTTGTAGGTAACATTGGCCCGCCAACTCAGCGCAGGAGTGCTTTTTACATTTTCCTCCAACTGCACATTAAAAACATATTGCCGGTTGTTGGTGAAGTAGCCGGCATTGACCTCCCCGTGAAAGCGCAGATCGTATGGCAGAGGACGAGGTTCAATCAGGATCGCGCCACCAATGGCATCCGAGCCATATCGGATAGCTCCGGCCCCTTTCAAGACTACGAATCGGTCGGCAATGAACGGATCGATCTCCGGCGCATGCTCACTGCCCCATTGCTGGCCCTCCAAACGAATCTCCTGATTCAGGAGAAGAACTCGTTGACTGTGCAATCCATGTATGACCGGCTTGAATATGGTACTCCCAGTCTGTAAAACACTAACACCCGTGATGCGCCTCAGGATCTCACCGAGGGTTTGGCCCCGGGTCTCCTCCACATCCCGCCCCTTCAGTTGGTCCCGAATGGCCTGTAGCTGTCCCGCCTTCGTTGCTTGCACCTGCACGGAAGAGAGAACATTATAATGATGTGGCAACTGAAAATTTCGAACAAGGTTGGCCTCCAACTTTACCCGAACATAAAGCGTATCACAATCCGCATGCGTGAGTACAAAGGTGTAGCTACCCGCACACAACTGATAAAAATGATAATGCCCCTCGTCATCGGTCTGCGTTATACGCCCCAACTCTTTGATCAGTACCTGTGCCCCCTCCAAGGGCGTCCGCTCGTCCGCATCGGACACACTCCCGGATACCGCAAGCACACAAGTAGAATCCTGCGCCTTTGCCATATTAGCCACACCCAAGATCATCAAAAATAAAAAGCAGGTATAAAGCTTCATGCAGACTGGCAAGGGAAGCATTGAAATAGTATATTTTTGCACCAATGTTGCAAAAATAAGAAAAGTCAGCGCGGGAGCAAGAAAAATTTAATCGGAAATCCGATGACCTGCATTCACCCAATCGGTAATGCGTTGCTTGTCGATGGCCGTGAGCTGACCACCCTGGGGCATGAAACTGGGGGTGCCTGTTACACAGCGGGCTCGGATGCGGTCCCACCCCGCCACAATACTGGCATCGGTATCGAAATTCGCGTTGCCGCTGTTGCCGGCATTGAGGTGACAGGGACCACAATAACCCGTGATCAATTGTTTGACCTGGGCGTATTTGGGGCCGTAGTTCAGGATGGTGACCTGTGCCGTATCCAAACAACCCCGGTTGTTTCGTACGGTGAGCACATATTTTCCGGGTGCGAGATTGGCAAACAGGCCGGAGGACTGAAACGAACCGTTATCCAATTTGTAGCTCACGGAGTCGCCGGCCGGATTGAATACCGCAATGGAACCATTGTTGCTGGTACCGATGGCGGGGGTGGCCGAAAAAATAATATCAAGTTGGACCCCGGTGCAGGGATTGGGCGGGGCATCGCCGGTGCAGGATCCGATCACCAGCACGAGCAATAGCATCCCGATAATATGGACAAGTGGATTTCGCATGAGTGGATCAGCGGACTTTCAGCATGGCCCGAACATGTTGGTTGACGCCGTTTTGGAAACGGGCATAGTAAACACCGGGTGGCAATGGTTCGCTGTCGAAAGTGACGGTGTAGGTGCCCGCAGCGTATTCCTTGTCCACCAAATTCGTCAGAACCCTTCCCAGCGTATCCATGATCTGGATCAGGGTATGTCCGCCAGCCGTGCGGAACTTGATGGTCGTGGTGGTCTGGAAGGGGTTCGGATAATTGGTGACCATCACCTCTACCGGTGAGGGATTGGGCGGCATGACGCTGTTGCAAACACCCGCCTTGATAAGCGGCAGGCTCTGTAGCTGGCTATTGATGTTCGGCGGAAACAAGGAGTTGACCACCGAGCGATCCAAACAAAACCATTTTTCGAGCAACGTCGAGTAAATGCTTCGGAAATCATATTGCATCGGAATATTGTCGTTCACCGTAGCGGTGGCCGGCAAGGTAGGGTTCACGCCCAACATGCCGGGGTCGACAGATTTTCCGAAGAGGAACATGGGGGCAGCCGCTCCATGATCCGTACCGGAGCTCGAGTTGGATTTGATGCGTCGGCCAAATTCGCTGAAGGTCATTCCCATCACGCGTTCCTCCACACCTAAAAATTTGAGGTCCTCTTGAAAGGCCTTGATCGCATCCGAAACCCGCTGCAACAAGGTCGCATGCGATCCGGTGGTAGTATCGGCCGCATTCACTTGCACGGAGTGTGTATCGAATCCGCCAAAACTCACCATGTACACGCGGGTACGCAAACCGCCTTTGATGAGCCGGGCTACGATCTTGAGCTGATCGGCCAGCGCGTTATTGGTAGGATAAGTGTATTGAGAAGTAACACTGTTGGCCGCGGTGCGAACCGAACTGGCATATCCTTGGGTTTGCTGATTGACTTGTCGGACGAATTTCAATTCCTTTCCCGCACGGGTGTTAGGAACGGGGTCGGTGGTACCGTTGATCAGGTTATAGAAACTGGTGGGGTTGGTGATGCTCATGCCCATGTTCACGGTCGGACCTTGCAGGGTCAGCGACGTGGTCGATCCGATCTGGATCGCCAACGGATCGGGCATGTCTGTATTGGGATAACCGATGGGGAAATCCGGATACTCGTAATTCAAGTACCGACCTGCCCAACCGGTATACACCTCCTGGTTGCTGTTGGAGCCACTCATCCAAATGTCTGTAGCCCGGAAATGCGAGAAGTTTGGTTGCGGATAACCGACCGCCTGGATCAACTTGGCTTTCCCCTCGGCAAATAAAGACTGCACACCCGTCATCGAGGGATGGATCCCTGTTCCCGTCACGCCGGCAATGGAGAGTACCCGGTTCTCCGGAATGGCCACGTTGCTGCGGGCGTTGAAGTAGCGGGAATAATCCGCTACCGGGATCACGGTATTCAAACCGTCGTTACCGCCCGACAACTGCACGATGACCAGCACGTGGTCGGTCAGCGTCGTGCCCTGCATCAGCGCTTGCACCAAGGGCGATTGCGCGTTGAACGCCTTGATCGAATATCCATTGATCATTTCCGGCAGCATCGCCGCCGCCGGGATCGAACTGAATAAAAAGTCTTTACGTTTCATATGAAGCGGTTGACGTAGGCTTAAATGAGTTGATATTCGGCCAGGTTAAACAAGTATTTGAACAGGTTCATCAGGCGGGTGTTGACCGTATTGAAATTGGCCGTGGTGGGATTGGCCTGATAGGCCATCCAAGCGTTGGTCCAATAATAATCCCACTGCTGTCCGGTCAGCAGGATCTGTGTTTTGATCTGCGAGCGACTGGCCGTAGAGATGGGATTGCGGAAAAAACGATTCACGGCCTCATCGATCAGATCATTGGGATTGCCCGGATTGTAAAACGTTTGCGCCAGCGCCACACAATCGAAGCGTACCCGAACACCACTGATCAGATAGCCGGTGTTCACCATGATATCGGTATACTGGTTTCGCTTAGGCAAAGAATCGGAATTGATCCAGATCTCGTGAAAAAGCGGCTCTTGGTAATAGGCCGGCATACCGGATACATTGGGCGGATCATGCAGGTTCATACCCATATTGGTCATCCAACTGTAGAACGTATTCCACATCCCGTAGTTGGCCAGATAATTGGAAGGATCCGGGAAAACGGTATTCATCTCCCTAATGGCGCCGATCACCTGATCGGCGGGATTCTTGATCACACAACCCCGGTTCATCATGTCGAAGAAATGCTGGCTTTGAAACAGCGCAGATAAAACAGGCTTCCACTCGTAATTGTTGTTGCGGAAGATCGTTGCCAGCGGCGTTATGACGTTGGTCTCGGCAGCATCGTCGATGGTGTAATACACAAACCAACGATAGAGCTTGCGCACCAGAAATTTAGCGACCTCGTTTTGGGCAAAGGTCATGTTGATCAGATCGTTCAACTCCAGATCGCCGGCCGTGGCACCGGTGCGACCGGTAATCACCGTGTTATTGAAAAAAGAAGAAAACGTCTTGTTGGCAGTTGAGTGACGGGAGGTAGTAAAGATGGTTTGCCAGGTCATGAAGTTGATCTGCCAGCCGGTGAGCACTTTGGCAGCTTCCTTCACGTCACTTTCGGTGTACAGAGAATCCGGCCCTTTACCCAACGTGAATAATTCAAATAATTCACGGGCATAATTTTCATCGGGCGCAGAAGCGTTGTTGAGGTAGCCATTGAGATAGCGAAGCATCATCAGATCTTTCGTGATGTTGCGCACCAACTCTTTGTAATTTCCCAAGGCGTATTGACGAACCAATTGATGCTGTCGATATGCCCAATTAGCATTGCCGACATCGGTAGATTCATTTCCGAAGTGGTCGACCAGGAACATGATAAATTTTTCGCGTATGCTTCGATCTTGGTTGATCATCGCGCCGGTCCACCATTTCTTATAAGACGCCCGGCGCTGAGACTGTACGGTTCCGTCGTTGTTGATGTCGTTGATCCAGGTGGTGCCTTGTGCGATGTTGGCATCGGCATTGACCCCGAGTGTGGTGGAGGTCACGTATTCCTTCAGGGGAGGTGTCGGATCGGGGGCAGTGGGATTGAGTAGCTCATTCACGGTTTGAGCCAGGGTACGCCCTTTGAAATAATTGACATCTGCGAGTTTGGCCCCGAACATGGTTCGCTTCAGCAAGTGTATGACTTCCTGTTCCGTCCAAGGTCCGGTATACGTGTCGATCCCGGATAAGGTCCGGGGAAGCTTGACGACGGACTCGGCAGACGTTCGCCGCGCCGCCGTCAAAAATTCTCTTCTATCCATAGCTGTTGGATTGGGCTGTTACTATAGACTAAAAATAAACAAAAAGTTTAGGGTAATCCCCCTGAAAAAACAAAGTGGGCGGCCTCATGCCCCTCTACCCGTGAGAATACGTACCCGTTTAGAGAGCTTCTACAATACCGGCGATCCCCTGCCCACCCCCCACACAGGCCGTGATCAACCCGAAACGTTTACCTAAACGTTTGAGATCGTGCAGGTTCTGTATGGTCAGTTTGCAGCCGGTGCAGCCCAATGGGAGACCCAGGGCGATGGCGCCGCCGTTGATGTTGACTTTGTTTTCATCCAGTCGCGCCTCCCGAATCACAGCCAGGGCTTGCGCGGCGAAGGCCTCATTGAGTTCGATCAGATCGATCTGTTCCAGCGAGAGGCTGGCTTGTTTCAAAGCGAGGGGAATGGCGGCAACGGGACCCATGCCCATGATACGAGGCGGTACACCGGCCACCGAGCAGGAGATCAATCTTCCGATCGGGGAGAGTCCGAGTTCCTTCATCTTGCGTTCGCTCATCACGATCATGAAGGCCGCTCCGTCGGAAGTTTGGGAGGCGTTGCCAGCCGTCACGGAGCCTACAGGGGAAAATGCCGGTTTTAATTTGGCCAGGGCTTCCAGGGAGGTGTCGGCACGGGGACCTTCATCCGTATCCACCACGAATTGTCTTTTTTGTTTTTTCCCTTTTTCATCCAGATAAATTTCTTCCACGGGGATGGGCAGGATGCCGGATTTAAAATGGCCTTGTTCGATGGCGGCAAGGGCTTTTTGATGAGACCGCAACGAGAAGGCATCTTGATCGGCACGGGAAACATTAAAATCTTTTGCCACCGCCTCTGCCGTCAATCCCATATTGAGATAATAATCCGGTTCGGTCGACGCGATGGCATAGGACGGAACGGTTTTCCATCCGGAGGTGGGCACTAAACTCATGCTCTCCACCCCACCGGCCACGATGATATCGGCCATGTCGGCTCGGATCTTGGCGGTGGCGATGGCGATGGCTTCCAGACCCGAGGCACAATAACGATTGATGGTCATGCCCGGGGTATCGGTGCCAAGTGCGCGGGCCGCAATGATGCGTCCCACCTGCAAACCTTGTTCGGCCTCGGGCACCGCATTGCCTACGATCACATCATCTATCCGCTGATCGGCGAGCGAAGGAACGGAGCGCATCAGCTCCCGGATCAGGGTCACGGCCAAGTCATCGGGACGGGTAAACCGAAACCCGCCTTTTTTGGATTTGGCAACGGCCGTGCGGTAACCGGCAACGAGGTAGGCTTCGTGCATGTGGAAAGGGCTTTCTCAAAATTACCGAAATGAAATCGGGACACAATGGCCGCCATTGGTGGTATCTTTGTCGATCATGTACGCGCTGCTTCGAAGGATCCTTTTTCTAATGCCGGCCGAGTCGGCACATACAGTATCCATGACCTTGCTACAGGGAGCCTGTGCCGTAGCGCCGCTTCGCATCCTCCTAAAAAAGATGTTTTCACCGCGGGACCGGCCCGTGACGTTGTGGGGACTTCCTTTTCGGCATGCGGTAGGACTCGCCGCCGGATTCGACAAGAATGCTTGCTACCTCCGCGAGTTGGAGACACTGGGATTCAGTCACCTCGAGATCGGAACCGTCACCCCCCTGCCCCAGCCCGGCAATCCCACCCCTCGGTTATTTCGGTTGCCGGCCGACAGAGCCCTGATCAATCGCATGGGATTCAACAACGACGGTGTTCAGGTGATTGCCGATCGGTTGAAGCACTGGCGAGTTGCCCATCCCCATACCCGCCTGATCATTGGAGGCAACATCGGTAAGAATAAACAAACCCCGAACGAAGGTGCCTGGCAAGACTACCTGATTTGCTTCGAGCAACTGCATCCATATGTCGATTACTTCACGGTGAATGTCAGCTCACCCAATACACCCGGACTCCGTTCCCTGCAAGAGCCCGAACAACTCCGGAAAATTCTCACCACCCTGCAACAAGCCGATTCCCAGATCAACCACCCCAAACCGATCTTGCTGAAAGTGGCCCCCGATCTGGAAAGAGAAGCCATGAAAGAAGTGATCGATCTGGCCCGAGAGATCGGCTTGCAGGGATTGGTCCTTTCCAACACCACCCTCGCTCGAAGCGGATTGAAAACATCCCCGCAAACCGTGGAGGAAATGGGTGCAGGCGGACTCAGCGGAGCCCCCCTGACTGATCGATGTGCCGAGTGGATTCAGTTTGCACACCAACAGAGCGAAGGAAAATTACCCATTGTTGCCAGCGGCGGAATATTCACCGCCGCGGATGCTTGTCGCATGCAGATGGCCGGAGCATCATTGGTACAGGTGTGGACCGGATTCGTTTACGAAGGTCCCGGCATCGTGCGTCAGATCACGAGCGGCAACGCCTGATCCAAAAATTTTAAGGAGCGCTTTATTGTTGTAAACGCAGCCACGCTGCGGCCACGACGCCCGCCGTTTCGGTTCGGAGTCGGGTATGGCCCAATTGAACCGGCTTGAAATCGGCCGCCAAGGCCTGAGCAATTTCATGGTCTGTGAAATCACCTTCCGGTCCGATCAGCATGCCCACCGCATCGGACAATGAACACCGGGCGATCTCGTTTTTCGCTTGGTGCTGACAATGGGCGATCCATCGCTGCAAGGGTTTGTCTTTCCAATCGTTGATCAATTGAGCATAGACAACCGGCTCCTCGATCTGGGGCAGCCAAACTTGTTGGCTCTGCAACATGGCGGCCACGGCAATCTGCCGCAAGCGATCGGTACGCAATCGTTGTTTTTCCGTTCGATCGGTCAGTATAGGAATGATTTGAGACACGCCGAGCTCGGTTGCTTTTTCCAAAAACCATTCGAAGCGACTGTTATTCTTTACGGGGGCGATTGCGATCGATACTGCACGTCCGTCTCGATCGCAATGGGTACGTCCCTCGACCCGTACCGTACATGATTTTTTAGAAACAACTTGGAGTCTTGCCTGGATCAGGGTACCGGCACCATCGGTAAGATGCAAAGGCATATCGGTGCGCATGCGAAGCACCTGTGCGATGTGGTGGCTGGTGTCGGCATCCAGCACCAGCATGGCTTCGGTGGTCAGGTTGGTGTGGTAAAAAAAAGGGACCATATCAATCGTCAAAGTCTTCCGGGGCTTCGGAATCGTTCATCCGGCTGGGAGTCTGGAGAAACATCTTGGCCTGTCCCTGATCATCGACATCGTTCACCGGTTTCCAGTTGGGTAACATCGCGCCGGAATAGTTTCCGCCGTCTTTCTCGTCGATGAATTTCTGGATATGCAACAACGCGCGCAGGTGAATGGTCTCCAAGGAGCCATTGCGATGTTTGGCGATCTTGACGATGGTTTCGCCGCGGTTGCTTTCGCCGTTCTCGTCCATGTTCACTTCATAGTACTCGGGACGATACAGGAACATGACCAGGTCGGCATCTTGTTCGATGGCACCGGATTCCCGCAGGTCGCTCAGCTGGGGGATCTTGACACCATCCTTGCTGGCCCCGCGTGTTTCGACGGCACGGCTCAACTGGGAAAGAGCAATGATGGGCACGGCCAGCTCTTTGGCCAGGGCCTTGAGGTTTCGGGAGATGTTGCTAATCTCCTGTTCGCGGTTGGAGTTGCGGTTGTCGCCGGTACCACTCATCAATTGCAGGTAATCGATGATGATCATGCCGATGTTGTGTTTGTTCTTCAAGCGGCGGCATTTGGCACGCAATTCAAAAATGTTGAGTGCCGGCGTATCGTCGATGAACAAGGGTGCCTGCGCCAGGCGCTGAATCCCCTTGGCATATAATTGTTTCATTTCATGATCGGCCAGGTTGCCCCGGTTGATCTTCTCCATGTGGATCTCACTTTCGGCGGCCAGGATCCGTTGTACCAACTGTGGCGCACTCATCTCGAGGGAAAACACCGCTACGGGCGTGGGCTTGGAAGCGTGCATGGCCGCGTTGCGGGCCAGGTTCAGGGCGAAGGCGGTTTTACCGACGGCGGGACGAGCCGCCAAGATGATCAAGTCGGTGTTTTGCCAACCATAGGTGACCCGGTCGAGGCTGGGGAATCCGCTGGGTACACCGGTCAAGTCCTCTGACTTGTTCCGCAGATCCTCGATCCGTTTGATCGATTGCACGAGGATCGAATCGATGGTTTGAAAATTCTTACGAAGGTTGCTGTTGGTGATCTCAAAAAGTTTGGACTCGGCCTGATCCAACAATTCAAACACATCGGTTGAATCTTGGTATGCATCGCCGATGATCTCGCCGCTGACACGGATCAATTCCCGCTGAATGAATTTCTGGAGGATGATGCGGGCATGGGCCTCGATGTGGCTGGAGGAGACCACTGCATTGGTGAGCCGCGTCAGGTAATAGTTGCCGCCGATGATCTCCAGGTCCTCCCGAAATTTCAACTCCTCCGAAACGGTGAGGATATCGATGGGCTGATTTTTTTGAGCCAGTGCCTGCACGGCCCGGTAGATCCGCTGATGGGCCTCCACGTAGAAACAATCGGGCTTCAAGAGTTCGGTGACCTGGTCGAACGCTTTTTTCTCCAAGAGAATAGCCCCCAACACCGCTTCCTCGAGGTCCTTGGCCTGGGGCGGAACCTTGCCATAGACCAGGCTGTTCATGTCGAGTGTGGACTTGCCCCGTTTCCGGTCGCGTTCTTTTTGAGTGTTCTTGATCTCCATAACCAATCCGTTGAGTGACCTTTAAAAGGCCTTGTCCCACGAAATAACTCGTTGCCCGAATGGGAAAAAAATTTTTCTTTCTGCACGATTTCTGCACCCCTGAAGCCGGGTTATCCACACCCACTAGCCGGCCAAGAGTTCGGCGGCATTCTGTCGGGTCAGGTCGGTGGGCGGCTCTCCACCCATAATCCGGGCCAAGACTTCCACTCGTTGAGTGTCCGTCAGCAATTGAACCTGTGTTTCCATCCGCTCGGAAGTCGCCGCTTTGCTGACATGCCAATGGTGTTGCCCTTTGGCCGCTACTTGTGGTTGATGCGTCACGCAGATGACTTGTCGATTCGTACCGAGTGTACTGAGCAAGCGTCCCACTTGCTTGGCTGCTTCTCCGGAGATACCGGTATCGATCTCATCGAAGATCAGGGTAGGCAGCTGCATTTGGTCGGCCACCAAGGATTTGATGCAAAGCATCAGGCGACTGAGTTCTCCCCCGCTGGCCACTTTACGAACGGGCTGCCAGTTGGGTTCGCTCTTGCCCCCGCCGTAATTGGCATCGAATAGAAAAGAACAGGCATCGGCGCCGGTGGACTGCAGATCGGTGGGCTCCAGAGCGATCCCGAAACGGGCGGCGGGCATCCCCACCTGCAGCAGCAACGCATTTATTTTTTGGGTCCACGGCGTGATGGCCGCTTGTCTGCCGTCGTGGATCGAGGTGGCTTGCGAGCGAAGGGATGTTTCTTTTTGCCGAGTGCTTTGCTGCAATTCGCGTAAGTGGGATTCAAGTGATTGAACGGATTTCAATTGTTGTTGGAGCTTCTCCTGCAACTCCAATAATTGGGCCGTGTTTTGCAGACCATGTTTTTTCAGCAACCGAAAGCCCAAAGAAACTCGTTCCTGCCAATGCGCCAGGGTTTGTGGATCGTATGGGTCCCGACTGCCATAGCGGTCCATCTCGCGCGACAATTCGCGGAGTTCCAGATCGACCGACCGCAAACGCTCCAACCATTCACGGATCTGCTGCTCATTTTTTTCGAAGGGACTCAGCGATTGCTGCAACCGACGAAGTTGTTGCTGAATATTCTCCCCTTCCCCTTGCAACTGTTGCGTGGCGGCGGCGATGGCCAACATCATGGCTTCCGATTGCCCGCCGATCCGGACCTTTTCCTCTAGCGTCTCGATCTCATCGGGTTGAAAAGCGGCCTCCTCCAATTCCTGTAAAATATGCAATTGATAGGCCTGCTCCTGTTGTGCGCGCGCCTGCTTTACTTCCAGCTCTTGTAACAAGGCCAGGTCTCGACGCCAGGCTTCATACTGCGACCGGTAGGTTTCCACCTGCGGAACCAAACCAGCCATGACATCGAGTAGTTCTCGCTGACGATCGGTTTCAGTCAACTCCAACGTATCGAATTGCTGGTGGAGGTCGACCAGTTCAGCGGTAAACGATTGTAATTGTCCGAGGGTCACCACCGTGTCGTTGAGAAAGGCCCGGGATTTGCCGTTGGCGCCCACTTCCCGGCGAATACACCAGTCGGTCTCCCCCGTCAGGTCGAGTTCAACCGCCAGCGGATGTTGCGCGAGTCGGGGGTCCCGGAAAGAACCCTCCACGATGCATTTATTGGATGGATCCTGCAATACCGTGGTGTCGGCACGTTCGCCGAGTACCAAACCCAGGGCGCCCAATAAGATCGACTTACCGGCACCGGTCTCCCCGGTGAGCACCGAAAATCCGCTTGCGAAATCCAATCGCACTTCTCGGATCAGGGCATAGTTCCGTATGTAGAGTTGTTGCAACATCCGAACAGGCAAATTACTTCATGATCCCTTCCCCCCGCGTGGCACCGGCTACAATTTTCCGGGTAAAAAAAATCCCGGCCGAAGCCGGGATCTAAGCTGTTTCAGGATTTATTTGTCCAACACCACACTACCGTTCAACTCCTCATCCACCAGGATCCGTCCGCAGTTCTCACAGATCATGATCTTCTTGTGCTGTCGGATCTCACTTTGCTTTTGGGGCGGAATGGCATGGAAACAACCTCCGCAAGCATCCCGCTCCACGGGCACCACAGCCAATCCGTTGCGGTAATTGGAACGGATCTTCTCGTAGCTGAGCAACAGGCGGGGCTCCACCGAGGCTTTTGCCTCTACGGCCAGTTTATTGAGTTGCTTCTCTTCTTTTTCGTTGGCGGCAATGATCTTATCCAGTTCACCTTTCTTGGTCTGCAATACGCCATCCTTGACGTCGATGTTCTTTTTAGCCTCTTCCAAATTCACGGCCTTGAGGGCGATCTCCCCCTCGGCATCCTTGATGTGTTTCTTGGCCAGATCAATATCCAACTGCTGCATTTCGATCTCCTTATTGATCGCCTCGTACTCGCGGTTGTTCTTGACGTTGCTGCTTTGCTTTTCGTATTTCTTCAGCAAGGCCTCGGACTCGGCGATCGCGTCTTTGCGTTGCTTGATAAATTCATTGACCCCGTTGATCTCCTCCTCGATGCGCAACTGACGGGACTTCAGTCCGGCGATCTCATCCTCCAGATCAGCTACCTCCATGGGCAACTCGCCTTTCAGGATATGGATCTCATCGAGTTTGCTGTCGATCTTTTGGAGACGGAGCACGGAGCTCAGTCGCTCCTGGATGGAAAAATCTTTTACGGCGGCCATGCAACGGAACGATTTGGTGTTAATGGTAGCGGACCGGATTGGTGATCCGCTCCGTTTTAAGGACGGCAAAGTTAAGGAATTTTTCTGCTAAAAAGCTCTGAATGAGTCCGATGGTGAACTGTTCCGACTCATAATGTCCCAGATCGACCAACAACATCCGCTGGTCGGGCTCAAAAAACTCATGGTATTTGAGGTCGGCAGTCAAATAGACATCCGCTTTAGAGGCTAAGGCCTTGGAAATCAGGAAGCTTCCTGCCCCGCCACAGAGGGCCACCCGCCGGATCGGAGTGCTGCTCGCACCCGAATACCGCAGCACCGAACAACCAAACGCCGACTTGACCCGGTCTAAAAACGCAGCGATTTCCATTGGCTGGGGCAAGACCCCGATCAATCCGGAACCCAGGGAGGGATGCGGGTTGCTCAGCGTTACCAGGTCATACGCCACTTCCTCGTAAGGATGGGCCCCCTGCAAGGCCGCCACCACGACTTTTTCCAAATGCGCCGGGTAGAGGACCTCCAATTTCCACTCCGGCTCCCGGTGCTGTTCCCCGATCTTGCCGACATACGGGTTGGCTCCGGTCGAGGCACGAAAACTCCCCTCCCCCGCCTGCCGAAAACTGCATTGATCGTAGCGTCCAACGTGACCGGCTCCGGCCGCAAACAAAGCATCGGCCACCACCTCTACATGGGAAGCCGGCACAAACGTGTAAAGCTTTTTCAGGAGGGATGACTTGGGTGAAAGCACTTGGCGGTCGGACAATCCCAGTCGGTCGGCCATCGCACCGTTCACCCCGTGTATGACATTGTCGAGGTTGGTGTGAATGGCATAGACGGCGATTCCCTTTTGAATGGCCAGGATCAAGGTTCGGCCCACCGGATGATGCGGATCGATCCGACGAAGCGGACCAAAGATCAAGGGGTGATGTGCCACGACCAGATTGCATGCCTTGGCTTCGGCTTCGCGAATAATCTCTTCCGTTACATCGAGCGCACAAAGCACACCGGTACAAATACTTTGAGAATCGCCGGTCAGCAAACCGCAATTGTCATACGATTCCTGAAGCGTGGGAGGAGCCCAATGCTCCAAAACCTGACAGATATCAGCAATTTTCATGATGTTAATCTACTAAGGGGTTTTACGGTTATATTAACGAAATTATGAATGTAACTTGCGCTCATGAAAAATGCAATATCCTTCTTTTTATTGACCCTGTGTCTGTTGGGTTGTAAAAAGAAAGATGAAATAATGGAGGACCTGGTTATCCAGGCCATGACCAAGGGGCAGTGGAAAATGACCTCCTTTCTGGAGGGTGGTGTGGATCGCACGGCTGATTTCTCATCCTATCGGTTTAAGTACAACACGGACTTTACCATGAACGCGATCAAGAACGGAGCGATTGACAAAACGGGTACTTGGAACGGCAGTGCCACTACCATGAGCATCCTGGCGGAGTTTCCCAATGCGACCCAACCCCTGGTGGTCATCAACGGCACCTGGAACATTACGCGTAACGGTTGGAGTTTCGTTGAAGCCAATATGACGCAGAACGGCAACCTAAAATCCCTGCGACTAGATAGGGAGTAATAGCACAACACTGATGGTCTTATCGATCCTTAACCGAATCCTTCCTAAGCAATTTTCACGGATAAGAGGCCGTTTTAAATCCGACCTTTTCAGGGGTGTTTTATCCCTAAGCTTTATTTTCCTAAAGATGATTTTATGGGGGCAGGCACCTGTTGCTAATTTCACCTCCAACCTCACCACCGGCTGCGCCCCCCTGATCGTCCAATTTCAAAACACTTCCACCGGAAATCCGACTGCCTACTTGTGGGAATTCGGTAACGGCAATACCTCTACGCTGGCCAACCCGGTTGCCACCTATCTCAACCCGGGGAATTACACCGTTAAGTTGACCGTGACCAATGCCAGTGGCAGCAACAGTCTCACGCGTAGCCAATACATCATATCCTACGGCACCCCGAATGTGGGTTTTCGCAGCAACATCCGCACTGGCTGTTTTCCGCTCACGGTACAATTCACCGATACCAGCACCGCCGCTGCCGGCACAGTCAACAATACTTGGAATTGGGATTTGGGCGGGGGACAAACCTCCACTCAGCAAAACCCCCGGATCACCTACAATACGTCGGGCACCTACACCATCTCGCTGAGGGTCACCAATGATAAAGGATGTAGTCGTACCATTACCCGTACTGCTTACATAACTGTCAGCCCGGGCGTGGATGCTTCCTTCAACCCAGGCATACCTAACGTATGCTCGGCCCCGGCTCCCATAACATTTACGAATACCACAACGGGTCCGCCAACCCTCAGTTATGCCTGGAACTTTGGCGATGGCTTTTCCTCCACCGCGGCCAACCCCACACACACCTTCAACACCAATGGAACCTACACAGTTACCCTCGTCGCCACCAGCAGCGCGGGCTGTGTCGATACGATTCGAAGCAACCCGATCACCATTGGTGGCTTCACCACCAACTTCAATGCCCCCAATGATGTGTGCATCGGCTCCCCTGCCTCCTTCACAAATACTGCTACTCCCGCACCGGTTTCCTCTCAATGGAGTTTTGGAGATGGCAACGGCTCCTCCACCACCAGCCCAACCCACACCTACAACGCTGTTGGTACTTACCTCGTTAAACTCGTCAACACGTATTCCACCTGCCAAGATTCTACTTTCCGAATCGTAAACGTTCGGCCGAAGCCCGTCGCCAACTTTACGGCCCCGGTGCGAACCAAATGTGCGCCCAACCTGGTGGTGAATTTTCAGGACCTGTCGACCGGAAATCTCACCGCCTGGGAATGGAATTTCGGTGACGGCAACACCTCCACGCTGCAAAATCCCTCGCACAATTATACCACGGCCGGATCCTTTACGGTACGACTGATCGTAACGAGCGCATTCGGATGCAAAGACACGATGGTGATGCCCGGTTACATCATCATTCGTCGAGCACAGATCCAAATACCCAGCTTGCCCGTACTGGACTGTGTTCCCTACAGCCACAACTTCAGTGCCACGATCAATGCGCTCGACAACATCCTGACCTACCAATGGAGTTTTGGGGACGGCAATACTTCTATTCAACCCACGCCCTCGCACACGTATACGGCACAAGGCACCTACAATGTGCAGCTGATCATCACCACCAGTACCGGCTGCCGAGATACGCTGCTGGTAAACGCCGCCATTCGAGTAGGCACCATTCCTGCCCCGAATTTCACGGCAGTGCCGAATCCCGTCTGTGGTACGCAACCCGTTCAGTTCACGGACCTGACCCCGCCTCCGGTCGATACCTGGATCTGGACCTTTGGAGACGGAAACGGATCCACCACCCGACACCCCACGCATCGATACAGTGATACCGGACTCTATACCGTGCGGCTGATCGTCCTGAACAATGGCTGTGAACGTTCGATCACCAAAAACAATTTTGTGCGGGTGCTCCCCGCCATTGCACGTTTTACTCCCGTGGCCAATTGTACGAATCGGCTTGCCTTCAGCTTCACCAATCAATCCATTGATGCCACCAGCAGTGAGTGGGATTTTGGCGATGGCAGTCCCCCCGCTACCGCTACCAATCCCACCCACGTATTCCCGGCGCTGGGCACCTACACCGTTCGACTCATCGCCAAGAACGGGACCTGTGCCGATACGATCACCAAAAACATTCGATTGATCCATGAAATCCCCGTGATTGCCGCCAACCAAACCACGGTCTGTAAGATCGGTACCGTTCGCTTCTATGCCACACAGGTCAACACCGCGCTGATCAATCAATACGCCTGGGATTTTGGCGGCGGACTCACCGGCAACACCACCATCGATTCGATCCAGACCAACTACACCAATAACGGGTTGTACAGTGTACAACTGGTAACGACCGATTTGAATGGCTGCAAAGACACCGCCATCCAAGCCAATTATATCCGAGTGAATGGTCCCACTGCCCGCTTCCGCGCCCTCGACACGTCGGGCTGCAAAGGATTCACCACCACCTTCCTCGATCAATCCTCGAGCTACAACAACCATGCGCTCACACAATGGCAATGGCATTTTGGGGACGGGGCCGTACAGCAATACACTCCTGGCCCTTTCCAGCACACCTACAATACCGTGGGTGATTTTGCCGTGAAACTCGTGATCACCGATGCCTATGGCTGTAAGGATAGCATCACGAATACCGACCAGATTCACTCAACCGATCCACTGCCGGCGTTCAGCAGTGCAGATACGTTGAGTTGTCCGGGCGCCAATGTATCGTTCAGCAACGGGTCGAGTCCGGGCGGACTCACCTATCAATGGACTTTCGGTGACGGAAACATATCGTCGGCCGCACAACCTGTGCATAGCTATCAAAACGGAGGCCAATACAACGTCAAACTGGTGGTTCGCGATATCTATGGTTGTGCCGATTCATTGATACGCAACCAATACATCCGCATCGACACGCCCCGCGCCGTGTTCACCAAAGATTTCTCCAACAGTTCCTGCACCCCTTTCCGCGTGCAGTTTACCAACACCTCCACTTATTTTAACCAGAGTCAATGGAGTTTTGGTCCGGGTGAAAGCCCTTCCAGCCAAACCAATCCGGTGTACTTCTTCAATCGGGTCGACTCCTTCCCGGTACAATTGATCGTCACCAGTCCGGGTGGCTGCCAGGATACTACGGTGCAGATCGTGCGCGTCTTTGACACAACAAATACCCGCTTGTTCTACCTCGCCGCGACGGCCTGCCGCCCCTACACCGCCACCTTATCGATGGTGACAAACGGTCCTATGGCCAGTTATTTCTGGGACCTCGGCGACGGCAGCTCCGTCACCAATGCCGCTACCTATCAGCATACCTACACCACGATGGGCGATTTCTTTCCCTCCGTGATCGCGGTAGATTCGGCCGGATGCCGCATCCCGATCGTAGGTGGCGGTCGGATCCGCATTCGAGGCGTTGAAACCGAATTTGGATCGGACTTGAATTTCCTTTGCGACGGTGGGCGCATCCAATTCCGGGATTCTTCCATAACCAACAATGCCCCCCTTCAATATCTATGGCAATTCGGAGATGGAGGCACTTCCACCTTGGCCAATCCCACGCACCCGTACACCGCAGCCGGAAATTATACCGTCCAACTCATCACCTCCACCCAAGCCGGTTGCCGGGATACGCTGGTCAAGCCCAATCTGATCAAAATCGTGGAACGGCCGCACATCCGCGTTAGCGGCGCCACCCAAGCCTGTATCAACAGCACCCTGCAACACCAAGGCAGTTTTATCGTGCCAGATACCTCCGTCGTGAACTGGCAATGGAATTTCCCCAACGGTGCCAGTTCGTCGGCTATCAATCCCCCGAATCAGACTTACAATACCGCCGGTGCTTTTCAAATACGCGTGATCGCCACCAACAGCAGCGGTTGCAAAGACACGGTCAATCATCCGCTTCGGATTGATCCGCTCCCGGTCATCAACCTGCCCGTGCAAATGACCGTACGAAATGGTTTTCCGGTGTTCATGCCCGTGAGCTATACACCCAATGTGAACCAGTGGTCTTGGTCGCCGCCAGACGGATTGAGTTGTAGTCAGTGTCCCCGACCTGCCGTGGCCCCGCGAGACGACCGACTGTATCAGGTACAAGTGCAGGATGCCAACGGTTGCCGAAACCAAGCCCAGATCCTGGCACTGGTGTATTGCGAGCAGACGAACGTATTCTTCCCCAACACGTTCTCCCCGAACGGAGACGGCAGTAATGACGTGTACTATCCACGCGGACGAGGATTGGACCGGATCAAATCCTTCCAGATCGTGAATCGGTGGGGACAGGTCGTATTCCAAAAACAAAACTTCCCCGCCAACGATCCTTCCCAAGGCTGGGATGGTCGCTACCGGGGACAAGCCCCTCAAGCCGAAACCTACATCTACACCGCAGAAGTGTTTTGTGAGAATGGCACCCTACTCACCCTAACCGGCAATATCTCGCTGATCCGATGAAAAAATTTCTTGCCATAGCGATCTGTTGTGCCGGGCTGCTCGGATTTCGTTTGCCCTTGTGGGCGCAAGACATACACTTCTCCCAATTTTGGGAGACGCCGCTGCTGCGTAACCCCGCACTGGCGGGACTCTTTGAAGGTGATTACCGGGTTCAAGCGATCTACCGCGACCAGTGGAACAATCTGACGAACGCCTATCGCACCGGCTCCTTGAACCTGGAAAATAAGATCGCGGTCGGTTCAGGCGACGATTACCTGACCGTGGGATTACAAAGTTTCTTTGACCGGGCCGGAACCATTGGGTGGATGACCACTCAATTCCTGCCAGCGATCAATTATCACAAATCGCTGAGCACCGACAAGAATCGATATCTCTCACTGGGTGCCATGGGCGGATGGGTACAACGACGATTTGATCCCAGTAAAATGACCACCAATACGACCTATGAAACCGGTGGTACGGGCGAGAATCTGGTGAATACGTCGTTTGGATACATCGATGGAAGCGTGGGACTCAGTTACAATTCTCAAATCCGCGATCGGTCCACCGATAATTTTTATGTGGGACTCGCCTATCACCATTTCAACCGACCCCAGCAATCCTTTTACTTCCGAAACGCGAATGTGGAATTGAACGCCAAATGGGTGATCTCCGCGGGAATGAGATGGAGTGTTTCCGAACAGGGTTTCATCACCGTGCTGGCCGACCACAGCCGTCAAGGCCGCTTTGAACAAACCGTAGCGGGCGCCTTGTACGGACTACGCCTCGGGATCGATCCCGAAAATGCCACGCATGCCATCCAAGCCGGCGCCTTTCTTCGATTGAACGAGGCCTTCATTCCTGTCATCAAACTCGACATGGGCCCAGTTTCAGCTTCGTTCAGCTATGACGTCACTGTTTCCAGCCTCACGCCCTTTAACCAGGGACGGGGTGGATTCGAAGCGGGCTTGGTTTACCGCTGGTACAAGGCTGAATCGGTACCCGATGCCCGCTGCCCGCGATTCTAAGCGGTTCCCTTTACCTTTGCCGTCCTCAACCATCTTAACTAAAATCTATTTTATGGCTATCACTGTTGGGCAAACTGCCCCTGATTTTTCGCTGTACGATTCGGATAAGAATAAAATCACCCTCCACGAACTGCGCGGCAAAAAGGTGCTGCTGATGTTCTTCCCGCAATCCTTCACCGGCGTCTGTACGCAACAAGTTTGCACGGCCCGGGATAACATGGCTCAGTACGAACAAATCAACGCCACCGTGCTCGGCATCTCCGTTGATTCGGTGTTTACACTGGCCAAATTCAAGGAAACTCAGAACTTGAACTTCCCGCTACTCAGCGATTTCAATAAAGAAGTCTCTCGCACATACGGAAGCCTGTACGAAGAATGGATCCTGGACATGAAAGGAGTCTCCAAGCGAGCAGCCTTTGTGATCGATGCCGAGGGGATCGTACAATACGCCGAAGTGCTCGACAATCCCGGGAACCTGCCCGATTTCGAAAAGATCCAGGAAGCCTTGAACAGCCGCTGTTAAAAAAGCTTCAAACTTTTTGATCGGCCGGCAATAACAAGCTGATTATCAAAGGTCGTCCTTCAACCTGACCAAGAATACCGGTGGCGCTGGCCCCGGTATTTTTTTTATGAGGAAATAAATTTAGCTTTGAAACGTTGCGAAAGTTATACCTCATAACCCTGTTGTTTTTTGCCCTGGGCTTTGACTTGGCGGCACAAACGGCTCGTCCCGTCCTGATCGGAACGGACCAGCCCAAGGTTCGCCTCTATCCCAACCCGGCCGTTAGCTATGTTCAGGTGGATTGGAATCCGCAACTCCGTCCTGCCCGCATCTTGGTGGTGAACGGCGTAACAGGCAAACAAATGGTGGCTGCATCCATTACTTCCTATACACTTCGATTGAACGTGAGTGATTATGTACCCGGCCTTTATGTGTTTCGGATGTTCAGTGCCAATGGCACGTACTTGGGTGGTGCCACGTTTCAGGTTTCCAAGTAACCTCCCCTTTTTTATTGAACCTGAACGATCAGGAATTTCAAGTATTGTGTATTCTCCTGTCCCCAAACGATCGGATGATCGGCCGATTGCGTTTGATAGGTTACCTGTCGGATCTTTCTTCTCGCGTCCTTTGCCGCCATCTCGATGATCTGCAAAAACAGTTCGGGTTGGATCAAATTGGTACAAGAGGAGGTGACCAAAAACCCACCGGGCCGTACCAACTTCATCCCCCGCAGGTTGATCTCCTTATATCCGGTTATGGCTTTTTGGATGGTTTCGCGGCTCTTGGTGAAGGCCGGCGGATCCAACATCACCACATCGTACGACTTTCCTTCCTTGCCCCAGGATTTCAGCACATCGAAGGCATTGGCCACTTCGAAACGACAGCGATCCGATAATCCATTCAGGGCCGCGTTGGCATTGGCCATTTCTACGGCGGACGCGGAGATATCCAACCCGAGCACCGAACGGGCACCGTAGTGCGCTGCATGCACCTCAAAGGTTCCGGTATAGGTGAAGGCCCCCAACACCTCCGCTTCGCGCACGATGTGCTGAATGGCCCGGCGGTTGTCCTGCTGGTCGAGAAAATATCCGGTCTTTTGTCCCTGGTCCAGATCAACGTGAAAGGACAATCCATTTTCCCGGATCTGTATTCGGGTATCGAAGGGAGCAGACAAAAAACCTTTTTGAAGCGGCAATCCCTCCAACCCTCGAACCGGCACATCGTTCCGCTCGTAGATGCCTTTCGGTTGAAATATCTTTTCCAAGGCCTCCACTAGAGCCGGTTTCCACCGATCGATCCCCAGGGCCAGGGTCTGAAGAACAAAATAATCATTGAATTTGTCGATGATGAGTTGAGGCAGTCCGTCCGCCTCACCAAAAACCAGGCGGCAATTCTCGACATAGCCGAGTTTTTTTCGGTAGGACCAACAACGCTCCAACTGGTCAAAAAAATAGGCGGCATCGATGGTGGCTTTGGGATCCCGGGTCAGCAGGCGGATCCGGATCTGGGATTGGCTGTTGTAATACCCTTGTCCCACAAACTTCCCGTCATGTGTCATCAACCGCAGCACGTCCCCATCGGTGGCGGAAGCCTCGACGGTTTCCAATTCGTTGGCAAAGACCCAGGGATGACCCAAGAGCACCCGGGGAGATATTTTTCGACGCAATCTGGCGGTTAACATGGTGCAAAGTTAGCAGGTAGCGGCGGTGAGGGGGGACAAATTGTCGGCCGAAACCTCGCTGGAGCCATAATTGAGAGTATTTTTGCGAGCCCAAAGCATATGGAAAACACCGAGCAATTATTACCCGAAGAGCCCCAGTCCGACATTTCGGGCCAGGAGGCAGAAACGGCCGCCCCTTCCGAATTGGAATTGAAAACTGCGGAGCTGAATGAATGGAAAGACAAACATCTCCGGTTGGTGGCTGAATTTGACAATTTCAAACGCCGCAATGCCAAGGAGCGGGTGGAGTTGATCCAAACCGCCGGGAAGGAAGTGATCCAGTCCCTGTTGGACGTACTGGACGACTGCGACCGAGCCCAAAAGCAACTGGAAGCCAGTGAAACCGAAGCGGCCCTGAAAGAAGGCGTACTATTGGTCTTCAATAAACTTCGCCACACGTTGCAACAACGGGGACTAAAACAAATGGAAACCCGGCAGGCCGAATTCAATGCCGATCTGCATGAAGCCATCACCGAGATTCCGGCCCCTTCCGAAGAATGGAAAGGTAAAGTGATCGATGAGTTGATGAAAGGCTATTACCTGAACGATAAGATCATCCGACACGCTAAAGTCGTCGTCGGAAACTAACATGAGCAAAAGAGATTACTACGAAATACTGGGCGTTTCCAAAACGGCCACGGCGGACGAGATCAAAAAGGCCTACCGAAAGGTGGCCATGCAGTATCATCCAGACCGGAATCCGGGCGACAAGGCCGCCGAGGAAAAATTCAAGGAAGCGGCCGAGGCATACGAAATACTCAGCGATACCGATAAGAAAGCTCAATATGATCGCTATGGTCATACCGGGGTATCCGGACAAGGCCGTGGATTTGGCGGCGGCGGCATGAACATGGAGGATATCTTCAGTCAGTTCGGTGATATTTTCGGGGACGACCTGTTCGGCAGTTTCTTTGGGGGCGGACAACGCGGTGGACGAGGCGGACAAAGAAGCCGAGGCGTGCGTGGCAACAACCTGCGCGTGAAATTGAAACTGAATTTCGAGGAGATCGCCAAAGGAGTCAACAAGAACATCAAGGTCAAGAAACATGTTCCCTGCACCACCTGTGATGGCAGCGGGGCCAAAGACAAAGGAAGTATGCAATCCTGCGGCACCTGTGGGGGTAGCGGACAAGTACGGCGCGTACAAAATACTTTCCTGGGACAGATGCAAACCGTTACGACTTGTCCCAATTGCCACGGCGAAGGCTCTACCATCACCGCAAAATGTGGCAGTTGCAAGGGAGAAGGACGGGTATTCGGCGAAGAGACCGTCAGCATCGATATACCCGCCGGTGTACAGGAAGGTATGCAGCTCAATGTCAGCGGCAAGGGCAACGCCGGAGAACGCGGCGGTTCCCCCGGCGACCTGATCATCCTGATCGAGGAAGATGCACACAAGGAGTTGCACCGAGAGGGACTCAACGTCGCCTTTGAATTACACCTCTCCTTCCCCGATGCCACCTTCGGCACTCAAGTAGAAGTTCCAACGATCGACGGAAAAGCCAAGATCAAAATCCCCGCCGGCACACAAAGCGGAAAGATCTTCCGGCTGAAAGGAAAAGGTTTTCCATCGGTGAATTCCTATGAAAAAGGAGATCAATTGGTGCAAGTAACGGTTTGGACACCACAGGAGCTGAGCACCGAAGAAAAATCCATGTTGGAAAAATTGAATCAGTCCCCCAACTTCAAACCCAACCCCGACAAGAACGACAAGAGTTTCTTTGATAAGGTCAAGGAGATCTTCTCTTAGGTCAAGTCAGGCATTACTTTTTCCCTTTTTTGCCCTTTCGCTTTTTCTTGGGATGATAGATCAAGTCGGCGGCCCGAACGATCTGATCGAACTCCACCTGATACGGATCGGCGCGCGCAATGGCAACCGGTAAATAGCGCAGCAAGCCTTCCCAGGTCTTTTCCGGGACGTAACCGGATTGACGCAGCACGGATCCAAACCAAACCAAGGCGGCGGCGAACCGATAGGTTGTGTCGACCGAGGTCAGCGATTCCCAAACCGGCCGGAGGGTCTCTGCCTGGTATTGCCAGCTGGTGTCATTGGGGATTCGATAGTCCAACCGAAGTGTAGCCAACGGCTCGGAGACTTGCTCCGCTGGCTGCATGCGTAGTTCAAAAATGGTCCACGCCGATTGTGCCGAACCAATATCACCGCCGAACAAACGCGCAGTCGAATCGCGCATCGCCCCCATTTTATTATCAAACCCGATCAATCGATACTCCTGTACCCGATGGGGATTGAATTGTACACTGAGGGTGGCCTCATCCGCCACCGAGTAAAGGGTTTGAGCAAACTCCTTGAACAATACTTTCTCTGCCTCCTGAAATCCGTCGAGGTACGCAAAGTTTCCGTTCCCCCGCTTGGCCAAAGTTTGAATTTTGGAGTCTTTGTAATTACCCATTCCCACACCCAGGCACGTGAGGTAGATACCCCGCGCGCTTTCCCGCTCGATCAAGGCTTCCAATTCCTCCTCGGTTTTCATGCCAACGTTAAAATCACCATCCGTCGCCAAGATCACCCGGTTATTACCACCGGGAATGAAATGACGGCGGGCTACCGAATAGGCCAATTTCACACCCGACTCCCCGGGCGTTGCCCCACCGGCTACCAACGAATCGATCACCCGACGGATCGAATCCTTTTCGCAACCCGAAAGAGTATTCAACAGAATATCGGTTACGCCCCCATAGGTCACGATCGCTACAGAATCTTTGTCCCGCAGGTGATCGATCAACATCCGGAAAGCCGACTGTAACAAGGGCAAACGGTTCGGCGTCTCCATCGAAGCAGAAACATCGATCAAGAAGGTAAAATGAGCCGGTGGCATGGTGTCGAGGTTCAGGCGACGGGCGTTGGACTGCACAAAAAGTAAGCGGCTTGTATTGTCCCATGGACAGTCGGTCATCCGAGCCCGCAAATCGAACACGCGACCGGAATCGGGCGGGGTGTATCCCAGATTAAAATAATTCAGCATCTCCTCGAGCCGAACGGCGTTCGACGGCACGGGACTACCCTGTCGTATAAAGCGCCGGATATTACTGTACGAAGCCCGGTCGATATTGAGCGAGAGTCCGGTACGAGGATACTGAGCGGCCGGCACGTACCGGTTCTCGAGCAGGTCGGCATACGTCTCATTTCCGGTTAGCCAATTGCGTGATTCCTGCCGGTTCCAACCCAGGGTCAGGGATGAGAGTGTGTACTTCGGACGAAGGTCGCTGGGCCTTTTCAAAGTCACCTGCACATAATTGACCGACTCCCAACGCGCCACCAGGGGCAAAAAGCCATCCAAATAAAAATGAAATGAATCGACCGGAGCAGACGAAACGATCTCGAAGGTGCCAAGTTCACTCGAACGAAACAGGGTGCCGGTAGAGAGCTGAATGATCGGCACATGCGACAGGATGTTCTGCTGCTCGTCCTTGATCACGCCCCGGAAATAATAGGACTGGGCGAACAGTTGGCCCACCCCAAAAGCCCAAATGAATAGGAGCAACGATCGAAACACCGACAGAAGGTACGACAAAAATCCGAAACGATTATTCGGCCGCCAATTGATAGATCGAACCATGCTGCCGGCCCCAACCGTCATAGTCCAATCCATACCCCACTACAAATTTGTTTGGGATCGAGAAACCTACATAGTCCAATGTAAGAGGATGCCGCGTAGCCTCTGGTTTGTGCAGCAGGGTGGCGATGCGAACCGATCGAGGTTGTTGCTGCAACAAGTGAGGCAAGAATTGAAACAACGTATTGCCCGTATCCACAATATCCTCCACCAAGATCACCTCTCGATCTAACAGGTCAACGTCCAACCCGATCGCCGTGGTGAAGCTGCCGGTCGATCGCATGCCCTTGTAGGAGGCCAACTTGATAAAGGAGATCTCCGGTTCGATGGTGAGGTGGCGGACCAGATCGGCCGTGAACAAGAATGATCCATTTAAAATGGAAAGAAAAAGCGGCCGCGTGCCGGCACAATCGGCACTGATTTGCTGCGCCATCTCCTTCACCCGACGCTGGATGGCGTCGGATTCCAGAAAGATCTCAAACGTTTTATCCAACACTTGTATCCGGGACATAATCATTTGTTTGTGGTGACAGTAGAAGTAGCCGGCGCCTGCAGGGCCAACCGGTCGAATTGATGTAATTGATACCCCTCGATCAGCCGAAGCAAGGATCTCGGATACGTGGAAGAGGTCGCGTAGCCGGCTTTCTTCAACCCAAATGCCCAACCGTTATAATCCAACGGATCCAGCAAAAAGAGAAATCCATAATGTGCGCGGGTCCGAAGAAAATCGGAATGATCCCGGTAAGATTCCTCTGCGGTAGCATATTTTCTAAAACACTCTCGAGGGCGATCGTCGGTATGTGTCAGCGTTGGTCCCGTCCACTCCTTCTTGCACTTGATACCGAAATGGTTGTTCCCTTCGGTGGCCAGCCGGCTGGTGCCGGCGCCGGACTCATAGATCCCCTGCGCCAGCGTGATGGAAGCAGGTACACCGGTTCGACGCATCTCCTCCACGGCCAGTACACGATACCGCTCGATGTATTCGAGTACTCTCTGACTGGGCTTTTCGATGGGTTGTGAATAGACCAGCCGACCCGGCAAGGCAGCGGCCAGGAGCCAATACAACAATATGCGTTTTGCCGAATTCATTTTTTTCGAATTAACATCAACCCGTCCCGCAGCGGGATGGGCACTTGTTCCACCGCCGCACAATCGCGCACTGCCTCGGCAAAGGCCCAGATCGCCTGGGCATTCTTGCCCGAGAGGGGTTGATGCAGCACCTGACCGTGAAAGAAGATGTTGTCCGCTAAGATAAAACCGTTTGACCGCACCTGCGGAAGCACCTTGTTAAAATAATCCGTGTAGGACGTCTTATCGGCATCGATAAAGACCAAGTCCCAGGTCTCCGTCAGCTTCGGCAACCATTCCTGAGCATTGCCCCGCAACAATCGGATCTGTTGTCCGTGCGGCGAGCGATCGAAATATCGCTGGGCCCACTCCGCATCTGCTTCGCGTAACTCGATCGTATACAGCAAACCCTCCGCCTCCAATCCGCTCGCCAAACAAAGGGCGCTGTAACCGGTGAAGGTGCCGATCTCCAATACACGTCGGGGACGGATCATGTGACTGATCATGGATAGGAACTGTCCTTGCTGCGCCCCACTCAACATGTGGGCCTCCGGGTGTTGCTCCCGCGTCACTTCTTCCAGCTCTTGTAACAAGGCGGGCAGCGGACTCACCCAACGATCCATATAAGCCTGCAAAGCCGGGGAGATCAAACTATCCATATATCGTTTTAGGATTTCTTACGGGAGATGGTCCATAACCCCAAACAAGTCAACAACCCGTTGATCAGGATCAATTCCGGACCGATCTTATACCCATGAAACAATTGAGCCGAGAGGTCATTCAATCCCAACTGAACATGCAATTTGGCTTCGTAGTACCCGGGGTTGGATAGTAAGTCCAGCAGAAAGGTCAACACCGGCCCCATCGAAGCCATCAAGGGCACCCAGCGATCCTTCAGGCTTCTGTTGGATAACATGCCAAAGGCGAAGAGTCCCAGTAGCGGACCATACGTAATGCCCGCAAACTTGATGATGAACTGGATGATAGACTTGTCATTGATGGCCTTGAACAACATCACCATGCCGAAGAACAGGATCGCAAACGATACATGCACCCAGAGCCGGGTACGTTTCTTATCGGACTCGCTGCGGGCCGACTCCCGAAAACCCAACAGATCAATGCAAAAACTAGAGGTCAGCGACGTGATCGCACCGTCCACACTCGGGAACAAGGCCGAGATCAGGGCGATGATAAAAATGACCCCAATGGCTCCGGAAAAAGTTTCGCCCAATGCCAAGGCCGGAAAGAGATCGTCGCCGCTGGCCGGCACCCCATTAAGCATCACCGGATGCTGCGCCGCATATAAATAAAGTACGCCACCCAGTATCAGAAACAACAGATTAACCAGGACCAGAATGCTGCTCATCGTCATCATGTTCTTCTGTGAAGCCCCCAGAGTGCGCACACTGATATTTTTTTGCATCATCTCCTGATCAAGACCGGTCATCGTAATGGTAATGAACATCCCACCCAGGAACTGCTTCCAGAAATACCCCGGATGCTGAATATCCCAGTTGAAAATTTTAGTGTAGCCTTTCTCGCCAAGGCTCGACCAAGCCGAGACCAGGTCAAGATCCATGGTTTGCAGCAACACGACCAAACAAACGATCAGGCCGATCAACATTCCGGAGGTCTGCAACGTATCGGTGAAGACGATGGTCCGCACCCCTCCCTCAATGGTATACAGCATGATCAGGACGAGAATGACCGCGGCCGTCAACCAAAACGGTACGCCCAACGCATCCAAAATAAAAAGCTGCAGAATATTCACCACCAAGTACAAGCGGGCGGTGGCACCCACCGTGCGCGACAACAAGAAATAAGAGGCCCCGGTCTTGTGGGCCAGTCGACCAAATCGCTGCGACAGATACGTGTAGATACTGGTCAGGTTCAACCGGTAGTACAATGGCAACAAAACAAAGGCCACCACGAGGTAGCCCAGCAAGTAGCCCAGCACGAGCTGGAAATAGTGAAAATTCCCCTTGCCCACATCCCCAGGCACACTCACAAACGTGACCCCCGACAAGGAGGTACCGATCATTCCAAAGGCCACCAACACCCAGTTGCTGTTGCGGTTGCCGATGAAAAAAGATTCATTGTCGGCGTTTCGGGAGGTATACCAGGCTACGCCCAGCAAAAGCAAAAAGTAGCCGATGACAAAAGAGAAGAGGATGATGGGTGTCATAATACTGAAAGTTTGAAGGTAGCCAAAAAACCACTACTTTTTGTCCATGAGAATCGAATCAGTAGCCGTATTCTGCGGCTCCAAAAATGGGGATCAGCCCGAATACACCCAGGCAGCGGCCAGCTTGGGGGCGATGCTGGCGCAACGCAGGCTCACCATCATTTACGGCGGCGGCAGTGCCGGTCTCATGGGAAACATAGCCGATGCCGCACTGGAAAAAGGCGGAAAGGTCATTGGTATCATTCCCAAACTATTGGTGGAATGGGAAGTGGCCCACCGAAACCTCACCGAATTGATCGTGTGCGACGATATGCACCGTCGCAAGCAAATGATCTATGGTCGGTGCGAGGCCGCGATCATTCTCCCGGGTGGTTTCGGAACCTTGGATGAACTGTTTGAAGTATTGACCTGGAACCAACTCACCATCCACGACAAAGAGATCCTGGTCCTAAACACCCACGGCTTCTACGATTCCTTGCTGCAACACCTGACACACCTTAAAAAAAGCGGGTTCCTCTATGAAGGGGCCTATGAGAAATTACACGTGATGAAAACGCCGCAGGAGATCAACGATTGGCTGGATCAGCGAGCAGATCTCCCTTGAAACAACGGAAGCTGCAGGCCACCCCGCACGATGGGAATAGACCGACCATAGGCGTCCGTATATGGAGAATTCAAGTCGCCGCCTATATCCCAAAGAATAGCCAAGTAGTAAAACGGGGTGCCCCCTTTACCCCGGCGCCCGGTCGTATATCCGCCACCGATCAGCGTACTGGAAGAAGCCACCGATATCTGATCGACAGGCCCCCCGCCTGCCGGAATGTATTTCTGACGGATCGTATTGCTTTCCAACTGTGCTTGTAAAAAAAGAAATCGTACGGGATAGATACGACCAAAGCCACCACCACCTATGGTGGTTTGCCGGAGTTTATCGTTGAACACCCCATTGTAATCGCGATAGCTGGAGTAGGTGTAATTGGCTACCAATCCCAGATCCAACCAATTGGTCAGGCTGTAACCCAGTACCGGCGAACCACCAACCAAAAATGTATTACCAAAAAAAGAGAATGATACGCTCCCTCCGGTAAACAGGTTTTCCCGAAAAGGTGTTCGTTCCTTTTCCGGTTGGCGCTGCGCCTGCACAACCACCGACAGAAAAAGTATCCCAACCAACCAGAGACCTGTCTTTCGTTTCATCGCCACGTCATTTATTATTCGGTACCCGGCAAGATCTTACCGGGATTGAGTATGTGATGCGGATCGAAGGCTTGTTTGACCGATCGCATGAGCCCGAGATTAACGGAAGAGAAAACAATATCCATGAAATCCTTTTGGATGAGCCCGATGCCGTGCTCACCGCTGATCGTCCCGCCCAACACATGCACCAACCGGAACAGCTCCCGCAAGATGGTCTTTACGCCCTCGTGCCCATAGCTATTCGGCACGCCGGGATAGCGGATCCGAATATGCAAATTACCATCGCCGGCATGGCCGTAGCAAACCACTTCAAATCCGTGCTCCACCCCGAGTGCTTTCACCCCGCGGATCAAGGCCGGCAGCTCCGCGCGGGGCACCACGGTGTCCTCTTCAATAGTATAGCCGACCAATTTGACGGCTTCGGCCACGCGTCGCCGTAACTTCCAGAGGGCCGCCTTTTGCTGGGCATCGTCCGCAAAATAGATCTCACCAATGTCGTATTGGGTAAGCAGCGTTCCGATCGACTCCATCTCCTGCATCAGCACATCCAGGTTATTTCCATCCACCTCAATGATCAGGTGTGCGGCGGTATCCTCGGTCAGTGGAACGATCGCATCGGGCACCAATTCACTCACGATCCGCAGGGCATTGATCTCCATGAGCTCCAGGGCACTGGGCACAAAGCCCGCCCGGAAGATGGCGCTCACGGCCTCCCCGGCCTGCTCGAGGTTTCGGAAAGGCACGAGCATCAACAGGTCGTATCGGGGAAAAGGAATGAGTTTTAAAACGATCTTGGTAACAATGCCCAGCGTTCCTTCACTGCCTACCATCAATTGGGTCAGGTTGTAACCGGTTGAATTTTTCAGGACGTTGGACCCGGTCCACATCAATTCCCCGCTGGCCAACACGACTTCGAGGTTCAATACATAATCCTTGACCACCCCGTATTTCACGGCTTTGGGGCCGCCACTATTCTCAGCAATGTTTCCGCCAATGAAGCAAGAACCACGACTGCTGGGATCGGGCGGATAAAAAAGTCCTTTCTCTTTCACGGCATTTTGCAACACCTCGGTGATCACACCGGGCTCTACGGTGACCTGTAAATTTCGCTCGTCGATGTCCAGGATCTTATTGAAACGCTCCAGCGACAAAGAGACGCCTCCCCGGTGTGGCAGCGCACCGCCACTGAGTCCGGTTCCCGCTCCGCGGGGCGTAACCGGTATGTGTTGCGCCTGGCAATGTTTCAGGATGGATTGCACCTCGGCCGTAGTAGCGGGCTTGAGAACGACCTCCGGCGGAAACAATAAGTTCTCGGTCTCGTCGCGGCCATACCGTTGACGGGACTCTTCATCCACCAAAACAAAATCGGATCCGAGCGTGGATCGAAAAAAATCAAGGTCCTTTTCTGAGACGGGGTTATAGGTCATAAGAAGGTTGGCCGGTGGGCCGCACAAAAGTCGGTATTCCGTTGAAATACCCCAAAGAGATCAATACCGGAAAGAGGGGCACATCGATTCCCGTCCATTGCCCCGATACCGGTCGCGGCGGCCTTGTTTGACCAGAGACAACTCAAAGGCCCCACGAGCACCATTGAAGGCATTCAATTGGGAAATCGTAGCATCGTACGAAAAAGTAAAGACCAGCTCATTGAGTCCGATTCCTACCAGCGGGATCAACGATTCGCGGTGCCGGTAGGCCAAGCCGGCGAGAATTTCCGTCGTCCCGTCACCACTGGCATTATACCGGGCGATCAAACTGCCCATGACTTGGGATGACCTTGCCTGCAGGGTGTAATAAGCAGCCGGACTGAGGATCACCCGGTCGTTCAACTTGAAGCTGCTGTTGAAAAATCCGTTGTACCGCATGCTCAAGCGGTTGTCGGCCGTATCAGTAGCGGCAAAGAAACTCTCGCGCGGTCTATTGACATGCATCACCGACATGCCGCCATTCAACCAAACCCGATCGTTGGGGAAATATGCATAGTTCAGGCCAGTTTGCAGGTCGAGGTAGTTGGATTGATTGGTCATCAACACCGGTGCCCCCGTCTGATGCACATCAAAAAATTGTCCGTTCCACTGGCTGGGAAAGGTCAGCCCTTGCGTATTGATCTGTTTGTTCGACCAACCCACATTGAATCCGACACTCAACAAGCTACCTACGCCCAGCATTTGGTGGTAGGCGATCGCCCCATAAGCCTTGGTGGAAGTGAGTACGCTGGCTCCGGCCACATCCCGAAGCAACAAACCACCCAACCCGACCCATCCGTTGGCATCGGGGTTCGGCATCCATTGCATATCTCCAAAAATACTCATGGTCTTGTAGGGAAAAGCCGTCACCGAAGCCCATTGATTCCGGTATTGGGCACCCATCCGATAGTCTCCGTCGGGTATGAATCCAGCGTTGGCGGGATTGGTGAGCAACGGACTATTCATGAACTGCGAGAAATGCAGGTCTTGTGCCGAAGGGGTGAACCCAACCAGCAGCCACAACCAGACCATCCAGCCATATCGTACGAATCGCCTCATCGGATCAACGTAATGTCTCCTTTTTTATTTACCTCCACCCCATCGAAGAAAGTGGCGCTCAACGTATACACATATACATCCATCGGTTGCACCACTCCTTTGAACGTACCATCCCAACCTTTATTTTGGTCGTTGGTCTCGAATACGATCTGCCCCCAGCGGTTCCAGATCGTGAACTTGAGTTGTGCAATGCCATAACCCCGCACATACAGTACGCTGTTCGCATCTCCTTTCGTAGGCGTAAACGCGTTGGGGACGTCGAGGGCTGGCACCACCCGAGCTTCCACGGTCTGACAAACTTGGCGCGGACATCCCAGCGAATTGAATGCCGTCAAACAGGCTCGGAACTGACCCGTGGCCCGGTATTGATGGGAAACCGGTGCACGGGAGGTCGTCAGCAAAGAGTCGCCGTCTCCAAAATCCCATCGGAAACGCACGGCATCGGCGCTGGAATTATTGGTAAAGGTGGTGGGCGTGTTGGATTGAACGGGACTAAACGCAAATGCCGACGTGGGGGCATCCAGTACGCGAATGGTGAAGCGAGCCGTATCGGTTATGTTACAAGTATTGGGATTGGTGACCACCAAGACCACATTATAGATGCCCGGGTTGTTATACAGATGTGTGGGACTTGGCAGCGTGGACGTACCGCCATCGCCGAAACTCCATTGATAGGACTGACCGGATACTGAATTATCCGTAAACGCAGCTTGGTAGGGACGACATCCCTCCAACGGCGTTGTGAAGGCCGCTCGTACATTGGCGGCCACGCTGACGGGTATGGTGATCGAGTCGGGCGCATTACAATACACGGTGTCGACCAAGATCAATTTGACGTTGTAGGTTCCGGGGGCCGGAAACGTATGGGTGACCGGTGCTGGACCTACACGCACGCGCGGCGAGCCATCCCCAAAATCCCAGATAAAGGATTGTCCTGAAAAAGGCCGTGGGGCAGGCGGGATCGACGTATTATCAAATCGATAATTGAACTGTCCGCAAGGTGGCAATTTATTTGGCAGGAATCCTACGGTGGCCTTGAGATCGCTGACCCGGATCTGCATGCGTGCAGTATCGCGGATATTACAGCTGGATGAATCTACGGCCACGAGCATAACATTATAGAGTCCGGCCGCCTGGTATTGGTGCGAGGCCGTGGGCGTGTTGGTCACCACTTGTGCCGAGCCATCGCCGAAATTCCACTCGTAGAAAACGCCATTGGCTATGGTATCGCGGAAGTCGACCGTCAGGGGCACACATCCGGCGGTATCGCGGGGCACGCCATTGATGCTCGACTGAACGGAAGCACGAATACCGGCCAGATCCATATCGATCTTGAGCATGGTAAGGTTACATTGTCCGCCGCCGGTAGCGTTGTTGGTGGTAGACCAAGCACCGATGGTGGTGGGATAGGTAGGTAAGGGCGGAGTACTTAACGCTTTGCAGTTTCCACAGATAGCCTGATAGATGACCCCTTCTTTGTCGAAGCGACTGGTTCCACCATCCACGTGATCACATCCTTCGCTGGCCCGGTTGTTCTCTCCGAAGAAACTGGCAAACAACAAGGCCTCTGCGTTGCGCTTGATGACGATGAAATAAAGATCTCGTCCATCGGTGGTCGTCTTGAACGCATTAGCGGTGACGGGCAAACCGTTGGTGCCGGCACTGTTGTAACCATTCGTGTTCACGAAAAAGCCGCCCCAACCTGAGATGTAAACATTCTCACAACGGTCCACCAGAAAAGCGGTCGGAGAAATATTCGGCGTGGCGGCACCCGAACCAAAAGCGGTGGAATACACATAGGCCGAGAGGTCGGGCTGCAACTTCACGATGAATTGCTTTCCGGTCGGATTGTTGAACAGCGCGTTTTGTATGGGCCAGCTGCCGGTGGTTTGTCCCATTAGGTACGGAAAGCCCCGAGTATCGAACTGTACCCCGAACACCTGATCGACACCTGCAGTTCCGATGTAGGCACTTTTGATCACCGCGCTGCCGGCGTTGTTGAGAATGGCCACAAATCCGTCGATGGTGCCACTGAGGGCAGGTCCCACCGTACCCGACTGCGTACCCGGCAACAGGTTGTTACTTTCCGTGCCCCCTGCCACATAAATATTATTGTTCAACGGATTGAGCGAAAGCACATAGGCCGCATCGTTTCCGTTGCCCCCGAGGTAACTGGCAAATTGGAGGGTAGAGAGATCGGACGACCATTTCATCACCACACCGTCTTGGGTATTGCCTCCAAAACTGCTTTGAAAACAACCGGCGGTTACCGGAAAATTATTGGACTGCGTGCAAGAGGCTACGTAGGCATTGCCTCCGCCATCCAAAATGATCTCACTGCGTCCGTCATCTCCGTAATTACGTTGCAAAGAGGTGCTGCTACCCCGAACGGTACTGATGTTAACACCATCATCGCCCGAACCACCGATGCGTCGGGAGCCCAGCAAAGCGGATCCGGCTGCATTGAGTTTGGTGACGACGATGTCAAATCCACTGCCGGCCAGGGCACCGTTGTTGACCACGGGGTAGTTACCTGAATTAGTTCGGCCGGCCAGGAATAAATTTCCTTGCGGATCGACGACAAGACTATGTGGCTGATCTTCGCCGCTTCCGCCAATATAGGTGGCATAGACCCGATTCGACCCGTTCGGCGTCAGCTTCATAATGCACATCTCGAAGGGACTACTGACATAGGTGGTCTGAAAAGCTCCGGGGGAAGTCGGAAAACTCCCACCGGTTTCGAACACCACCCCGCCACCGAAGAAACTGCCATCGGGACCATACGTTGCCGTAAATCCCCAATTGTCGTTCGAGCTGCCGGTGAAGGAACAGAACACGATCGACGGATCGATGACCAGCGGTTTGGTACGGTCGAAGGATTTGATTTGGAAACGCACCCGGTTCCCTTTCACTTGATACGCGGAGCGGATGAGCTGTCGTCCCGCCTCCCCGGCCTGATACGTGTAAGGTGCCCCCTCGCGGCGCTCTCCCAAGGAGGTCTGTATGATCAACGCACGGTCTTTTAACGAGAGTCCATCCACCCCATCATATTCTAATTCGATCTGTTCCGGATCACCACCCGGATGCACCACCAGATCATATTTCAAGACCCCGCGATCGGTGTAATACCGCAGGTCGATGTTGGGATAGAGGTTGGTGACGACGATGGACTGAAAGCTGCGGCAACCACCGGCCCACTTGGAAGCATCGTTGCCAATAAAATAATTGGAAAGTCCTGCCAAGGTTTTTTCGGCCTGTACAAAAGTTTTTTCATTAGCCCCCACAAAATTCACGTGCCAGGCATGTGAGCGGATCGTCAAGGGCGTATTGGGTGCGAGGGAGCGGCCTTCTGCATCGATGCCGTGTTTGCGCTCGGCCAGCTTATTCAAGTCGTGGGGATCGTGCTGCAGCATGGTAAGACCCCCCTGGCGCAAGTAAACATAACCGTTGCTGACCTCTCCCCGATAAAGGACCTGATCGTGCCATTGCCCCTTGTTCTCAATAAAGGGAATAGCCGGTTGTGCCTGTCCGATGAAAGGAAGGAGCAGCAGCAGGCCGATCAAGTTAGAAAGGAGTCGCATCCGGTATAAATTAAACGAAAAATGCCGGATAAAGTTGGTAAGAATCTGTTAAGTCAGGCTTGACGGACATCAGGCTAGGCGATGCGGCTCCAGCGCACCGGCCCCACCCGTTGTTGGAGAAACAGCCGAAGGGCCTGGTTTTCCGGGGCCTTCAGGTCCGGATCCTGTTCAGCCAGCTGTTCGGCGAGTGTTTGCGCTTGCAGCAGCAGCTCTCTGTCCTGTATCAGGCTGGCCAGCTTCAGGTTCAGGGCCCCGCTCTGACGGGTTCCCTCGATATCACCCGGACCACGAAGAGCCAGATCTTTTTCCGCGATCTCAAAACCATTGTTGGTGGCGGTCATGATCGATAACCGTTCACGGGCATCCGCTCCCAGGGCCGAGCCCGTCATCAAAATACAATAACTCTGCTCCCCGCCGCGGCCGACCCGACCGCGTAACTGATGCAATTGCGAGAGCCCGAATTTCTCCGAACTTTCGATCACCATCACCGTGGCATTGGGCACATTTACGCCAACCTCGATCACCGTCGTGGACACCATGATCTGCGTGTCGCCCTCTACAAATCGTCGCATGTTGGTCTCCTTCACCTCGGCGGGCTGTTTCCCATGCACCATACTGATCCAATACTGCTGCTCCGGCAACCACGATTTTACCTGTTCGTACCCCTTCATCAGGTTCTCATAATCCAACTTGGCACTTTCCTCGATCAGCGGAAAGATGATGTACACCTGCCGGCCTTGATCGATCTCGCTGCGCACAAACGCCATCACTTGGATCCGTCGGTTCTCGTAGCGATGGACGGTCTTGATCGGTTTACGGCCCGGAGGCAATTCATCGATCACCGAATAGTCGAGATCGCCGTAAGCTGTCAGGGCCAGCGTTCGAGGAATGGGCGTGGCGGTCATCACCAGCACATGCGGCGGTATCGCTCCTTTCTTTTGTAACTGCGCCCGCTGGGCCACGCCAAAACGATGCTGTTCGTCGATG
>SXXL01000085.1 GCA_005789565.1 Bacteroidota bacterium | reverse complement strand
GCGGGATAGCCTTCAGCGTGTATGTAGGAGATCTCCTTCAGTTTCAAGGCTCCTTCGAGTGCCACCGGAAAATTATACCCGCGTCCGAGATAAAGAAAATCACGGGCCGTTTCGTATCGAAGGGCAATGTCGCGGATCGATTCGGATTGGGTGAGGATAGCTTGAGCCTTTTCGGGGATGAGAGACAATTCCTCCAGCAGTAATTTCTTTCGCTCCGCAGAGATGGTATTTCGCCAATAGCCGAGCTGAATAGCCATCAGGCTCAACACCGCCAGTTGTGCCGTGAACGCTTTGGTTGAGGCAACCCCGATCTCCGGTCCCGCATGCGTGTAACATCCGGCGTGACTGATGCGCGCGATCGAGGATCCTACCACATTCACGACCCCGAGAATGATCGCCCCTTGTTCTTTCGCCCGTTCAATGGCCACCAACGTGTCGGCGGTTTCACCACTTTGTGAAATGGCCAGGATCACATCTCCGGGTTGGATGACGGGATTGCGGTAGCGGAACTCAGAGGCATATTCCACTTCCACATTGATGCGGGCAAGTTCCTCAAATATGTACTCGGCGACCAGCCCGGCATGCCAGCTGGTGCCGCAGGCCACGATCACGATTCGGTTGGCCACGATCAATTCTTGTTTGTAAGATTCCAGTCCGCTGAGCGTGATCGTACCGGTCTCCACATCCAACCGTCCGCGTAGGGAATCGTAGATGGTCTGCGGCTGTTCGAATATTTCTTTTAAAATGAAGTGATCGAATCCGCCCTTTTCAATAGCAGCCAACTCGAGGTCGAGTTGTTGTACGTAGGGTGTGAGGATCTCGTTGCCCAGATTTTTCAGGATGAGTTCATCGGGGCGAACAATGGCGAGCTCATAATCGTTGACGTACACCACTTGTTTGGTGTATTCCAACATGGGCGAGGCATCGGAGCCAAGAAAATGTTCGTGTTGACCCACACCGATCACCAGCGGACTACCCTTCCGGGCCGCGATGATGGTGCCGGGATCGTCTTCGTTGAGCAACAAGATCACATACGCCCCGGTCACTCGTTTGAGTGCCACCCGGATGGCCTCTTCGAGGGAGCAGTTGTTGTTGCGCTGAATCTCTTCGATGAAATTCAAGAGGACTTCCGTGTCGGTGTCGCTGTGAAACTGATACCCTTTGGAGATCAGTTCCTGTTTGAGTTGATGATAATTTTCGATGATCCCGTTGTGGATCATGGCCAACTTGCCGCTGGCCGAACGATGCGGATGTGCATTTCTGTCACTGGGTGCTCCGTGTGTGGCCCAGCGGGTGTGACCAATCGCGGTTCCACCCTGAAGATCTTGGCCGAGTACGGATTCTTCCAGATCCGCCACTTTCCCTTTTTTCTTGAAAACCCGAAGGGGACCAACCTCACCCTGAATGGCCACGCCGGCGCTGTCATATCCTCGGTACTCCAAACGCTTGAGTCCCTTGACCACCACCGGATAGGCATGACGCGAACCGGTATAGCCGACTATACCACACATAAGCAAGAATTTGTGCCAAGTTATGAAAAAAGTTTTTTATCCAACCCCGGAGCAATGGTCTACTTCTTCCGAAAAAACAGACGAAGGGGCACCCCCGAAAAATCAAAATGCTGGCGTAACTGATTCTCCAGATAATTTTTATACGGCGTCTTGACGTCGTCGGGAAAGTTGCAGAAAAAAGCAAATGAGGGAACCACGGTGGGTAGTTGGGTGACGAACTTGATCTTGATCGGATGTCCTCGCACCACCGGGGGATGATAGGCTTGTATCGCCTGCAACATCACCTCATTCAAGGCGGCGGTTGGCACACGACGCTGCCGGTTTTGATATACTTCCATGGCCATTTCGACAGCCTTGAAAATGCGTGTTTTCTCTAAAGCGGAAATGAATAAAATAGGTACGTCGCTAAAGGGGGCCAGTCTTTTCTTCAGCTCCTTCTCATATAGAGCAGCGGTCTGGGTCTCTTTTTCTACCAGGTCCCATTTATTCACTAGCACCACCACTCCCTTCCCCTTGCGGGCCGCCAAGCTGAAAATATTGAGATCCTGTGCCGCCAAGCCTTTTTCGGCATCGAGCATCAGCAAACAAACATCGGCCTCATCCACGGCCTTGATGGCGCGAATGACGGAATAGAACTCCAGGTCTTCGTGCACCTTGGCTTTCCGACGGATCCCGGCCGTGTCGATGAGAATGAATTCTTTTTGAAAGAGCTTATAGTGGGTATGGATGGTATCGCGGGTGGTGCCGGCGACATCGCTGACGATGGTGCGCTCTTGCCCGATCAGGGCGTTGAGCAGGGAGGATTTACCGGTGTTGGGTTGTCCGATGATCGCAAAGCGAGGCAGATCGGATTCCGCTTGTATTTGTTCTTCGTTGGCTTCTGGAATCGCTTCGGTAACGGCATCTAACAACTCGCCGGTCCCACTGCCGCTGGCCGAGGCAATGAAAAAGATCTGGTCGAATCCCAGGCTATAGAATTCGGAGGCCTCGAGTAAGCGTTGGTTGTCGTCTACTTTATTGACGGTGAGCAAAACGGGCTTCGGGCTTTTGCGCAACACCCGGGCCATGGCATCGTCGAGTTCGGTGAGTCCGGTAGTGGCATCGACCACAAAGAGAATGGCATGGGATTCTTCCACGGCGATCAACACTTGTTTGGCGATCTCCTTTTCAAAGACATCCTCACTGCCATGTACGAAACCGCCCGTATCGATCACGTTAAAGGACTTTCCGTTCCAGTCGGCTACGCCATACTGTCGGTCGCGCGTCACACCGCTCACGTCATCCACAATCGCCTTGCGCTGCTCCAATAAACGATTGAACAGGGTACTCTTCCCCACATTCGGTCTCCCAACGATTGCAACTGTATACGACATAACTTTTTAACTATTCAAACTTCTTAAACTTCTCAAACTCCCAAACTGTCTAGTACCCGTACTCATCCAAAAACAACTCACTCTCTCGCCATTTGGGCCTGACCTTCACGAACAATTCCAGAAATACCTTCCTTGCGATGAACTCCTCGATAGATTCCCGGGCCGCGGTTCCCAATTTTTTGATCATGGCACCTCTTTCGCCCAGGAGGATCGCCTTTTGGCTTTCGCGGTGGACGATGATGTCGGCCACGATCTTGGTGAGCGTGGTTTTTTCCTGGAACTCCCGCACCATCACGGTGGTATGGTAAGGGATCTCCTCACTGGTCAATTCAAAAATCTTTTCCCGGATCAGTTCGGATGCAAAGAAACGAGTTTGGGCGTCACTGATCTCATCGGCGGGAAAGTATAATGGTCCCTCCGGAAGCGCTGCAGCTATTTCCCGGAGTAAGACATCCTTATCGGACTTGCGCTGGGCGGAAACGGAGAGCACTTTTTGGGCGTAGGACTTTCCCTGAAAGAACTGAATGGCTTTTTCGACATCGGCTGCTTTCACCTTATCCGATTGGGTGACCAACACCCAGGCCGGAGCAGTAAGCTTCAGCTGGGAAAAGATCGAATCGGATTCGGACAGATCAGAGGCAACATCCACCAATAACAGTGCCAGATCGGCATCTTCCAAGGCGGTTCGTACGGCCTCCATCATACGTTTATGAAGGGAATATTTGGGATCGATGATCCCCGGGGTGTCAGAGAATACCAGTTGGTAGTCCGCTGTCGTGAGGATCCCCTTGATGCGGTGACGGGTCGTTTGTACCTTGGGCGACACGATGGCGAGTTTCTCCCCCAACAGAAAATTCAGCAGGGTACTTTTACCCGCGTTGGGTCTGCCAAAAAAATTGATGAATCCGGATCGCATGGGCGTATCGTTGGAAGAAAAAATCCGCCCGGGGGCGGATCTTGTTGCGAAGGGGAGGATCGAACTCCCGACCTTTGGGTTATGAGCCCAACGAGCTACCGCTGCTCTACTTCGCGATGCAAAGATAAGGAATGGGGCCTTCTGAACAAAATGCTTGGGGAGGTGTTTTAGATCATCTAATTTTGCAAACGCTTCCGGGGTGCTGTTGCTTGAAAAGGCAACGGCTGAGAACAAACCCGTAGAACCTGTACAGGATAATACCTGCGTAGGGATGGAGTCGGAATCCAGATAGCATTCCCGGTAGCGATAAATCTTTTGATGATGAAAAGAAATCGCCTGCTTGCGGGATTACTCCTTCTCCCCTTTTTCACAAACGCACAAGCTGAAAAGAAAGACAGTTTTTTTGTGCTGAGTCCGGTAGAGGTACAAGCGGTACGCGCCGGTGATGAGGCGCCATTTGCGAAGAGCAACCTGAACCGAGTGGATATCGAGAAAAAGAATTTGGGGCAGGACCTCCCCTTCCTGTTATCTACTTTACCGGGCGTAGTGGTACATTCCGATGCCGGAAACGGCATGGGTTATACCGGTATCCGGATTCGGGGTACCGATCCGACCCGGATAAACATGACCCTCAATGGGATTCCCTACAACGATGCTGAGAGTCAGGGTATTTTTTTCGTCAACCTCCCCGACTTGGCTTCCTCCGCTCAAAGCATACAGGTACAGCGAGGGGTAGGTACTTCCTCCAACGGAGCCGGGGCCTTTGGAGCCAACCTCAATATCAGTACACATGAAACCATCCCGCAGAAACGACTGAGTATCCAGAACAGTTTGGGTTCGTTTGATTCCCGCAAACACACGCTGCTCTATCAAAGCGGATTGCAGGGAAAATTCGCAACCGATATCCGGCTTTCAAATCTGGCTAGCAACGGGTACATCGACCGGGCCAGCAGCCGACTTTCCTCCTACTACGTATCGACCGCCTTTATCCAACCCCGCTATTCGCTGCGGGTCACCCATTTTGCCGGAAAGGAAAAAACCTACCAGGCCTGGTACGGCGTATCGGAGGCCGACCTCCGGGCTGGAAACCGAAAAGTGAATGATGCCGGAACGGAAAGGCCGGGCAGCCCTTATGAAAACGAGACCGACAACTACCGGCAAAGCCATACGCAACTTTTTTTCAATCGAACCACTGCGAAAAAGGCCCAATTATCCATTGCCTGGTTTTATACCCGTGGCAAAGGATACTATGAGCAATACAAGGCCGATCAGGATTATGCCCGTTATCAGATGCCCTATCCGGTGAATGGGAGTGACACGACGTTTACCACCGATCTGATCCGGCAGTTATGGCTCGACAATCATTTCTTTGGCACCACCTTTTCCTACCAATGGAAACAGGGCCGTTCGGCCTGGACCTGGGGCGGGGCCCTGACCCGATACATCGGCGATCATTACGGAAAATCCATCTGGGCCTCGAACGGACTCACGGCGATCCGAAATTGGTACGATCAGCCGGCCGATAAAAACGATGCCAATCAATTCTTGAAATGGCAGTGGAACTGGAAACCGAAATGGTCTGTCTTGGCCGACCTGCAGACGAGATGGGTTGAATATCGATTGAATGGATTTCGGAACAACCCGCAGATCCGTTTTCATCCGATCTATCGGTTCGTGAATCCCAAAGCAGGCATCAGCTATGCTCATCAAAGCTGGTCGGGATTCGCCTCTTTGGCTTATGCCCAAAAAGAACCCAACCGAGATGATTTCGAGGCCGGATGGAATCAACCGCCGCGACCGGAAAAATTATTGGACCTGGAGATGAATATCGGCAGAAGGTTGAAGAACTATCGCTGGTCCGCAACCTTCTATCACATGGCTTATCGGGATCAACTGATCCTCACCGGTGCCATCAATGATGTAGGTGCCTATACCCGACAAAACATCCCGCAGAGTTATCGAATGGGTATCGAGTTGGAGGGGAGCTGGAATCTGCAGCCCACGATCCGACTGGCCGGCAACTTGGCCTTCAGCCGTAACCGCGTCAAAAATTTCACGGAGTACCTTGATGACTATGACAACGGCGGACAGCGCCAACAATTTTATCGGCGATCGAACCTGGCCTTATCGCCCGATTGGGTTTCCAATGCTATCCTGAGCTGGACCCCGATCCAGGGACTGGAATGTCAGTGGATCAGTCAATTCGTGAGCCGACAGTACCTCGACAATACCGCCAAACTTCAACGCTCACTGGACCCCTATTGGGTACAAAATGTTTGGATCGATTATCGGTGGAAATTACCGCGAGAAAAAATCATACGCCTGACGTTGCAATTGAATAATGTAACGAACGTACTGTATGAACCCAACGGGTATACATTCAGTTACTTCTACGGCGGCCGTTTGAATACGGAGAATTTCTATTTTCCGATGGCGGGCGTGAATGGCATGCTGGGCGTGGTAGTTGAATTATAGGGTCGGCGGCGTATTGCCGTACAACTCTTTCCAGGCCAGCACGCCGCCAGCCAGGTTCACAACGTCCTTGAACCCGGCCGACTCTAAAAACAAGCCGGCCATCAGGCTGCGCTGACCGCTCCGGCAATGGAGGATGATCTCTTCCTCTTTCCAATCCTCAATGGCATCGATTTGCATGGTTTGGATCTGCCCAAGGGGCAGTAGGAGTCCGCCGAGATTGAACTCCTCATACTCGCTGGGCTCTCGGCAATCGATCAGGCGGATCTTCTCGCCTTTGTCAATCCGCTCTTTCAGTGATTCAACGGTGATGGTTCGCATATGGTGGAAATTAATCGTTGAGGTTGGCCGGAATCGAGTCTCTGACAGGGGGCGTGTTACCGAGCCAAAGGTCGATCAACTGTCCGGTCCGGATCCGATTGGTTACAGAGTCGCCCAAGCGAGGGGTTGGTTCTTGTCGGATAATGAAACCGCCCAGGGTATCGGTCAGCGGGGGCGATAATAGGAGTACGCCTGTGCCAAGCCCGAGTTGCTCCAACAGGGTCAGTGCTTCGGGATAGCGCAGTCCCAATAGATCGGGTACCAGAATCTCCTGCTCGCCAACCCCATTTCCTAACACCAGATCGATGACGGATCCTTTTCGGATAAGACTACCGGGTGTGATCGGTATGCCCTGATAGAGTTGATCAATGACGGCATTGCGAGCAAAATCTCGTCGGTAGATCGTATCACCGATCTTGAGGTCCATGCTGCGCAGGATCATCTCGGCGTTGCGAAAGGTTTGTCCCCGTAAACTCGGCATCGACACCTCGGGGGGAACAACCCGGGCAATGGTCAAAAAAATCGTTCTTCCTTCCTTGACGGACTCTGCCGAATCCGGCAATTGTCGGATCACTTGAAGCGGGGGCAGGGAATCGGAGTAGATGGAATCTTCAATGACCACTTCGAACCCGCGGCTCTCCAGCAGGGAGGTGGCCTGGTCGACCGAGATGCCGACTACGCTTGGTACGACCACCGACCGACCATGTTTAGTGAACCAGCTTAAGGAAGAGAGCCAAACCAGAAACAGGAGGATGGCCAATCCAAAACCGATCAGCAGGTTCATCCAAAGGGGTCGTTTGAGTAACCAGGAGATCATGATCGGCTTGCAGAAGGAGTGGATGGAGTGAGCGTATGATCGAGCAATTCAGCGTAAAAGCCTTGCAGAGTAAGTCCGGCCGCCCGTACTTGTTGCGGAATGATGCTGGCACTACTTTGCCCGGGTATGGTGTTTACTTCCAACATAAAGGGTTGATCCGTTTCGGCGTGGTAGATGAAATCGATGCGCACCACGCCGGCACAACCGAAGACCTCGTATATCCTTCGGGCTGTGGACCGGAGTTTATCGGCTTTCGATTCTGCCAGGTCGGCCGGGGTGATCTCGGTGGATTTCCCTTGGTATTTAGCTACAAAATCAAAAAAAGGTTGTTGGGTGTCGGCTACGACTTCCGTAATCGGAAGCACCTGAATACCGGAGCGGTTTCGGTAAACGCCAACGGTGAATTCTCGTCCCTGTACCATTTCCTCCACCAGCACTTGTGTGTCTTCCCGAAAAGCCCTTTCGAGGGCCGACTCAACATCATCATCCGGTTGATTGAGTTTCGACATGCCGATGCTGGAGCCACCGTTGTTTGGTTTCACAAACACCGGAAAAGTAAGACTCGACCGAATGGATGCAGCCGCTTGTTTTCGGTCGGCCGCATGGTCGAAGAACAACGAGCGGGCAACGGGTATGCCGGCGGCTCCGGCAATGGAAGTGGCGTACCATTTATTGAAGGTAACGGCGGAGGTGGCGGCGGGGCAACAGGTGTAGGGAATGCCCAACATATCGAAATAGCCTGGCAGTTTGCCATCTTCCCCGGGCGTGCCGTGGAGGGCGAGAAAAACGGCCTCGAAGAGGATTTTCACGCCGTTGACCGTGAGGGAAAAATCATTTTTATCAACGGGCAGGTGCTGTCCATCGGTGTTGGTATACCACCAGCCGTCGGGACGGATATCGATCCGGTACACCTGATACCGGTTGGGGTCGAGGTGCTGGGCAATAGTGTCGGCCGTCCGATAGGAAATAACCGACTCCCCGGAGTACCCACCGGTCACCAGCGCAATGCGAGGTCTCATCAGAGATGCAACTTCTCTTTCTTGGTCAGCAACGCCTCCACGGTTTCGCGGTAGAGCTCATCGGGCACGCAACAATCGACGGGACAAACCGCGGCACACTGAGGCTCCTCGTGAAATCCCTGACACTCGGTACATTTATTCGGCGTGATGTAATAGGTATCGATGGCGATCGGGGCCATCTTATCGGTGGCCGCCACGGTCTGTCCATCCATCAGCGTGAAAGATCCCTTGACGGAGGTGCCATCGGCGATGGCCCATTCAACTCCTCCCTCGTAGATCGCATTGTTCGGACATTCTGGCTCGCAGGCGCCACAATTAATGCACTCATCAGTGATCTTAATTGCCATGATTGGTAAGTTGTAATAAGTGGGTTAACTAATTTTGCCTCACAAATCTAAGTAATTCAACATGAATCTAACAGCGCGGATCGAATGGGCGGGCCGATTGGGTGCGTATATGCGCTCGGAGGAACCGGACTGGCTCCGGACCCGGCAACGGGCTCAGGATAACAATCCCTGGTTTATCCCAGCTTTTATACAACAGGCAGTCGACCACCTTTGTGCGTCATTCTTGGATCCTGAAAAATTAACGGCCTGGGCCGATTCGGAATCCATCCCCCCCACTCCCTCCGCGCCGCAAACCGTTGGGTTGGTCATGGCCGGCAACCTACCATTGGTCGGGTTTCAGGATTGGCTTTGCACCTGGATGGTGGGGCATCCCGCTCGAATCAAGCTGTCGGGTCAAGACAGCGTCCTCTTCGAACACCTGGCCCAACAGTTGGCACGGTGGGAGCCCCGCCTGGCCCCTTACGTGCAATTGGCCGAGCGGTTGACCGGATCGGACGCCTTCATCGCTACGGGTAGCGACAATACGGCCCGGTATTTTGAATATTATTTTGGCCGCTATCCACACTTGATCCGAAAAAACCGAACCTCGGTCGCGGTGCTGACGGGAAACGAAACACCGGAAGAATTGGAAGGCCTTAGTGCGGATATGTACACCTATTTCGGAAGGGGCTGTCGTAACGTTACACACCTGCTGGTGCCTCGGGGTTATGAATTCCTTCCGCTCCTGCAGGCCGGAAAATCATTTGCGTTCTTGTCCGACCAACACAAGTTCAAAAACAATTATGAATACCAGCTGGCCATCTGCATCCTGAACAAGGAATATTACATGAGCAACGACATCTGTCTGTTTGTGGAGCGACCGGGTCTGCACGCCCCGATCGGAGTGGTTCATTACCAATACTACGACCGCCCGGAAGAGGTGGAGCCCTGGCTACAGCAGCAGGCCGATCAGATTCAGTGTCGGGTGCGCCGCACCGGCGGGACCCCATTCGGAACCACCCAGTACCCGTCGCTCACCGATTATGCCGACGGTGTAAATCCTGTTAAATTCCTGCTCTCCCTGCAACCTGCCCGTTGAAAATTTGTTAAACTAACGAAGCATTCAACCATCCAAGCCTACCGGAAAGTAATTTGCTGTCTCATTCAACTAAATCGAAGTATATGAAGTGGAAACAAATGTTGGTCGTAATCGGATTGAGTGCCACCACGGCGCTGGCCACTATTTGGACTTATGATCGTTTCGGCGACCGGAACGAGCGCCAGTTTGACGGTGTCGATGCCGCCAAGTTACCCGCGAACTACGCCGGATTTTTAGAGACTGCCGCGCAGAACATTGGCACATCCGTCGACTTCACCAAAGCCTCCCAAACCGCCGTTCAGGCAGTGGTACACATCAAAACAAAAACACCCGCCAAACGCATTACGAACCAACTGCCTCGGTCCCGCGGGGGATTGGACGACATGTTCGAACAATTTTTCGGGGAAGGATTTTTTGGCCCGCAGATCAAACCCGAACAACGGGCTTCCGGCAGTGGCGTGCTGATCAGTGAGGATGGTTACATTGTTACGAACAACCACGTCATCTCCGATGGAGATAATGGTGTGGCGGCGGAGATCAAAGTCACCCTGAACAACAAAAAAACGTATACCGCACGCGTAATCGGAAAGGATCCCAGCAGCGACATCGCGGTGCTCAAGATCGACGGCACCGGGTTCCCCTACTTGCTTTACGGCAATTCCGATCAAGTCAAACTGGGACAATGGGTGTTGGCCATCGGTTATCCGCTCTCGCTGGAAACCACCGTCACCGCCGGAATTGTGAGTGCCAAAGGCCGGTCGATCGGTGTGAATGGCAGACAAAGCGATAATCCGATCGAATCCTTCATCCAAACCGATGCCGCCGTGAATCAGGGAAATAGCGGTGGTGCCCTCATCACCACCGACGGTTTGCTGGTGGGGATCAATTCAGCCATCTATGCACCCACCGGTACCTACGCCGGATACTCCTTTGCCATTCCGGTAAACCTCGCCAAGAAAATCGTGAACGACCTGATCAAATTCGGAAACGTAAAGCGTCCATACCTGGGTGTGGCCGCCGATCAGACCAAGATCAACTCGACCGACGGGGCCTATATCGGCACCGTTGCAAAAGACGGAGCAGCGGCCGCGGCGGGATTGAAAAAAGGGGATATCATCACGAAGGTGAATGGAAATCCGATCAGCTCCTGGAGCGAGTTGCAGGGAACCATTGCCTCGCTGAACGCGGGCGAAAAAGTTAACATCGCCTTCAAGCGCGATGGCTCGGATATGAACACCACCGTCACCCTGAAGTCCGAAACCGGCACCTACGATAACCTGACCGGATCCAACCTGGGCAATCTATTCGGGGCAGAGCTGGCCAACATCGATACAAAGATGGCCGAACGCAATCAGGTGAACGGTGGCGTGCTCGTAAAAAAGATCCTGGCCGGCGGACCCTTCAGCCGAACCCGGATGCAGGAAGGATTCGTGATCACTCAAGTCAATGATATGGAAGTGAAAAACCTGGAAGACCTCAGCAAGGCCCTGGCCGCATCGCGCAGCTACAGCATCAGCGTGGAAGGTTTCTACGACGGCTACAATGGTATCTATCGCTACCCCGTTACCTTACCCGAGTCGGATGAGTGATCTAAACGACAACTTCATTCGCACTGTGGAAACGCTCCGCCCTTGGCGGGGCGTTTCTTATTCTGATACATAGACCAGATATTCCCAGGCCTGTACCTCGAAGAATCGATCGGTGTTGAAATCATTCATGGCGCCACTAAAAAGGTTTCGGTAACGTCCTTTCAGCCGGGGATCATTGATCTCGAAATGCAGATCGGTTTTGGGCGACAGGTTGAGTACCACCACCACCGATCGATCGCCCTGTTGACGCTGATACGCGAGCACGGCATTGGGTTCCGTGGTTTGAAGCCGCGTTAGGGTGGCAGAGGAATCGGCCAGCAAGGCCGGATGATTTTTTTTGAGCGATAACAAATCGGTATAAAAACGGGTAAATGCCTCGGCATCTCGCCCGGGCTGGATGGTATCCTTGTCAAAGAATTCGATCCGTTTCAGGTTTCCGAGCTCTTGTCCGGAGTAGATGAGTGGCACCCCGGGCCAGGTGATGCTGAATACGGCCAAGGAGCGGGCCATGTCACCGTATTTCTCAAACTCCGTGCCGTTCCAACTGTTTTCATCGTGGTTGGTGGTGAACCAAGATCGCATCCGGTCATGGTTCAATCCCTCATACCGATCCAACACTACCCGCAACGAATCGACCGTTCCATGCTGCTGGTAAAAGTCCTTGGCCCGGTGCATCCAGGTCCAGGTATAACTGGCATCGAATACCTCTGCGTATTCAGGCTTGTCCAATTCATCGTACTCCCCGAACCAGAACAAGGGCTTGACGGCATCGACTTGTTCCCGCGCCTCGCGCCAGAAGGGTAATTCGACCCAAAAGGCCAGGTCGCACCGAAACCCATCGATATCACATTCAGTCACCCAGAATTTCATGGCATCGATCATGGCTTTTCGAAGGGCCGGGTTGGAAAAATCCAATTCGATGATGTCGTCCATGCCGGAAGCGATCTGAAAATCACCGGTGGTGGAATCGCGCCGGTAATAATCGGGATGCTCGCGGGTCCAGCGATGGTCCCACCCCGTATGATTGGCCACCCAGTCAATGATCACCTTCATCCCCATCGAATGGGCTTGTTGCACCAATTCCTTAAAATCCTCCATGGTCCCAAACTCCGGGTTAATGGACGTATAATCGGAGCAGGCATAATAACTGCCCAGCGTCCCCTTTCGATTCTTCTCGGCAATGGGTGTGATGGGCATGAACCAGAGGGTCCCTACCCCCAATGCCCGCAAACGAGGCAACTCCGCCATAAAAGCCCGAAACGTACCGGCCGGGGTGTATTGCCGCACATTTACTTCGTAGATGGAGGTTTGCCGCGCCCAGGCAGGCGTTTGAAATGACATCGGCATATTGTAATTTTTTTCGGTTTGTTTGGAGCCGGTGGGACTACACGACCAACCCATGACCAGCAGACAAAAAAATCCGGTTAGGATACGCATAGATATGTTTGCTGCAAAGTACTAAAATGCCGCGTGGCGACCTCGTATCTTTGTTCCATGCGCCATTTCGAAGTGCCCCCCTTTTATCGGAGTCCCCTGATCAGCGCCATCAAACAGCGTCGCAAGGCCGCCGATAAACTCAAAAAAGATTTCGTCCCAACGGTGTTGGACTTAGGTCCCCTGCAGATCTACCTCGCCCGTCATTTTGGGTTCTGTTACGGCGTCGAGAATGCCATCGAGATCGCCTTTCGTACGTTGGACCAGCACCCCGATAAGCGCATCTTCCTGCTGAGTGAAATGATCCACAATCCGCTGGTCAATGCCGACCTGACCGCTCGCGGCATACAGTTTCTCCAAGACACCAAAGGCAAACAACTCATTCCGTTTGAGGAGCTCCGATCGGACGACATCGTGCTGATCCCGGCCTTTGGCACCACCCTCGAGATCGAACAGCGACTGCGCGCGATCGGCATTCAGCTGGAGTCTTACAACACCACCTGTCCCTTCGTAGAAAAAGTTTGGAACCGAAGCGAATCCATCGCCCAAAAACAATACACCATCGTCATTCACGGCAAACCCGCTCACGAGGAAACAAGAGCTACGTTCTCGCATGCGGCGGCGCATGGTCCGGCCGTGGTCATCAAAGACCGCCAGCAAGCGGAGCGACTGGCCCGCTACATCCGCAAAGAAGCCACCCAATCGGAATTCGAAAAAGAATTCGCACAACAGTTCTCATCGGGATTTCAGATCGAACGCGACCTGAAACGGATCGGAGTCGTGAACCAAACCACCATGCTGGCCTCCGATACACAAGGGATCGCCGACTACCTGAAAGAGGAAGTGCGGCAGCAATATCCCGATCCGGAAGCCGTGGCCGATACAAGAGATACCTTGTGTTATGCCACCAGCGACAATCAATCGGCCGTGATCGGGATGCTGGAAACCCCGGCCGACCTGGCCTTGGTCGTGGGTGGTTATAACTCCTCCAACACCTCGCACCTCTTTGAACTTTGTACGGAAAAACTACCGACCTATTACATCGATGGGCCCGACCGCATCGAGAGTCGACACTGCATTCATCACTTCGACTTTCTGGCCGGCACAGAAAAACGCACTGAAAACTTTCTACCGGCAAACCGCCCCATTCGCATACTGATCACCAGCGGAGCCTCTTGCCCCGATGCACTCGTAGAGCGGATCCTGGAAAAACTGGCCGGCTATTTTGACGCCACACTCCCCTACGAGCAGTGGAGTTGAAGAGGATGCTTATTTGTACAGCAGGTCGTAATACTCGTGCGCCATTCGGTTGCTTTCAAATTGATAGCGAACATCCCGCATGCCATTCTTGATGATCTCACGCCACACCCCAAAGTTCTCGTAGTATAGGGGCAAGACCTGGTTTTCCAAGATATTGTAAAGTTTGTCGAGATCGTATTCATCCTGCTCGTGCACGTGCATGTTGTCGTAATCGGCCTTGGGAACCACAAAACCATTGTTCCCGTGGTTGATGAATTCCGGGATCCATCCATCGTCGGTCGACACATTCACGGCGCCGTTCATGCAGGCGGTCATGCCGCTGGTACCCGACGCTTCGCGGGGTACCCGTGGATTGTTCAGCCAACAATCGGCAGCCTGCTTCATTCGCTTAGAGAGCGTCAGTTCATATCCGATCAACACCGCCATGTTGCGGTGCTGACGGCTGATGTGCACCAATTCATTGAACTCACTGATAGCCGGATGATCGACGGGATAGGGCTTTCCGGCCCAAATGATCTGTACCGGGTATTTGGAGTTGCCCAATAACTGAGCGAATCGTTTTTCGTCGCGCGTCAGCAATCCCGCCCGCTTATATCCGGCGAACCGACGGGCCCACACGATGGTAAAGACATCGGGATTAAAGATCTTTCCGGTCTGATCGGCCACGATCTCAAAGGCCCGCTTCTTGAGGTACTTCTTTCGGTCGTCCATTCCGTAATGGTCGCCTGCCTCCATAAAACGATACAATTGCTTATCGGCCCAATACCGCCAATTCTGGGCATTGGTGATGGAGACGATCCGGCAGATGTTCGAATACTTACTCCACATGGCTCTAGAAACTTCGCCGTGCAAACGGGAAACGCCGTTGGCCAGCCGGGCGAACCGCAGAGCTGCCAGGGAGTGATTGAAATCATCGCTGTCGTGCTGATAGAGTTGCTTGACCTCTTCGATGGTCAGTCCGCAGAAATAACTCATTTTGTGACACAGGTAGATATCGTGCTTCTCGTTGCCGGCCTCTTCCGGTGTGTGCGTGGTGAAGACCAATCGCTGGGTCACCTCAGACAATTGACGGTTGTATTTTTGGTAGAGATAGAAGGCGGCGGACAGACCATGCGCCTCATTCAAGTGATATCGATCCGGTTGAAAATTCAGCAGGTCGACCAGCTTGGCCCCACCCACACCCAATAAAATGAATTGGGCCACCTTGGTGGCAACGTTGGCATCGTAGAGCCGATGGGTGATGGTCTGAGAAACGTAATCATTTTCGGGAAGGTCGGTCGACAAGAGGAACAACGGAGCCGACTTGAAGGTTTCGGGATTCAGGTACAGCGCTTTCACCCAAACCGGATGCTCGTGTATGGTAATCTGAAATTTGATCCCGGTATCCTCCAAGAAACTATACTGCTTCTCGTTCCAGGCCACGTTCAGGGTTTGGTCCTGGTTACGCTCCTGGTCGTAATACCCGTACTTCCACAGGATCCCGATCCCGATCAGGTTTTGTTTTAACTCATGCGCGCTGCGCAGATGCGAACCGGCCAGAAATCCGAGTCCGCCACTATAGATCTTGAGCGGCTGATGAATCGCAAACTCCATCGAAAAATAAGCGACCCGCTGCGCGTAGCGGGCATCGATCTCATAGGGCACAGCAAAATCATGAAACGCCATAATGTGTTTATTTTACACGAAGTCGCAAGATAGGAGGTTTATCCCAAATCCGCCACCCGTCGAGCACTGACCGTTGTGAACAACCTCTGAATAAGATCGCGCACGACTATCTTCCTGAACTCGAAAATAAAGCTAGCCGGCAACCAGTGACTACGGCGTATTTTTGCATCATCATGGATAAAATCCTCGAATTCAGTCAACAGATCGGTCCGCTTTGGTCAGCCTTGCTGGCCACCACATTCACGTGGTTCGTGACGGCCCTGGGCGCTTCCATGGTTTTCTTTTTTAAGACCCTGCACCGTTCCGTGCTCGATCCCATGCTGGGATTCACCGGGGGCGTCATGATCGCGGCCAGCTTTTGGTCCCTCCTCGCCCCCTCGATCGAGATCTCGGAGCGTTTGTATCCGGGGTGGAGCTGGATGCCGGCCGCCGTGGGTTTTGGCTGCGGATCCCTGTTCATCTTTTTTCTGGACCGCTTCATGCCTCACTTGCACCTGAATTTCGGGATCGAGGAAAAAGAAGGTGTCAGCAGCAATTTACACCGCACCACACTACTGATCCTGGCCATCACCCTGCATAATATTCCGGAGGGACTGGCCGTAGGCGTCCTGTTCGGTGCCGCGTACCTGGGCATCGAGCATGCGAGCTACGCCAGTGCCATCACCCTGGCCATCGGCATCGCCATTCAAAATTTTCCGGAAGGCATCGCCGTATCCATGCCGCTGCGTCGTCAAGGGGTCAGCCGCCTGCGCAGTTTTTGGTACGGACAGCTTTCCGCCATCGTAGAACCGGTCGCCGGGGTCATCGGCGCCTTCGCCGTTATTTACATCGAACCCCTGCTACCCTTTGCGTTGGCCTTCGCGGCGGGAGCCATGATCTTTGTGGTAGTGGAGGAAGTGATCCCGGAAACGCAGCGGGACAAATACACCGACCGTTCGGTGCTCGGATTCATCGCCGGCTTTCTGGTGATGATGATCCTCGATGTATCCCTGGGCTAAACGCTTGCGGTAAAAAATGATACCTTTGCGGCTTCTCTTATTATTTGGTAATTCAACACCCGTATGTCCGTCAAAATCAAAGTAGCCAACCCCGTC
>SXXL01000084.1 GCA_005789565.1 Bacteroidota bacterium | reverse complement strand
GATCGATTTTATCATTCGGGATTTTGTGACCTCGAATCTGGCCGTGAAGGAGGCGCTGTTAAGGTCCCTTGCCGAGTCGGTCGTGTCACAGTACCCGGGTGCCCGTTTTTCGTTTGAAGTACGGGAGCAATACCGAAACATGAAAGAGGTATTGGGAAAGCATCCGCAAGTGGTTTCCTATGCGTTGGAGGCGTTGAAGCGGGCGGGATTAACACCCATTCCCGGTTCGATCCGGGGCGGAACGGACGGAAGTCGTCTTTCTTTCATGGGATTACCCTGTCCCAACCTGTTTGCCGGGCAGCAAGCCATCCACTCCAAGCACGAGTTCATTTGTGTGCAGGACATGAACAAGGCCGTGGAGACTCTGGTTCATCTGGTACGGATTGCCGCCGAGAATCCGTAATTTTAGAAAAATCTTCATAATGTTAGAATATCTTGTTACCACCTGGTGGGTGTGGGTACTGCTCATTTTCTTTTTTACTTCACTGTACACCGTGAATCAGGGCTATATCGCCGTGATCGTCATGTTCGGGAAGTATCGGCGCATTGCCCGACCGGGATTGAACATGAAGATCCCAATCCTGGAAACGGTTTTCAAAAAGGTCTCCATACAAAACCGTTCGGTCGAATTGGAGTTTCAGGCGGTGACCGCCGATCAGGCCAATGTCTATTTCAAAAGCATGTTGCTGTATTCGGTGCAGAACTCCGAGGAGCAGACGATCAAAAATGTTGCTTTTAAATTCATCGCGGACAAGGACCTGATGCAAGCCCTGGTACGAACCATTGAGGGAAACATCCGCTCTTTCGTGGCGACCAAGAAACAAGCGGAGGTATTGGGATTGCGCCGGGAGATCGTGCAGTATGTGAAAGTAGAGGTTGATCACTCCCTTGAAGAGTGGGGCTATCATCTACAAGATCTGCAGATCAACGACATCACCTTCGATAAGGTCATTTTGGATTCCATGAGTAAAGTAGTGGCCTCCAATAACCTGAAAGCCGCGGCGGAGAACGAGGGTCAGGCTCTGTTGATCACCAAGACCAAAGGTGCCGAAGCGGACGGAAATGCCATTAAGATCGCCGCGGAGGCAGAACGCGAAGCGGCTCGATTAAGAGGTCAGGGCGTGGCCTTGTTCCGGAAAGAGGTGGCTGCGGGTATGACCGAGGCGGCCGAGCAAATGAAGCAAGCAAACCTGGATACCAACGTGATCCTGTTCAGCATGTGGACGGAGGCCGTGAAAAACTTTGCCGAATACGGCAAAGGCAATATCATCTTCTTGGATGGAAGTCCCGATGGTATGGAAAACACCATGAAACAGATCATGGCCCTAATGGTGAAACAGGCGGGTGACACAGGATTGAAAAAGCCTGTCTGATCGCAGCGATTGTTAAGATTATTATAATCCGTCGCCCGATTTCAATTCGAGCGACGGATTTTTCGTTATTCAGGTCTGTTGAAAAACACCGTCTCGGAGCCAGCCCCGGCCGACTTATTTTTACGACATAAAGTTTACCCCAGATGATCCACTTGTTACAGATTTCGGATGCGTTGCCCAAGCCGATGAATGCTATTCCGGGCGATAGCAATGGTGACGGCTACATTGGTTTTGGCGAGTTGCTGATGACCGGAGGCTGGATCATGATCCCCCTGGGCATCATGTTGCTGCTGGCGGTTTATTTTTATTTTGAACGAAGCTTGGCCATCCGACAAGCCGCTCGGCTGGATCCCAACTTCATGAACATAATCCGGGATCAGATCATGACCGGCAATCTGACGGCTGCCCGTAACCTGGCCAAAAACACCGACAATCCCGTGGCCCGGGTCATCGACAAAGGATTGCAACGAATCGGCAAGCCCATCGACAGCATCGAAAAAAGCATGAATAACATTGGTGCGCTGGAGATGTACAACCTCGAAAAGAATTTGGGCGTATTGGCCGTGGTTTCCAAAGCAGCTCCCATTTTCGGATTCGTGGGAACGCTGGTGGGGATGATGCAATTATTTTCAGGTATTACGACCTCGGCTGAATTCACCCCTGCCTCGATCGCCGGAGGCATCTATACCAAGCTCATCACGTCGATTGCCGGCCTGCTGATCGGTTTGGGTGCCTACCTTGCCTATCAGTATCTCAATACCCAAATCGATAAGGCAGCCAACCGGATCGAGTCGGCTACGGCTGACTTTTTGGATATCCTTCAAGAACCTACCCGCTGATGCTGATGTCTCGTCTGCGAAAAAAGAGCCGGACCGAGTCGGAGGTCTTCACCGATACTTTGGTGGATATCCTGTTCATCGTCCTGATGTTTTTTCTGATCGTCTCCACCATAGCCAATCCCAATGTGGTGAGTGTCAACAACCCTTCGGGCAGCAAGGACACGAAAGCCAAGCAGCACATCATGGTGTCGATCGACCGAAACCAGCAATTTTACCTCGGTACCACCCCCATATCCGGGGCGGCCTTCGATTCGGCTCTGGTGGGTGAGATCCGGAAGTATCAAACACTGGTCGATACCCCTACGGTGGTGATCAATGCCGACACCGCCGCATATTACGGTGAGGTCTTTCGCGTGATGCGGTTGGCTAAAAAAGAAAAGGCCCGAATCGTGGCCCGAGTCGATTGATCAGGTAGGGTATACCGCCCGAAGCATTCTCTTTTTCCCTTGCATGTCGAGCCGGATGGTCGCCTCGTATCCCATTTTTTCAAAGAGGTTTTTGGTCGCCTCAGCCCGGTCCTCATGCAGCTCCACATAGATCCGCCCCGCCGGTATCAATTTATCTTTTCCAAATTCCGCGATCAATCGATAGAACAGCAACGGGTCATCGGCCGGTACAAATAGGGCTCGGTGTGGCTCGTGATGCACAACATGCTCGGCCAGGGTATTTTTTTCACTCAGGGGAATGTAGGGCGGATTACTGACCATCAGATCGGTCATCGGAAGTCGCCCCCAGCATTGTGTATCCGTGAAATCCATTGGCTCGAACTGCACGGGTTCCTGAAAAGTATGGGCATTCTGTCGGGCAACGTCCAGGGCTTTTTCCTCGATGTCGATCGCGGTTACTGTAGCATTGGGAAAGGCTTTTTTAAGTGAGATAGCCAGTATGCCACTCCCGGTTCCGATCTCCAGGATCTGCCGGGGCAGGGGATAGGTCTCTTGATCTGTTTTGATCCAATCCAGCAATTCCTCTGTTTCCGGGCGGGGGATCAGTACCGATTCATCCACATAAAAGGCTCTTGCGTCGAACCAGGATTCCTGCAAAACATATTGAATGGGAACACCGGCACAAAGTTTCGACTGGATCGATTCGGCCATGATCTGTGTGTCTGGTGTCCACGCTTGTTGAAGGTTGGTCGGAGCGGAAGCTTTCCGGAGCAGAAAATCCGCCACCATTCGTTGCAGGACGTCCGATTCTGATTCGCCGTAGCGGGGAATCAATGCTTGCTTTAGCGCTGCCAGAAAAGTACTAGCATTCACGGGATGTATCAGCCGTTGAAGCGGGGGTTAACGGTCAGTTCCTTGCTCCCCGGGGTATAAACATAGAAACCCTCACCCGATTTAACGCCCAATTTTCCTTGACTGACCAAATCCACCAGAGTTTTGGCAGGGGTATATTTTGGGTTGTTGAATCCGTCTTCCAGTACGCGTAAAATAGACAGACATACATCCAGTCCGATCAAGTCGGCCAGTTGCAGGGGACCCATCGGGTGGGCCATACCCAGTTTCATGATTGTATCGATCGATGCTACACCGGCTACGCCCTCCTCCAGGCTAAGGATCGCTTCATTGATCATGGGCATGAGAATACGGTTCGAGATGAAGCCGGGGAAATCGTTTACGACGCAGGGAACTTTACCCAATTGCCGGCTCAGTGATACGATGGCATCGGTGATTGTCCGATCGGTTTGGGAGCCTTGAATCACCTCCACCAGTTTCATCACGGGAACGGGGTTCATGAAATGCATCCCGATCACCCGGGCGGGTCGTTGGGTGGATTGCGCCAGCAAATCGATGGAGATGGAGGAGGTGTTGGTTGCCAGGATCGTGTCGGGGTCTGCCGCCGCATCCATTTGGGCGAAAATTTTTTTCTTCAAATCAATGTTCTCGGTGGCGGCCTCGATCACCAGGCTGACGCCGGATAGAGCTTTTTCGATCGAGGTTTGTGTGGTGATCCGATCCAGCGTTTCTTGTTTTAATTCGGGGCGAATGATCTCTTTTTTGACCAGTCGGTCCAGGTTGTTACCGATCGTCTGCAATGCGTTGGTCAGTGCGTTTTCCGAAACATCGATCAGGGTAACGGGGTGGCCGTGTTGGGCAAAGACGTGGGCGATGCCGTTGCCCATCGTGCCGACGCCAATGACAGCAACTTTTGAATTGGAGTCCATTCGTTGAATTTTGGGCAAAGTTACCCGAAAAAACGCTTAGCGTTTTCGCTTGAAATCACCGCGTTTCCAGGCTTGGATGAATTCACCCCAGGCGGCGGGATTGAAGATATTCATCGGCGGCATTTGTCCCTGATACACCGCTCGGGTAGCGATCTTGTTGAGCTGCATGCGCGTGGCCTCTCCGCCGTCTCCGGGCGTGGATTGCATCCAGGCCCTTCGCTTGGCCTCGCTCATATTTTTTCGGGCGATCTCGTATTCGTCGTCCGGCACGGGGTTATTCACGAAATCCCGAAAAAATTGCTCCGGTGTCGGACGAGGCTTGATGATGGTGGCGGGCAAGTAAATCGTATCGGCCACCAGCAGTTGTACGATGCTGTATTGATTGCCTACCAGGTTGAGGGGTACTTTCACGATCTTACCTTGGTAGGAGACGTGGGAGAACTCTACCTCATCGCCTTTCAGTGCAACGATCGAAAAAACACCTTGGTTGTTGGTAAGCGTACCCCGGTTCTGTCCCTTGACCAAAACACTCACCGCCGGTATGCCCACCAAACTATCAGCGGTCATCACAATTCCATACAATTGTACGATCGAATCGCGGGTGGTCTCGAATTGTGCCTGTACCGGAGAGATCCCCAACGAAAGAGACAGGCCCAGCAGGTATAGAATTTTTCGCACGGCCCAAAATTAGTCGCTGCCCGCCTATTTTATCCAACAAAATGAGTGCCACAGCGGTTAATTTTGCAGCGATTTACTCTTTTAACATTTTGCCATGACCCGCGAACAAGTTTTAGATGCCTTGCGGCACGTACAGGAGCCCGATCTGGGAAAAGACCTGGTTACCCTGAATATGATCCAGGATGTCCAGATCGAGAGCAGCCACGTGTCCTTCACGCTGGTGCTGACCACACCGGCCTGTCCGATGAAAGAGCACATGCGACAGGCTTGTGTGAATGCGATCCGCCTGATGGTGGATCCTACAGCGGAGGTTCAGGTAAATTTCACGGCCAACACCACCACCAAACGACAGGATCCCGGCAGCCTGCTTCCGGGCGTTAAAAATATCATTGCCGTTGTCAGTGGGAAAGGGGGTGTGGGCAAATCGACCGTATCCGCCAATTTGGCCATTGCGTTGGCACAGGGTGGGGCCCGTGTCGGACTCATGGATGCGGATATCTATGGTCCCAGCGTACCCATCATGTTTGGTGTGCGCGGCGAAAGACCCTTGATGAAGGATGTGAACGGCAAGGGGATGATCGTACCGATCGAACGATTTGGGATCCGATTGATGAGTATCGGACTCTTGGTCGATGAGAAAAACGCGGTGGTTTGGCGGGGGCCCATGGCCAGCAGTGCCATCCGTCAATTCGTGTCGGATGTGGAGTGGGGCGAGTTGGATTATCTGGTCATTGACATGCCTCCCGGTACGGGCGATATTCACCTGACGCTGATGCAAACCGTTCCGGTGTCCGGTGCCGTGATCGTGAGTACGCCACAAGACGTGGCCTTGGCCGATGCCAAAAAAGGAATTGCCATGTTCGGTCAGGCCCAGCTCAACGTGCCGATCATCGGACTGGTCGAGAACATGAGTTATTTCATACCGGCCGAACTGCCCGATAACCGCTATTATATTTTTGGGAAAGAAGGCGGAAGAAGACTGGCCAGTGAATACGATCTGCCTTTTCTTGGCGAGATACCGCTGGTGCAATCCATTCGGGAAGGAGGTGATCAAGGGGTGCCCGTGATGATGGGCGACGATATCATAACGCAAAAAGCCTTCATCCAATTTTCCGCGCAGGTCGTACGCAGCATCGCCATGCGCAATGCCAACTTGAATGCAGAGGCGATCGCCCAGCAGCTCTAACGCTTCGATCCGTACAGCCAGTGAAGGGCGTTGCCCGAACGGATCTTTTCGATCACATCTGGAGTAAGCAGAGCGGGATTGAGTATCGATAACGGATTTTCCTCGCCCAATGGAAATGGATAATCGCTTCCCAAGCAAACCGAGTCAGATCCGACCGTTTCGATCAAAAAGGAAAAAGCCTTGGGATCGTGTACCAAGCCATCTACCCAAAACTTACCCAGGTATTGCTCAGGAGAAACGGCATTGTCTTTGGCAACCAGGTCGGGTCTGGCCACAAAGCCATGACGGATCCTTCCCAGGGTGTACGCGAACGAACCACCTCCGTGTGCAAAAGCTACGCGCAGGTTTGGAAAGGCTTCCCAAATACCACCAAAGATCAAGGAGCAAATCGCACGAGTGGTTTCTGCCGGCATCCCCACCAACCAGGGCAGCCAATACGCCTGCATCTGGTTTTCTCCCATCATCTCCCAGGGGTGAATGAATATCGCGGCACCCAAGCGTTCAGCTTCTGCAAAGAATGGGCGAAAGCGAGGCTCCGAAAGATTGAGTCCGTTCACATTGGTTCCGATCTCCACGCCGGCCAGTCCCAATTCCTTCACGCATCGCTGCAATTCTCCGATCGCGAGCTCCGGGTCCTGCAGCGGAACAGTACCCAATCCAATAAAACGATCGGGGTGTGCCTGTACGGTCTGCGCAATATGATCATTAAAGAAACGGGCCGTGTCTAAGGCATCGGTTGGTTTGGCCCAGTAGTTGAATAAAACGGGAATGGTCGACAATACCTGTTTGTCTATTCCCATCCGCTCCATGTCCCGAAACCGATCCTCAGCCCGAAAACAATTCGAATCAATTTTTCGAAAGACCCGATCGCCTTTCATCATGCAGGCCTGGCAACCTTGGTGCTCCAGGTGAATAAAATCACCATAGCCAAAACGTTTGGCCCAATGGGGCATGTGCTCCGGAAGGATGTGGGTGTGAATGTCGAGCGTCAAAACTTAGGCTTTACGCACGGGCGGCTGCATCACCGATCCGCATTTTTCACAAGTGCGTTTGTCTTCAGAACTGTAAAAAGATTCCATGACGGGCGGGAGCTGCTGGACAATATCACTGACCACTAATTTGGATTCGTGCAACAGGTGACCGCATTTTTCGCAGAACCATTGAAAACCGTCTTCCTCGTCCTTTCGAACTCTTTCAATGACCAAGCCCACGGTATGGGGACCCCGTTGCGGCGAATGCGGTGTGCGCGGTGGCAATAAGAACATATCGCCCTCTTTCAGGTGGATGTCTTTTGGTACTCCCTCGTCAATGATCTTGACCGTAATATCTCCCTCGATCTGATAATACAATTCCTCGGTCTCGTTGAAATGATAATCTTTTCGGGCATTGGGTCCGCCTACCACCATCACGATAAAATCCTCCGCCTCTTTGTAGACGCATTGGTTACCCACGGGGGGTTTGAGCAGGTCGCGGTGCTCGTCGATCCATTTTTTCAAATTGAAAGGGGCGGTCACTGGCATAGCTGTCGTTTTAGGTTCGTCTTTCGGTCGAAAAATTACAACATTTTGGCGTAGGTTTGGCACTATGAATCTTTCGCTTGCCGGCAAAAGCGCCCTGATCGGTGGTAGTACGCAGGGAATCGGTCTGGCCATCGCCCGAGAATTATCCCAGTTAGGGGCCACTTGCATCCTATTGGGTCGTACTCAACCTGCCTTGGATGCGGCTCGGCAACAATTGGATCGATCCGCCGGACAATCGCACCTGGTTTGTTTGGCCGATCAAACCGATCCCGCACAACTCCAGCAATCGGTACAAAATGTGTTGGCAAACGGCCCCATTCATATTTTGATCAATAACAGCGGCGGGCCGGCCTCCGGTCCCATTCTCCCCGCCAGTTCCGATGCCTTTTTGCAGACATTCCAACAACATTTACTGGCCAATCATCAATTAGCGCAACTGCTGGTGCCGGGTATGCGCCAATCGGGCTATGGTCGAATCATCAATGTCATTTCCACTTCGGTGCGCATTCCACTGAAAAATCTCGGCGTATCCAATACGATCCGGGGTGCCGTAGCGGCCTGGGCCAAGACACTTTCCAATGAACTGGGACCGGATCAGATAACCGTGAATAATATTTTACCGGGCTTCACCCGCACGCAGCGACTCTCGTCGCTACTGGAAGAAAAATCCAAAAAGGAAAATAAATCCACGCAGCAGATCGAGGAAGAATGGAAAGCGGAAGTACCCCTTCGACGCATCGGTGAACCAGAGGAGATTGCCGCACTCGCTGCTTTTCTCGCTTCGCCGGCGGCCTCTTATATCAGCGGCGTGAGTATTCCGGTTGATGGTGGTCGAACCGGCAGCATCTAAACCATGTCAATTCTACAGACACCATATCGGCTGACCCATTGGATCGAGGGCGCGTCTGTTGTAGAGGATTCCTCCGACCATCTTACCAATGTCAATCCCGCCACCGGCCAAACCATAGGAGAGGTGCCGATCGCATCTGCCCGGTTGGTGGATAAAGCCGTGCAAGCAGCACAACATGCTTTTTTTTCCTGGTCAACTTTACCGGCAGAGGATCGGGCCCATTGGTTGAACCGGCTGGCCGATGCGATCGAGTCTGAGTTGGATGTGTTGGCACTGGCTGAAACGATCGACAACGGAAAACCCCTTTGGCTCAGCAAGAAGATGGATATTCCGCGCGCCGCCTCGAATTTTCGATTCTTTGCCGCTGCGGCCACGCAGTTTGCTTCTGAATCACACAGCGGTCCCTCCAGCATCGATTATACCCTTCGTCAGCCCTTGGGCGTGGTGGGTTGCATTTCTCCCTGGAATCTGCCGCTTTATCTTTTTACTTGGAAGATCGCACCGGCCTTGGCTGCCGGTAATACCGTGGTGGCTAAACCCAGCGAGGTAACACCCAGCACTGCGTATCTGCTGGGCTTGTTGATGGAGCGAATCGGTTTTCCCAGGGGCGTGTTGAATATTGTACAGGGCGACGGACCCACCACCGGGGAATCGATCGTTACTCATCCGCAGATCAAGGCCATTTCTTGTACCGGCAGTACCCGGGCTGGACAACGGATCGCTTCGCTACTGGCACCCGGACTAAAGAAATATTCCTTGGAGCTCGGTGGTAAAAATGCCGCGGTGATCTTTGCGGATACCGATTTTGATAACGCAGTCAAGGAGACCATTCGATCCTCCTTCACCAACCAAGGGGAGATCTGTTTGTGTACCTCGCGGATACTGGTAGAGCAATCGATCTACGAGCGCTTTCGAATGGCGCTGGTGGAGCGGGTGAAACAGCTCACGATCGGCGATCCGCTAAACGAGGCCAACAAACAAGGGGCGCTGGTCAGCCGGTCGCACTTGGAAAAAGTCCAGCAATGTGTCGAAACGGCGCGCCAAGAAGGCGGAACCATTCTGATCGGAGGCGAACGATTCGTTGCAGAGGGGTCCTGTGCTGCCGGATATTTTTTTAAACCTACGGTGATCGAGGGATTAGGTCCCGATACCCAAACCAATCAGGAAGAGATCTTTGGTCCCGTCATTACCCTTCAGCCCTTTCAACACGAATCCGAGGCCATCGAACTGGCCAATCGATCGGGATACGGACTGGCGGCAACGGTATGGACATCCGATCTGCAAAAAGCTCATCGCGTGGCAGCTTCCCTTCAAACCGGCATCGTGTGGGTGAATAGTTGGCTGTACCGCGACCTGCGTACCCCTTTTGGCGGGATGAAGAACAGTGGCCTCGGAAGGGAAGGTGGTTGGGAGGCCATGCGTTTCTTTACCGAACCGAAAAACATCTCCATCCGTTTCTAAGCCATGTCAGACCCCATTATACACACCGATCAAGCTGCCAAACCGCTGGGCGCCTACCCCCATGCCCGCCGCGTAGGAAATCTTTTGTTTTTATCGGGGATCGGTCCCCGTAACCCCCTCGACAACTCCATTCCCGGACTCGTGCTCAACGAAGACGGTACCATCCACAGCTACGATATCGAGGCCGAGTGCCGGGCTACTTTCGCCAATGTGAAAGCGGTGCTGGAGGCCAGTGGTTCGTCGTGGGACAGAATCGTAGACGTAACCGTTTTTCTGACCCACATGAAAACGGATTTTCCTATCTACAATCGGGTCTATGCCGAATACTTCACCTCCGTTCAGGCATGTCGCACTACGGTGGAAGTGAAAAGTTTACCCACGCCAATAGCAGTAGAATTAAAAGTCATAGCCACAATCGATTGACATGACCCTGCTCTCCTTATCTGAACAGGCGAAACAATTGGATCAGGCAGATCCTCTTGCCAGTTTTCGGGATCGTTTTCACATTCCTGCTCAGCCGGGAAGAGCCGTGACATACTTCACAGGAAACTCCTTGGGATTGATGCCCAAGAACGTTCCCGAGTACGTGAACCAGGAATTGAACGACTGGGCGCAGTGGGGCGTGGAGGGTCATTTTCAGGCCAAACATCCCTGGGTATCCTATCACGAGTTGTTTCCCTCCTTGTTGTCGCCGATCCTGGGCGCCTTGGAGTCGGAGATCGTGGTGATGAATCAGCTGACGGTGAATCTTCATTTGTTGATGGTGAGTTTTTATCGGCCAACCACTAAACGCTTCAAGATCCTCTGTGAGGGAAGGGCATTTTCCTCCGATCAATATGCGATGGAGTCGCAGGTGCGCTTTCACGGATTGGATCCCGATCAAAGCATCGTGGAGGTCTTTCCGCGCGATGGCGAGTCGTTCATTCGCAAGCAGGATCTGATCGATGCCATCAACCAAGCGGGAGAGCAGCTGGCCTTGGTGTTAGTGGGTGGCGTGAATTATTACACGGGGCAACTCTTCGATATGCAGGAGATCACCCGGGCGGGACAAGCTCAGGGTGCGGTGGTCGGGTTCGACTTGGCCCACGCAGCCGGAAATGTTTCCTTGCAACTGCATGATTGGGGAGTGGACTTTGCCACTTGGTGTTCGTATAAATATTTAAATAGCGGACCGGGTGGCGTCAGTGGAGTTTTTATTCACGAACGGCATCATGAAACAGACCTTCCTCGTTTTCAGGGATGGTGGGGCTATCAAAAGCAGGATCGTTTTCAAATGGCAAAAGGATTCGTGCCGATCCCGACCGCCGAGGCCTGGCAACTCAGCAACGCACCGGTTCTTAGCATGGCCGCGCATCACGCATCACTCCGGGTTTTTCAGGAAGCAGGAATGGATCGTTTGCATTTGAAACGAGAGCAATTGTCCGCGCTGATGATCGACGGCTTGATTGAATTGCAATCCCTGCATTCAGGAAAATTTGAAGTACTGACGCCAATGGAGATAAGGCAGCGCGGTTGTCAGACTTCCCTCTATTTTTCGAAGGGCGGACGGGATGTATACAATCAATTGGAAAAAGCGGGTTTTGTGTGTGACTGGCGGGAGCCCGGCGTGATCCGGTTGGCGCCGGTACCGTTGTATAATCTTTTTTCGGAAGTAACTGATTTCATTTGTTGTCTGGATAAACTCCTAAAAGCATAATTCACCATGAGCAAGCGTGTGGTCATTGTCGGGGCAGGTTTGGTCGGTTCCCTATTGGCGATCTATTTGCGAAGAAGGGGCTATGAGGTGAATATCTATGAACGGCGGGGTGATATGCGCCTTCAATCCGTGGCCGCGGGTCGGTCGATCAATCTGGCACTCAGCGACCGGGGTATTCGTGCCCTCGAAGAAGTAGGGGCCATGGAGCATATCCGTCCCATCGCCATTCCCATGCACGGTCGACAGATCCATCAGCCCGACGGGCAGGAAGTGTACCAGCCGTATGGGAAAAGCGGACAATACATCAACTCGGTTTCGCGCGGAGAGCTCAACAAAACCTTGATGACGCTGGCAGAAGAGCAGGGGGCACACCTCCATTTTCAACACCGTTGTCAGCAGGTCAATTGGTCGAACAATCAATTCGTTTTTGAAAAAGCCGATGGATCGGAGGTGCGAGTGACGGGGGATCTGGTATTTGCCGCGGATGGTGCCTTTTCGGCGGCTCGTCTTCAATATCAATTGCAACACGACCGGTTTCAGTACCAGCAATCCTACATTGATTTTGGATACAAAGAGTTGACAATCCCAGCCGGTGCCAATGGAAGTTTTCAGATGGAGCCCCATGCGTTGCACATCTGGCCGCGGAAGAATTATATGCTGATCGCCTTGCCGAACCCCGATGGCAGTTTCACGTGCACGCTATTCTTTCCCTATGAAGGCGATCCCTCTTTTGCCAGCTTGCAGACCGATGAAGAGATCCTGGCATTTTTTCGATCTCATTTCACGGATGCCACCGCCCTCATGCCGGATATCCTCTCGCAATACCGAAACAATCCGACGGCGTCGTTGGTGACCGTCAAATGTTATCCCTGGGTGTTGGGCGATCGGTTTGCCTTAATAGGAGATGCGGCCCATGCCATTGTTCCATTTTTCGGCCAGGGTATGAACTGCGGCTTTGAAGATTGTTTTGTGCTGAACACCTTGATGAATAAGCACGGGGAGAATTGGGATGCGTTGTTGCAGGAATACCAGACATTGCGTAAGCCGGATGGCGATGCGATCGCTGAACTGGCACTGAATAATTTTTTGGAGATGCGCGATCGGGTGGCCGATCCCCGGTTTCTGTTACAAAAAAAGATAGAGGCCAGGATACACAGCCAACATCCCGACCTGTGGGTGCCGGCATATGCGCAGGTAACGTTCAGTCCGCACATCCGTTACTCCGACGCGCTCATCAACTCGATGCGCCAGGAAGCCATTATGCAGCAACTCATGACCCGTTCCGATATTGAGAGTGTTTGGGAAAGTCCGGAAATAGAGGCCTGGGTGATCGATAAGCTGCACAAACGGTAATTTTGTCGTATGAACCGGATCCAACTCGTTGAACAGATCAAGTCCAAGCGGTCTTTTTTATGTATTGGATTGGATACCGATCGGTCCAAGATTCCGTCGCTTTTGTTGACGGAGCCGGATCCGATCTTTTCTTTTAATCGCGCCATCATTGACGCCACCCGGGATCTCTGTGTGTCGTACAAGATCAATACGGCTTTTTATGAGGCCGAGGGGGAGTCGGGTTGGGTTTCGATGCGCAAGACCCTGGAATATATCGGTTCCGATCACCTGGTGATCGCCGATGCCAAGCGAGGCGATATCGGAAATACCTCCGACCAGTATGCGCGTGCTTTTTTTGAGACACTCTCTTTTGATGCCATCACGGTGGCACCCTACATGGGTTCTGACAGTGTGAAGCCTTTTTTGCAGTGGAAGGATAAATGGGCGATCGTACTGGGACTCACCTCCAACGAAGGGGCAGCCGATTTTGAGCTGCAGCCCTCCGGCGAGCAACTGTTGTATGAGCGGGTGCTGCACACCGCTTCCGGATGGGGCACCCAAGACAATATGATGTTTGTGATCGGTGCCACCCGTGCGGAGGCCTTTGCCAAGGTGCGTCGGATCTTGCCCGATCATTTTTTATTGGTGCCTGGCGTGGGGGCACAGGGCGGAAGTCTGAAGGAAGTATATCAGCAAGGAAAGAATCAGCAGATCGGACTCTTGATCAATGTTAGCCGTGCCGTGATCTATGCCTCCGGTCAGGCCGATTTTGCCACGAAAGCCCGTGAGGCCGCCTTGGCATACCAGCAGGAAATGGCCGTTTTACTCGGCTAGCGCAGACTCCCCCGATATCCTGTACTTTTGTGCCTATAAATTCAATACATGGCAGCCCGCACCGATCTATTTGTCAGTCCCGATTATTTCGCCGTCGATGAATTGCTCACGGAAGAGCAAAAATTGATTCGGGAGACCGTTCGCGCCTACGTGAAAAAGGAGATCTCTCCGATCATTGAGGATTATGCACAACGTGCCGAATTTCCAGCGCAGATCGTTTCTCAATTGGGTGAGCTGGGTTGTTTTGGTCCCACCGTTCCAGCCGAATACGGCGGGGGTGGGTTGGATTATATCTCGTACGGACTGATGATGCAGGAATTGGAGCGAGGCGACAGTGGCGTTCGCTCCACGGCCTCCGTACAAGGGTCATTGGTGATGTTTCCGATCTACGCTTATGGCAGCGAGGAACAGCGAAAGAAATTCTTACCAAAGCTGGCCAGCGGAGAATGGTTAGGATGCTTTGGTTTGACGGAGCCCGATCATGGTTCGGATCCGAGCAGCATGCTCACCAACATCCGGGACGCGGGCGATCAGGTGATCCTGAACGGTGCGAAGATGTGGATCAGTAATGCGCCCTTTGCACAAGTGGCAGTGGTCTGGGCCAAGGATGAATCCGGCGAGATTCGTGGTGTGATCGTAGAAAGAGGCATGGAAGGGTTTACCACGCCCACAACACACGGAAAATGGAGTTTGCGGGCGTCCGCCACGGGGGAGTTGGTTTTTGATAATGTAAAAGTTCCGAAACCGAATATCCTCCCAAATATCAAGGGATTGAAAGGTCCGCTGAGCTGTTTGACCAAAGCTCGTTTTGGGATCGCCTGGGGCGTGGTGGGCGCGGCGATGGATTGCTACGATACAGCGCTACGTTACTCGCAGGAGCGTCAGCAGTTCGGTAAGCCGATCGGTGCCTTTCAGTTGCAACAAAAAAAGCTGGCGGAGATGATCACGGAGATCACCAAAGCACAACTCCTGAATTGGCGATTGGGGGTACTGATGAACGAGGGTAAGGTGACACCACAGCAGGTCAGCCTGGCCAAGCGAAATTCCTGTGAGATGGCCACGCAGATCTGTCGGGATGCCCGACAAATTCTGGGTGGCATGGGTATTACGGGCGAATACCCGGTCATGCGACACATGATGAACTTGGAAAGCGTGATCACATACGAGGGTACACACGATATTCACCTGCTGATCACGGGTATGGACATCACCGGTTTCAATGCATTTAAATAAACCATGATCGGGTATCCCGATAAGATCTTCCTGATCGGTTTTATGGGCGTGGGTAAATCTCACTGGGGACGTTGCCTGGCCGCTCAATTGGGTTATATTTTTATCGACCTCGACCAGGAGGTCTCCCGGGCCGCGGGGGGCAGGTCGATCACACAAATTTTTGAGCAGGAGGGGGAGGAGTATTTCCGTGGGTTGGAGTCGGATAGTCTGGAAAAATTTACCACTACCGATCGGCAACTGGTCATGGCCTGTGGCGGCGGCACGCCATGTTTTCTAAACAACCTGGAGCGGATGAAAAAGGCGGGTAAGGTTATTTGGCTACAGGCTTCGGTAGGCGAGTTGATGCCGCGATTGTTGGCGGAGCGGGAAAAAAGACCTCTGATCCGGGAGCTTTCCGAGGAGGAGCTTCGGAGTTATATCACCAAAAAAATGGGAGATCGACAATTGTTTTATCGGGAGGCCGATCTGGCAGTAGCTGAATCTGAATTGACTGAAAAAAATCTGACTGAAATCCTATTTCATGAATAAACGACTGGTTTACGGCGCTTGTTTTTCCATTGCACTGGCGATCATCTTGGGTGCCTTTGGTGCACACGCTTTGCGAAAGCTGACCAGCTCCGAAGAGATCCTGCGCGGTTTTCAGACCGGGGTCGATTATCACTTGTTTCATTCCGGGGCTTTTTTGGTTCTGGGACTTTGGGGAACTCGCTGGATCGATCATCCTAAGGCGCGCATCGCCCTGCTTTTTTTAGTGCTGGGTGTTGCTTTATTCTCCGGATCCTTGTATGTGTTGACCGCTTGCCGGGTGTGGGGATGTTCGTATGCCTGGGTTGGTCCCATTACGCCCATTGGCGGAACCCTGCTCATCTTGGGCTGGACTTGGTTGGGTTACACGCTGGTGAAAGGTGAACGGCCAAACTGATTATCTTTGTTTGAATGGCCAAATCCTCGAAAAACAAGACGAAAAAGTCTACGCCAGCCAGCCAACCCAAATCCGGTTTTGCGCAGGAGAAAGAGGAATCGATCGACCTGAAAGCGTTGGTACGGGATGAGCGTACCTGGAAGATCGTGGGCGTTTCCATGGTTTTTTTCTCCCTCTTTTTATTGGTTTCTTTTCTCTCTTATTTGTCCAATTGGAAGCTTGATGCCTCCGTGGTCAGCATGGGTGCGAATGCATTCTTTGGGGATCACACCGTTCAAAATGCCGCCGGGATACTGGGGGCGCTGACGGCCGCTTTTTTCTTTGAGGATTGTTTTGGATTTGCCTCCTTTTTGATCTGTACGTTCTTTTTCGTGGTTGGGGTGAATCTGCTCTTTCGCCGGCGGGTATTCTCAATCTGGCGTAACGTCAAGTACGTGACCATTGGTATGCTGGTGACCTCGGTGGTTCTCTCCTTCTTGTTTCCCGAGAGTAAACCCTTTGGGGGTGGTGCCGTCGGACTCCTCCTCAACCAAAAAATGGATCAATCGATTGGTAAAATCGGAACCGGTGCGGTGATCTTTCTTTCTTTGATCGGATACTTGATCTGGCAATTCAATCCGCAACTGAATTGGCCGTCGCGAAAAGAGGAAGCCCCAGAAGAAGAGACAGAGCAACAAACAGATTCCCTTGAATCCGCAGAGGAAGTAGCGGATACCCAAACTCAAACGGGGGCCATGGTAGTTGCGGCTTCTACGGCCGGCATGACCGTCAATGAGCTCTATGCCAATCGTCCGGGTGCCGAACTCGCCGAGGAGCAAGCCGGTCCGGTTGTCGTGCAATTCCCGATCGAACCCGAGCCGGAACCAACGCTTGAGTTGATCGAAAAAGAACCGGAGCCCATTGTTGTACCACCAGTGGAAGAGCCGATCCCTCCTCCGGTCATTCCTCAAAGTCCACATGTAGCCGTAACCATGCCCTCTACAGGAACCATGGGCATGCAAAGCATTTTAACGACCGGTCAGGAATTGCCGATCGAACCTTCTGCGGAGAAGACCGATGACCTCGCACTGGAAATCAAGACTGTTCCGGAACCGGTTGAGGAGCCACCAGTCATCTCTAAGGAGGACCTGACACCTTATGAGCCGACACTGGACCTGCGCGATTATAAATATCCCAAGCTGGATCTGTTGGAGCAACATGGAAGTGAGAAGATCATCCAAGACAACAACGAACTCGAGAACAATAAGAATCAGATCATTGCCACCCTGCGTAATTATTCCATCGAGATCCAAAAGATCAGCGCCACGGTTGGCCCCACGGTAACCCTCTACGAGATCGTTCCGGCCGCCGGGGTGCGGATTTCCAAGATCAAGAATCTGGAGGACGATATTGCCTTGAGTTTGGCTGCTCTGGGCATTCGCATCATCGCGCCCATCCCCGGAAAGGGCACGATTGGTATTGAGGTGCCCAATGTGAAAAAGACCGTGGTGAGCATGAAGACACTCCTGAGCAGCGATCGGTTTCAGAATAGCCCGCACAGTCTGCCCATTGCCATCGGTAAGCGGATCGATAATGAGAACTTCATTGTGGACCTGGCCTCGATGCCCCATCTGTTGATGGCGGGGGCTACGGGACAGGGTAAGTCGGTCGGGTTGAACGCCATCCTGGTCTCCTTGCTTTATAAAAAACATCCTTCGCAGCTGAAGTTCGTGCTGATCGACCCCAAGAAGGTTGAATTGAGCATTTACCGACACATCGAGCGTCATTTTCTGGCCAAGTTGCCAGGGGAGGAAGATGCTATCATCACTGACACCAAGAAAGTAGTGTATACCCTAAATGCCTTGTGTATTGAAATGGACAATCGGTACGACCTGCTCAAGGAGGCCGGTGCCCGCAACATCAAGGAATACAATGAAAAGTTCACTAAGCGAAAACTCAATCCCCAGAAAGGACATCAATATCTGCCGTTCATCGTACTCGTGATCGATGAGTTCGCCGACCTGATCATGACCGCTGGTAAGGAAGTGGAGATGCCCATCGCGCGTTTGGCCCAATTGGCCCGGGCCATCGGTATCCATTTGATCATTGCCACCCAACGTCCGTCGGTGAATATCATCACGGGAACGATCAAAGCCAATTTCCCCGCCCGTATCGCGTTCAAGGTTTCCAGTAAGATCGATTCCCGTACCATTTTGGATACGGGTGGGGCCGAGCAGTTGATCGGGAAAGGGGATATGCTGATCTCCTACAACGGGGAGTTGACCCGTCTGCAATGTGCCTTTGTAGACACGCCCGAAGTGGAAGAGGTGGTAGAGTTCATCGGCGATCAACGCGGGTATCCCCAAGCCTTTCTCTTGCCGGAGTATATTAACGAGAAAGATGCGGAAGGCCGGGATTTTGATGCCGCGGAGAAAGATCCCTTGTTCGAGGATGCGGCCCGCCTGATCGTACAAAATCAGATGGGTTCTACTTCCTTGTTACAGCGACGCATGAAATTGGGGTATAATCGGGCCGGCCGTTTGATGGATCAATTGGAGGCTGCCGGTGTGGTGGGCCCCAGTTTGGGAAGCAAGGCCCGCGACGTGCTGATCAAAACCGATGCGGACCTGCAGCAGTTCCTTGACCAAATGGGGTAGCGTTATCTTCTTGTTAATTGCCGACACGGGAATCGTCCGACCGGTTCAATCTTTCGTCTTACCCTTGCCTCACCTATCTTTGCGCCATGAAGAAATGCCTTCTGATCTCCGGAGCCGTACTCACCAGCCTGTTCTCCCTGGCGCAGGGAAATTCGACCAAGAACGACCCGGCCGCCCTCAAGGTGCTCAACAGCGTCAGCGCCAAATTCAAATCCTATAAAACCGTACAGGCCAATTTTGCCTATAAGGTCGAAAATGCAGCCGGTAAGGTCTTGTCCAACAAGACGGGTACGATCCTCATGAAGGGGACAAGCTATAAGCTAACGTTCAACGGACTGGAAGTTTACTGCAACGGAATGACGGTATGGAGTTATGATAAAACGGCCAAGGAAGTGACCGTCAACAATCTCGATATTTCAGCCGGAACGATCACACCCCAAAAGTTATTCTCTGATTTCTATGACAAGGATTTTTACTCATTGTTAAAGGGGGAGAGCAAGGTAGGCGCCAAAACCTTGCAGGAGATCCAAATGACCCCCTTGGATAAATCCAAGAGTTTCCATTCGGTGATCTTACTGATCGACAAAGCGGCCCAGTCGATCTACAGCACCAAAGTGATGGAAAAAGATGGGAATCGGTTTTCGTACACTGTCAGCTCCATGAAGGCAAACGTAGCGGCCACGGACGAGGCATTTGTATTTGATCCCAAAAAATTTCCCGGGGTAACCGTAGAGGATCTTCGGTGATCTTACGACTGGCAGGCCCTGCGCACGGCCAAAGCTTTTTTCAGCAAATCCTTTAATTGACCTAAGGGGAGCATGTTCGCTCCGTCGCTCTTTGCCTGTGCCGGGTTTGGATGCGTTTCAATGAATAGTCCGTCCGCACCTGCTGCCAGGGCCGACAATGCGATGGTTTCGATCATCTCGGGCTGACCTCCCGTAACGCCGGCCGGTTGATTGGGTTGCTGCAAGGCATGTGTAACGTCCATCACAACAGGAGCGCCCGTTTGTTTCATCCAGGGAATGTTGCGCATGTCAACCACCAGGTCCTGATAACCGAAGGAGTTACCTCTTTCCGTCAAGATGACTTGTTGGTTGCCCGCCTGGTTCACCTTGTCAACCGCAAACTGCATAGCCGGTCCGCTTAGAAATTGTCCTTTTTTGATGTTGATGATCTTTCCGGTTTTTGCGGCGGACACCAACAGATCGGTCTGCCGGCACAAGACGGCCGGGATCTGCAGAACATCGGCGAAGGATGCGGCCCAAGGGGCTTCTTCCGGGGTATGGATATCGGTCACTACGGGAAGTTTCAGGGTTTGTCGGACCGACTGCAGTATTTCACCGGCAATGTCATCACCCACACCGGTGAAAGAGGAACCGCTGCTGCGGTTCGCTTTTCGGTAGGATGCTTTGAATACAACGGGGATACCCAGTTCCGCACAGGTCTGCTTCACAGAGGAAGCCACTTCAAATACCCCCTCGTGGCTTTCGACCACACAGGGTCCGGCCAGCAAAAAAAAGGAGGCAGGGTTGTAGGACTGCCCGGCGAACAGGGACTTCAAAAAAGGGCTCATGGCTCAAAAATAACCCGAAATTCCGCCTCAATCCACATCTTTGCAAAGAAACAAGTCATCATGCCCAGAGACAGAATTTTAGTGATCGGCGCCTCCGGTCAGATTGGGGTGGAGCTGACCCTGGCCTTACGAAGTATCTATGGGAATCAACAGGTGGTGGCTTCGGACCTCCGGGAGATGAGTCCCTTATTGGAAGGAACCGGGCCCTACGTGTCGCTCGATGTCATGAACAAGGAGATGCTGCACGTTCAGGTCATCCGTCAGAATATCACACAGATCTATCACTTGGCGGCTATTCTTTCTGCTACCGGTGAAAAAAATCCGGCCCTGGCCTGGAACCTGAACATGCAGGGATTGTTGAACGTGCTGGAGATCGCCAAAGAGGAGAAATTAAAAAAGATTTATTGGCCTTCTTCCATCGCGGTTTTTGGTCCCACTTCCCCCAAACAGAACTGTCCTCAGCACACCATCATCGAACCCACGACCGTTTATGGGATCAGTAAATACGCGGGCGAATTCTGGTGTCAATATTACCATCAGAAATACGGGGTAGATGTGAGAAGCCTTCGTTACCCGGGATTGATCTCCTACAAATCAGCCCCCGGGGGTGGTACCACCGATTATGCGGTAGAGATCTATCACCAGGCCCTTCAAAAAAATCGCTATACCTGCTTTCTGGAAAAGGATACGTTCCTGCCTATGATGTATATGCCCGATGCCATACGAGCCACCTTGGAGTTGATGGAAGCGCCTGCCGCGAACATCCAGGTCCGCACCTCCTACAACATATCGGCGATGAGCTTTTCTCCCCAAACGATCGCGGCTTCCATCCAACAGCACCAGCCGGAGTTTACAATCGATTATCGGCCCGATTTTCGTCAGGCCATTGCCAACAGCTGGCCGCAAAGCATCGATGACTCCAGGGCTCGAAGTGATTGGGGGTGGAAGGAGGAGTACGATCTGGATATGATGACACACGAGATGCTGGAGAAACTCAAGGCCTAAGCAGGCTCACGATTTCTTCGAGGTATTTTTGATCGGTGGCATCGAATTGATCCAGTTCCCGGCTGTCTACATCCAAAACACCCCAGATGTTTTCTTGGTCATACAAGGGGATCACGATCTCCGATCTTGACAAGGAGCTGCAGGCGATGTGTCCGGGAAATTTTTCGACATCCGGTACGATCAAGGTTTTTCCCTCTTTCCAGGAGGTGCCACAAACTCCTTTTCCAAATCGGATGCGCGTACAGGCCACCGGTCCTTGAAAAGGACCCAGTACCAGCTCATCCGCTCCGGCCGTATTTTTTTTGATCAGATAAAATCCCACCCACAGCCAGCCAAACTGTTCTTTCAGGGCGGCACAAACATTGGCCAGGTTGGCAATAGAATCGGTCTCGCCCTGCAACAAACCCTGTAACTGGGGCATCAGCGCTTGGTATTGATCTTCTTTGCTGCCGGTGACGATCTGTAGGTCTTCTGCCATGTTGAATGAATTAGTATTGATAGGCCAATGACTTCTTGGATTGTTTTTTTGTTCCGGTGGCACGGAGCCACTTATCTGCTTTTTGAGTGGCCCAGGCACTGGCCGTGCCCAATAGGGCGCCGGCGATTACATCGCTGGGGTAATGTACGCCAAGATAGCAACGTGAATATCCCACCAACGACGCATACAGGTAGGCTGGTGCGATCACAAACCATTTCGGATGATCGAGGCTGATGGAAGTGGCTAAGGCAAAGGCGGAGGAGGTATGACCTGAGGGGAAGGAGTGGATCTTTACATCTTCCAGTGCGATCAACGTTGGATCGGTGACTGCCGGTCTTGGTCTATTCACGATCGCTTTCATAAAATAGGTCGATCCCCCATTCACCAGTTGCGCCGCCATCCATCGGATCCCGGCTTGTGTTTGTTTGCTGTCCTTACGGATCAATCCCGCCGCTAACCACCCCGCCGGAATCCCCAACGTCATAGGCGCATTCATATCCGATAAGGTGTGATAAAAGCGGTTTTGTGCAATGGTTCGATTATCGGCTACGCGATGCAACCAATCGCGCTCCCAACTGGTTTGTCCAACACACAGCAAGGGCCAAAGGCCCCCAATCAGTAGTATTAACTTTCGCATCAACTCCCAAACTACCCAAACTCTTCAAACTCTCCAAACTTACATGCTGTTCAACGACTCTTCGATCATCCGGATCTTCGACTCCGCATCGGCTTTCTTTTTACGTTCCGACTCGATCACGTCCGGTTTGGCATTTTGTACGAATCGTTCATTGCCTAATTTTTTCTCTACGGTCACCAGAAATCCTTTGAGGTATTCGAGGTCTTTGAGAAGTTGGGTTTTCTGCGTTTCGGTATGCGCGGCATTTTGGGTGAGCAAGTAGAACCGATCCTGATCCACTACCAGGTTGATGGACTTCGGAACGGCTTCGTGGACGAATTCAACCGACTCGGCATTGACCTGTTTTTGTAGCAGGGCCAGGGCGGGTTCGTAAACGGATGCGTACGCGGATTGAATGAACAGTTGGATGGGATCTTTGGGTTTCAGTTGGTTGCGCGTGCGGGCATCTCGAATGGCCGTGATGGCCGATTTCATCCGCTGGCCGGCTTGCAACAACGAAGCCTCGGTCTGTTGCTGGTTGGGATAGCGCGTGTTGGTCAGGTCATTTTCCCGCTCACGCAACTGATGATAGATTTCTTCTGTGATGAATGGCATGAAGGGGTGCAGCAATTGCATCAATTGATCAAAGAAATCAACGGTATCGTTGTAAACATCGGGGTGGATGGGTTGCTCAAATCCGGGTTTCACCCATTCGAGGTACCAACTGCAGAAATCATCCCAAATCAGGGAGTACAGGGTTTTCAGTGCTTCGCTCAAGCGAAATTCCTTGAACTGTACATCGAGTTCGTTACGGGCTTCCTGGAGTCGGTTGCGGAACCAGTCGCGGGCAAATGCCGATTGTTCAGGGGCCTCGTCATGGACGCGTGGCTCCCACATCTTAACCAGCCGCATGGCGTTCCAAAGCTTGTTGTTGAAATGGGCGCCTTGTTCGTTAGCCGATTCATCCCATAGCAGATCGTTTCCGGCGGGTGAGGAGATCAGGATGCCGAAACGAACGGCATCGGCTCCGTATTGATCGATCAGGGCCAGCAGGTCGGGGGAGTTGCCCAAGCTTTTGCTCATTTTTCGACCCAACTTATCGCGAACGATGCCGGTGAAATAGACCTGTTCAAAAGGTTTGACTTTCTGGTACTCGAATCCGGCCATGATCATGCGCGCCACCCAGAAGAAAATGATCTCGGGGGCGGTGACCAGTGTTTGGGTAGGGTAGTAGTATTGGATCTCCGGATTGCCTGGGTTGCTGTAGCCTTTGAATACTTCCATGGGCCATAGCCAGCTGGAGAACCAGGTATCCAAACAATCTTCATCTTGTCTTAAATCTGCCGATTTACCGAATTGCTTGTTGTATTTCTCTTTGGCTTCTGATTCGTCGTTCGCTACCACCACGTTGCCGTCGCTGTCGTACCAGGCGGCGATGCGGTGACCCCACCAGAGTTGCCGGGAAATG
>SXXL01000083.1 GCA_005789565.1 Bacteroidota bacterium | reverse complement strand
ACCGTGGGTGATCACGATCCGGTCTTCGTCACAATTCTTGCATTGATGGGCGATCAGCTCACGGTCCTCGTCCGTCATCTCCAAACTATCGATCATCATCAGGGTGCGGATCTCAATATCTAATCGTGAACGCCCCAGCTCCAACAGATCATGCAGGTGCGTATCCTTGAAATACAATTGTCCGGTCAACTCATTGTATTCCTTATCAAAGGTTCCTCCCGTAATGAAAACGCGAATGCCCATGTGTCAACTTTCGCCAAAGTTAAATCAATCGACCGGGAACGAACACTTGTTGGGATCGGCAAAGCGACCATGAAAAATACACGAACGAAAAAAATCACTCCCTCAACCCGGTACATTTGCAAAACAAAAGGCCCTTCCGTGGAAACGGAAGGGCTCTAACGATTGCTTGCCATATGAAAAAGAGGTAATGGTCGTTGGGTCACCGCGGATCAACCTTCACGATCCAAAAGTAGCCGCCCGCCGCCCGCCCTCCAATCCAATTTTCGCTTCAATCGGGGATGGCAACCCCGGGAATAAAATGCTGAAACACTTTGCCATCAGGGGTTTCAGCGAAACTCACATATGATGTCCAACCGCTCGGTCGACTCGTTGTTCATGCTCATCAAATCGCTGGAAAAAGCGGAGAAAAGGCATTTTAAACTCTACATACACCGGTCTTCGGCCCGTTCCGGCGAATTGAAGGTGGTGCGTCTCTTCGATCTGATCGATCGGCAGAAGTCCTACCACGAGGATGCCCTCCTCAAGCGGATGACGGGCGTCACCAAATCACAACTGGCCAACCTGAAAACCCATTTGTACCGGGAGATCCTGGCCAGCTTGCGGTTATTGAAACGAGCCGACAGCATCGACCTCGAGATCAACGAGCTTTTTGATTATGCTCATATCCTCTATAAAAAAGGATTGTTTCTTCCCAGCCTGCGCATGTTGGAACGGGCCAAGGAGTTGGCGCGCACTTATGACAAGATCAACATCCTCCCTCAATTGCTTTCGCTCGAAAAACGGATCGAGGGATTGCACATCACCCGTCAGGTCGAGTTTCGGTCGGAGGAGATCGTACGGGAATCGACCGAAGTGACCGAGCGCCTCCATCGAGTATCGCAGCTTTCCAACCTTTCTCTCAAGCTATTCAGCTGGTTCGTTCAGAACGGACACGCCAGGGATCGCTCGGATGAGTCTGCCGTTCGCGCTTATCTTCAAGAGCACCTGCCTGCCGATGCCTGGACCTACACCGGGTTTTATGAGCGGCTGTATCTCTATCAAAGCCTGAGCTGGTATGCGTTCATACGGCAGGACTTCCTCCAATACTACCGGTATGCCCGTAAATGGGTCGAGCTGTTCCAGGAAGACCCCGATCGAATTCGGATCGAGACCGGTCATTACATCAAGGGACTCCACACCCTGCTCAACGCCCAGTTCGATCTCCGCCACCTCCTCGCCTTCCGCCAAACCATCCGTCAACTGGAAAAACTCTCACAATCCAAGCGGATTCAGGCCAACGAGAACTTTCGAATGCAATGCTTTCTGTACTTGAGCACGGCCCGGATCAACGGACATTTCATGGAGGGCAGTTTTGCCGCCGGTATGAAACGGATCCCGGCGATCGAAGCCGAGTTGCAGGGTCTGGCCCTCTTTACGGATGCACACCGCTTGCTGGTGCTTAACTACAAATTCGCCATGCTTTGTTTTGGCAGCGGGGACTATAGTCGGTGTATCGATTACCTGCGAAAGATCATCGATGCACCCACACATCTTCGCTACGACCTGCAGTGCTATGCTCGTCTTCTGCACCTGCTGGCCCATTATGAGTTGGGCAACGATGAATTGATGGATTCGTTGACAAAATCAACCTATCGTTTCCTGGCTAAAATGAAGAATCTTACCGCCATCGAAGTGGCCATGTTCCGTTTTCTTCGCCGATCCCTTCCCTTATCACCCCGGAAGCTCAAGCCTGAACTGGAAAAATTCCTGGAGGAGATCCGCCACCTGGAGCGCGATCGGTTCCAAACCCGGGCGTTCGCTTATCTCGATATCATCTCCTGGCTCGAAAGCAAGGTTCAGGGCCGTCCGATGGCCGCCGTCATCACTGACAAGCTCCGGCTCAACAAACGGGCTTGATTTCATAACGCTTCGTCAAATTAATCCACATTTCTCGCCTCGCTGTCTTTTCCCATTAACTTGCGACTCATGTCGGCCTATTTGAACGGATTGAACGATCGCCAGCGCGAAGCGGTATTGCATAAGGATGGTCCCCAGATGATCGTGGCCGGCGCCGGCAGTGGTAAGACCCGCGTACTCACCACCCGCATCATTCATCTGATGGCCGAACACAAGGTGGATGCGTTCAACATTCTCGCCCTCACTTTCACGAACAAAGCCGCGCGAGAAATGAAGGAGCGCGTTGAACATATACTTGGGTCCGGCGAAGCAAGAAATCTGTATATCGGTACGTTCCACTCCGTGTTTGCTCGTATACTTCGGTTTGAAGCTGATAAGATCGGATACCCCCGCCACTTTACCATCTATGATACCGATGACGCCAAAAGCGTTTTGAAGGCCGTGATCCACGAACTGAACCTCGACGATAAGCACTACAAGCCCTCGACGGTGTACAACCGGATCTCTGCGGCTAAAAACGCATTGATCGGTCCCGATGAGTACCGGAATGATTATGGCATTCAACAGGAGGATCTTCGCGCCAATCGTCCCATGCTCGGCGAGATCTTCGACCGATATGCCAAGCGATGTTTCAAGAATGGGGCGATGGACTTCGACGACCTTTTATTGAAATTTTATGAACTCTTACGGAATGTACCGGAGTGTTTATCCCGCTACCAGCACAAGTTCCGCTACATCCTGATCGACGAGTATCAGGATACGAATCCCGCCCAGTATGAGATCATCAAATTACTGGGAGCCATGCACGAGAATGTTTGTGTGGTCGGCGATGATGCTCAAAGCATTTATAGTTTTCGCGGGGCAACGATCCAGAATATCCTGCAGTTCCAAAAGGATTATGATCAGGTGAAAGTGGTGAAGTTGGAACAGAACTACCGCAGTACGCAGCATATCTTGGAGACCGCCAACCAAGTGATCCGCCAAAACAAAGGGCAGATCGAGAAGTCCCTTTTCACCGAGAATCAGTCTGGCGAAAAGATCCGATTGATTCGTACCATGACCGACAACGACGAAGGCAAACTCATTGCCGACACCATACAAGAACACAAACTCCGGTATCATTATCAGAATAAGGACTTCGCCATTCTCTATCGAACCAATGCCCAAAGCCGGGCCTTTGAAGAGGCTTTGCGGCGGATGGGACTACCTTACACCATCTACGGGGGTATCAGCTTTTACCAACGAAAAGAAGTAAAAGATCTGGTGGCGTATTTGAGATTGACCGTAAACTACAAAGACGAAGAGGCCCTCAAACGCATCATCAATTATCCCGCCCGGGGCATTGGAAAAACCACGCTCGACAAACTCATTCTGCTCTCGAACAACACGAATACCTCGGTTTGGGAGATCTTGCTGAATGCTCGCGATCATGGATTTCGGGCGGGTACCCTGACCGCCCTGGAAGATTTTACCACCATGATCCGCAGTTTTCAGAGCATGCTGGCCAACAGCAATGCATACGACTTGGCTTTTCACGTGGGAAAACAGACCAATCTGGTCAAGGAGTTGTTCAACGACAAAAGCACCGAAGGCGTACAGCGGTATGAGAACATTCAGGAGTTATTGAACTCGATCAAGGAGTGGACGGAAAGTCCGGACACGGACGACGGCGAACTGGTCGATAAAAGCTTGGGCGCGTACCTCCAACAGATCACCTTATTGACCGATGCGGACGAGGCCGATGCCAATGCCGATACGGTGAAAATGATGACGATCCATGCGGCAAAGGGTTTGGAGTTTCGCGGGGTGTTTGCCGTCGGACTCGAAGAAATGTTGTTCCCCAACGCCATGGCCATTAATACACGAGAGGAATTGGAAGAAGAGCGCCGTTTATTCTATGTCGTGATCACCCGTGCCAAAGAGCGGCTGTGGATCACCTATGCCAATACGCGATATCGTTTCGGACAGCTGGTGCAAAACGAACCGAGTCGCTTTTTGGATGAAATACCTGCCGATCGAGTGGAACGTTCTTCCGTGGGTCATTCCGCTACGCCGGGAACTCGGTGGGGCGGCGCGGCGGCCAATCAGCGGATGCGGGGGTGGAGAACCTCGGATGATGGTGAGACGAGCCGACCTCAAACGCAATCGAAATCCTATTACCAGGAAAAATCCACTCCGGAAGCCGCTGGCTGGAAACCCGTTAAACCTACTGCTCCCAAGGTGGTGGCGCATACTCCCACGACCGATTTTCAACCCAGCGACACCTCGGACCTCCAAGTGGGTCAGCGAGTCGAACACCAAAAATTCGGTTTCGGGGAAGTCGTTAAAATGGAGGGCTCCGCCCACAACCCCATCGCGACGGTCCGTTTCGAAAAAAATGGTGAAAAAAAGATCATGCTGCAATACGCCAAGCTTCGCATCGTAACCTGACCTATTTCAAACCTTTACTCGACCGGTTCGTTATCCTCATATTATGGAACAAGGCTGGGACCCCCAAATAAGCCGTTTTTTTGTGCGGATCATCAATGCCTTGGCATGGACCCTCATCTGGATGATCGGATCGGCCACGGCCGGGTTCTATTTCGGACTGGCCTTTCCCGAACGATATCCATTCTGGGTCTGCTCTATTTACTACGTGATCGTTGCCCTCACGTTGATTGGCCTGATCCGGTATTTGTTTCGATTGAGGGGAGCGAAGTAGGGAGTCCGCTGCGCTGACCTCCGCTGTCCACTGACCGCAGTCTGCAGACTTAACTACTGTGATCTTTTACAATCACCCACTCTCCGTTGATCTTTTTTAGTAGAAGCGTGTAGTGTCCGCTCAGATCACCAATGGTACGTTTGAGATGCCACTTGCCTACTACAGAAAAGTATTTTTTGGAAAGGGGTTTCATTTCTAGGAGGGTGAAGGTGAGCTGTCCCATCGCCGTTTTATCCGGATATCCCTTCTTGTAATTGTCCAGCGTTTGCTGCCAGCCGTAGGTGATGCCGGATTTGCCGATGAACATCAGCGAATCGTTTTTCCAATAGCCCTCCATAAAACCTTCTACGTCTCCCCGATTCCAGGCGTCTGTTTGTTTTGCCAACAACGCCCGTATCTCCGTCTCCTGCCCAATAGCCTGAAACGACATCAACCCCAACCAAACCGCAACAATAAACTTCATAACCAAAAACTTTAAACTACCCAAACTCCCAAACTTTAAGACTACTCATCTACTCATCCCCTCATCCTCTCAACCTTAGTGCTCGCAGTCCTCCGCATGCCCATGATCATGCACCCGGCAAGCCCGGTAATTCCGCACATGTGCCAAGATGATGAGTACCACGGCGGGTACCAGCAGCCAATTCTCGTACCGGATGAAAAATTGCTTGGTGATCAAGAAGGCGGAGCCGATATAAAATAAGATCAAGGGCTGAAAGCGATGGTGGTGTTTTTTAAATCCATGCCAAAGGGAAAAGGTTCCAATGCCCACGGCCAAGCCGATCATGCCCACTTCGAACCACACATTGTGAATGATATTGATCCCGAACAGGGGAAGCGAGCTGAAAAACAGAGGCAAGAGGGCGCAGTGGATGGCACAGGCCAGCGAGGCTCCGATTCCCCAGGCATCCCAATTGATCTTTCGAAACATATAACGAAAGTACATAAAAGCAACGCTGTTGCAAAACAACGTCTGGCTGTTTTGTACCTTTGTATTCTTATGTCAAAAAAAGGATGGGTTTATTTGGGGTTTTTCGGCGGACTGATCGGGCTCTTCTATTTTGCCCTCACGCAGTTGATTCCCGGTTTTTCGACGCCGAAGGTGACGCCGGTCAGCTATGTACGGCCCTTTCAATTCCGAAATCAGGATGGCCAACCGGTAACCGAAAAAGATTTTCTCGGTAAGGTGTATGTGACGGAGTTCTTTTTTACAACTTGTAAGGGTATTTGTCCCCGTATGAACAACAACATGCGCTCCGTGTATGAAGCGTTTGAAAACGAACCCAACTTCAAGATCCTTTCGCACACGTGCGATCCGGATACGGATTCGGTACCGCAGCTCAAAAAATACAGCGATTCCATGCAGGTCGATACCCGTCGCTGGGTATTCGTGACGGGCAGAAAAGACAGTTTGTATACGGCGGCCCGCGTGAGCTATACCATTGATGATCCGGCCAACAATCCTGCGAACATCGAGGATGATTTTTTGCACACGCAGTTCTGGGCGCTGGTGGATCAAAACGGGGATGTGCGGAAGGTGATCGACGGACTCAAACCTTCGGAAGTGAAGGAATTGATCGAGTCGGCCCGTAATTTGCTTCGAAATCCCCCACTGAAAAAATCATAACATGGCTACGGCACGACAAAAAGAATCTGTTGAACTGCTGAAAGCGCATGGACTCAGTGTAACCGGCGGGCGCAAAGACATCCTGAATCTCTTTCTAAGCCGAAAGGGAGCCCTGGCCCACGCCGACATTGAGAAAAAACTCGGTACGCTCTACGATCGCGTTACCATTTATCGAACCCTGCAGTCCTTCGTCGACAAAGGATTGATCCATTCCATTCCCACGAAAGACAACAGCATTCGTTATGCACTCTGTAAGGACGAATGCGCCTCGGGGCATCACCACGACCATCACATCCACTTCGTTTGCAAGCGCTGTAATCATACGTATTGCCTCGACGAAGTCGCCACGCCCTCAGTCAAATTACCCAAGGGCTATACGGTCAATCAAGTAGAAATGGTGGTGTCGGGTGTATGTCAGTCCTGTCAGTGACCGATCTTTTCTAATTCCGACTTTACAAATCGCATCAGTTCGCCAATGTAGTTGGGCGATAGATCGAATCGGAGTCCGGCCAGCTCAAACAGTTCTGGAAGGGTACGGGTGCCGCCGGCCTGAAGGGCTTTTTGATAGAGACTCAAGGCTTGTTTCGGATCTTGTTGATATTGCTGCCACATTCCGATGGCTCCCAGCTGTGCGATCCCGTATTCGATATAGTAGAAGGGCACTTCAAACAAATGCAATTGGCGTTGCCAAAGGAGCGATCGATAGGTTTCCGTACCCGACACGTCGAGGATGGGTGACGTATAGGTATGGAGGATCTCCAGCCAGGCGGCCTTTCTTTCCGCTCGATCATGCCCCGGATTCATATAGAGCCAATGCTGAAACGCATCGATGGTGGCGATCCAGGGAAAGAGCAGAATGACTCGCTCGAGTTGTTGTTGCTTAGCTCGTTTCAATTCGTTGGCGTCCGAAAAAAAGACCGACCAATGATCCATCGTGAATAATTCCATACTCATGCTGGCCACTTCCGCAATCTCGGTCGGATATTCCTTGAATCCATTTAATTCCAGCGGATGACACAGGAAAGAATGTACCGCGTGTCCGCTTTCATGCACCATGGTGGTGACGTCATCCAAGGTACCAGCCGCATTCATGAATATGAAAGGAGCTCCGGTTTCGGCGAGGGGACAATTATACCCCCCCGGCGCTTTGCCCTTACGACTTTCTACATCCAGCCGACCCATTTCTTGCATGGTCGATATACAGGCACTAAAGAACGGATCCAATCGCTGCAGGCAGGCGATCGTTTTCTCGATCAGTTCTTGTCCCGTTTGAAAGGGACGAAGCGGCTGGGTACCCAGGGGCTCTGCTTCCAGATCCCAGGGCCGTAACCGTTCCACGCCCAACTGTTTTTTCTTTGCCTCCATCAATTCGTTCACCAGCGGCATCACCTGCTCGCGAACGGCCTGATGAAAAAGTTCACAATCCTTGGGGGAGTAATCAAACCGACCCAGCTCAGCAAAACGATAAGCACGATAATCTGAGAAACCTGCATTTTGAGCCAGCTGTTGTCTTTTCTCCAGCAAGCCCTCAAAGAGGGTTTCCAGCTCTTCCCGATCCTGCGCGCGACGTTGGAAGATCTTATGATAGACCGATTCGCGCAAGGAGCGATCGGGGTCTTCTAAAAATTTCGACGCTTGTGCCAGCGTATACTCTTGTCCGTTTACTTCAACGGTCATCTTTCCCGAGATCACGCTATATTCTTGCTGGGCGACTGCCAGGGCTGATTGAATGGGTACGTTGGATTCCCGAAAGAGTTCGATGTTCTTGCGAACGTTTCGGAGATAGGTGAAATATTTTTTTGGGTCGAGTTCGGTTGTAACAGGAGAATCGATGAGCTTTCGATTCAGTCGGTCCGCCACCGGCTGGATCATTGGCTGAATCGATGTCATAAAGAACTCGAATGATTCGGTGAGTTTTGGATTCTCGGTGTCGCAGGTCATCCGGATCTGTCGCCAGCAGGCTTCCTCGCTGACCACGGACTCCAATTCGCTGCAGTCCACCAGCCAATTTTCCAACTCTTCTTTGGAGGACCAGGACCGGGACTCTAATTCATCAAAAAGGGGGGCAAGATCTTCCCACGAATCGATCCGGAAGGTCTCGGGTAAGTAGGAGCGGGATTTTTTTTCGATGAGGGGAACCGCCATACTATTCGTTGGTTTCAGGGGCCTCTGGCTCACTAAGCTTCAACACCACTTGATGCTTTTGCAAAACAGCAAACCATTTCACCATCTTTTTCATGTCGCTGGCATAGACCCGGTCAAAGTCGAACGCGGGGTAAACCGATTGGAAATAAGCCTGGATGGCCGCTGCATCTTTTTCATTGGGAAGGGGCTTTCCGGCTTTTTCCATGGCTTGAAACACCTCGATCAAATTCGTATTCTCTCCTTGCGTGAATACCTCAATGCTCTCTAAATGAGAGAATTGGTGGCTGCGGTTGGCGGCAAAGCGGGTTTGACCATCGTCCAATCCGCGCACAATGGCACCGTCCGATTTGGTCGTCAGCAACTCGAATAATCCGGGCAATCCGGAGACGGCCACCAGTTTGTTATACTCCATGAGAGGGGATTTAGCGTTGCAAGATACCGCGGTTTGCGGATTGAACAGGCATTTTAACAGCGAAGAATGGAAAAAAGACTGAAATTCGTCTAACTAAAAATCCCGGTCATGAAAAAGCACCTGTTCCTATTCGCCTTTTTATCCTTTGTTTCAGTTCATCTGGTTCAGGCCCAGGGAATGGGCTTCGGCCAACGGGCAACGGTCGAAGAAAGAGTAAAGCGGATCACCTCTAAGCTGGATAGTGCTTTTTCGTTGGATGCCACTCGAATGAGTGCCGTTGATACTGCGCTGAAAGTACTTTTTCGGTTGCAGGACAGCAAGCGACAAGAAATGATGAGTAGTGGCAGCATGCCCGATCGGGAAACGATGATGGCTGAGATGAAAAAATTCTCCGATGCACAAGATGAGATCATTGGTGCCGTGCTTTCAAAAGAAGAATTCGGGATCTGGAAGGAAAAAATCCAACCTTCGATGCGTCCGCGGGGAATGGGCGGACCGGGTGGTGGTGGCGGTCAGGGGCGCGAGCGAAACAATCAGTAAGAGCAGGCGTTAATGTGCCTCTAGCCAGTTCTTTCCTTCGCCGCACTCGGCGATTACGGGCACTTCATTTGGCAACAGCAATGCCGATTCCATACACGAGAGGATCATCGGTTTAAGCACGGCTACTTCCGACCGATGTGCGTCGAATACCAATTCGTCGTGCACTTGCAAGATCATCCGACTTTTCAGTTGGGACCTCTTCATCTCGGCATCCACTTTTTGCATGGCCAGCTTGATCATATCCGCCGCCGTACCCTGTATCGGCGAGTTGATAGCATTGCGCTCTGCGAATCCGCGGACAGTGAAATTCGAGGAGGTAATATCTTTTAACCAGCGTTTCCGACCCATCAGCGTTTGTACATAGCCGTGCTGCTTGGCAAAGGCGATGGTTTCATCCATGTAGCGCTGTATACCGGGAAATTGTTTCTTGTAATTATCAATGATCTCTTTGGCCTCGGTTCGGGAGATGCCCAGGTTATCAGCCAGCCCGAATGCACCCTGCCCGTAGATGATCCCGAAGTTTACGCTCTTGGCCTTGTAGCGCATCTCTTTGGTTACCTCGGATTCCGACACGTTGTACACTTTTGCGGCTGTGGCGGTGTGGATGTCCGTTCCCGAGCGAAAGGCCGTGCACATGTTCACGTCTCCGCTGATCGCAGCTACAATCCGCAATTCGATTTGTGAATAATCGGCCGAGAGTAAAATATATTCCTCGCTGCGGGGAATAAATGCCTTTCGGATCTCTTTTCCCCGATCGGTTCGCACCGGGATGTTTTGCAGATTGGGATTGTTGCTGGCGAGTCGACCGGTTACCGCCACAGCTTGGCCATAGGTGGTATGAACTCTTCCTGTTTTCGGATTGATCAATTCCGGCAGCGCATCTACATAGGTCGATTTCAATTTGGTCAACTCCCGAAAGGCCAAAATGGAATCTACGATGTCATGTCCCTTCGCTGCCAACTTCAGCAACACATCTTCCCCCGTTTGATATTGTCCGGTCTTGGTTTTTTTAGCGGAGGGATCCAGTTTGAGTTTATCGAAGAGTACCTCGCCCAATTGTTTGGGTGAGCCCAGGTTGAAACGCACGCCCGCTTCCTTGTACACCCGCTCTTCGGCGGCCCTGGCCTCCCGATCCAATTCCTTCGAATACTCGTGCAAAAAATCGACATCCACCCGTATGCCCTCATATTCCATATTGGCCAATACTTTTACGAGCGGATTTTCCACTTCCTCAAAGACTTTAGCCACTTCTTTTTGCTGGAGCAGGGGTACGAATTTTTGTTTCAGTTGCAGGGTGATGTCTGCATCCTCACCGGCGTATTCTTTTAGTTTTTCCGGTTCCACGTCACGCATGTTCCCCTGATTCTTTCCTTTTTTTCCGATCAATTCCTCGATGTGAATGGGCTCATAGCCCAGGTATTTCTCACTGAGGGCATCCATGCCGTGTTTTCCTTCCGGTTCGATCACGTAATGGGCCAGCATGGTGTCAAAAATCGCCCCCGCGATCTCCACATTCAGCCACTTCAATATCAACAGGTCGTATTTGATGTTTTGTCCCACCCAGGTTTTCCCCGCATCGGCAAACAAAGGCAGGAAGGGCGCGATGGCTTTTTTGATTTGATCGTCTCCGGCGGGAAAGGGTACATACCAGGCGGCTCCGGATCGGACGGAAAAACTGAGTCCCACCAACTCCGCCGTATTCGCATCAACGCCCGTGGTCTCCGTATCAAAACAGATCTCCGCATGTTTTTGCAATTCGTTGATCAGCGTCTTTACTTTTTCCGCGGAATCGACCAATTGATACTCGTGAGGTGTGTTGTGGATGTTTTTGTCCGCCACCAGGTGTACGGGTTCATCTGCCTCCTCTTTCGGTTTTGGGGCGGCCATTTCAATGATGTTTCCAAACAGATCGGTCTGTACGCCCCGGGGGATTTCTTTTTCAATGACGGTGGGTAGGGCGGAGGGGATCTCTTCGCCCAGCAGACGTTTGCCCAGGGTTCGGAATTCCAATTCCGTGAATACCGTCCGAAGGGCGTCTTTATTCCATTCTTTCAATCGAAAATCTTCTTCGTGAAATTCAACGGGAACATTGGTCAGGATCGTGGCCAGTTTTTTGGATGTTACCGCGAGTGCTTTTCCATTGCGTACTTTTTCACCCATCGCACCTTTGATCTGATCGGCATTTTCCAATACATTCTCCAATGTTCCGTATTCGGCGAGCAATTTCGCGGCGGTTTTTTCACCCACGCCCGGGATACCGGGAATATTATCGACCGCATCGCCCATCATGCCAAGCATATCGATCACTTGATCCACCGATTTGATATTCCACTTGGCACAGACTTCTTCGGGACCAAGGATCTCGACCCCGTTTCCCTGATAAGAGGGTTTGTAGATCTTGATCTTATCAGACACGAGTTGACCATAATCTTTATCCGGTGTTACCATCAGTACTTCATACCCGGCCGCTTCGGCTTGTTTGCTGAGTGTACCGATGATGTCATCGGCCTCGTAGCCGTCCATCTCTATGATGGGGATGTTGAATCCGCTGATGATGGCTTTGATGTCGGGTACGGCCGCTAAAATGTCTTCGGGCGTTTCCTGGCGATTGGCTTTGTAGTCGGCGTAATCGGCGTGTCGTTCGGTGGGGGCCTTGGTGTCGAAGCAAACCGCGAGGTGCGAGGGCTTTTGTTTGTTGATGAGTTCCACCAATGCGTTGGTGAAGCCGAATTGCGCGTTGGTGTTCTTGCCGGTGGAACTGATGCGGGGACTACGGATCAGGGCATAATAAGCCCGAAAGATCAGTGCGAAAGCGTCGAGAAGAAAGACCCGTTTATCCATCCCTCAAATGTACAAACGAGGGGGGCCGAAAGGGGATTATTTTTCCCTTTTTTCGAGGAGATTTTGCAGGGCGATCAAGTCGTCGCGCAGCTTGGCCGCTTCCATGAAATCCATGTCCTTCGCCGCCTTTTCCATTCGTTTTTTCAGCCAACGGGCCTGTTTTTCCAATTCAGGGGTTGGGAGCTCCTCGACCGATTCCTCATATAGCGTAGTTTCCTCGGCAGCCCGACTCGTCGTTTCCTTCTGTGCGTATGGATGATCCGGATCATAGGCCTTAACCTCCAGCACCGAGGTTTGGCCCAGTACATCGAGCATCGATTTTTTGATGGTCATGGGCGTGATGCCATGGACTTCGTTGTAATCCATTTGTTTGTTGCGGCGTCGGTTGGTCTCCTCGATGGTGCGCCGCATGCTCTCGGTCATCTTATCAGCATAGAAGATCACCAGCCCCTTTACGTTGCGGGCGGCACGACCGGCGGTTTGGGTCAGCGATTTTTCGTTCCTAAGAAAACCTTCTTTGTCGGCATCCAACACCGCCACCAAGGATACTTCTGGCAGATCCAATCCCTCGCGAAGCAGGTTCACGCCGACCAGAACATCGATGCGGCCCAGTCGAAGGTCACGCAAGATCTCCACTCGTTCGAGCGTATCGACATCGCTGTGAATGTATTTGGATCGGACTTCGATCCGCTTCAGGTATTTGTCCATTTCTTCCGCCATGCGCTTGGTGAGGGTGGTAATGAGTACGCGGTCGCCATCCTTCACACGTTTGTCGATCTCGTCGAGCAGGTCGTCGATTTGGTTTTGGGTGGGACGAACCTCGATCGGCGGATCCAGTAGTCCGGTCGGCCGCACCACCTGCTCCACCACGATGCCTTCGCATTTATCGAGTTCGTAATGGCCGGGGGTAGCGGATACGAATACGACCTGGTTGGTGAGGGATTCGAATTCGGGGAAGTTGAGGGGACGATTGTCGAGTGCCGACGGGAGTCGGAATCCGAAATCGACCAGCGTGAGTTTGCGGCTTCGGTCGCCGCCGTACATGCCACTGACCTGGGGGATGGTCTGGTGACTTTCATCGATCACCAATAAAAAATCTTTCGGAAAATAATCCATCAGACAAAACGGTCGGGTGCCGGGCTGACGGCGATCGAAGAAGCGGGAATAATTTTCAATGCCGCCGCAGTAACCCAGTTCCCGGATCATTTCCAGGTCGTAGTTCACGCGCTCGCTGAGTCGCTGTGCTTCCATCGGCTTATTCGATCGTTTGAAATAATCGATCTGCGCCCCGAGCTCATCTTGTATCTCATAGATCACTTGCTGCATGATGTCTTTGGGGGCCACATAGAGATTCGCCGGGAAGATCGCGGCACTGTCCATTTCTCCGATGCGTTTGCCACTGATGAGTTCGAGGGTTTCGATGCTTTCGATCTCGTCGCCGAAGAAGGTGACCCGGTATCCGTAGTCGACATACGGCAGGTTGATGTCGATCGTATCGCCTTTAACGCGGAATTGCCCGCGGTTGAAATCGATGGTCGTTCGCTGATATAATGAATTGACCAATGCATGCAGAAAGGCTTGTCGCGACAAGGTTTCTCCTTTTTGAATACGGATGATGCCGTTCTCGTATTCGGTGGGATTGCCCATCCCATAGATACAACTGACGGAGGCGACGACAAGAATATCACGCCGACCACTCAATAAACTGGTAGTGGCGCGGAGCCGGAGTTTATCGAGTTCTTCGTTGATGCTGAGGTCCTTTTCGATGTATACGTTGCTGACAGGCAGGTAGGCTTCGGGTT
>SXXL01000082.1 GCA_005789565.1 Bacteroidota bacterium | reverse complement strand
GTACACACCGGCGACTCCATCACGGTTGCTCCGGCCATGACCCTGAGCGACACCGGTATGCAACTCATGCGCAATACGGCGATCCGCATGATGCGCGACCTCGGCAATTTCGCCGGCGGCTGCAACGTACAGTTCGCCCTGAACCCCGCTACCGAAGAGATCATCGCCATTGAGATCAATCCCCGCGTAAGCCGCTCCTCTGCCCTGGCCAGTAAAGCCACCGGCTACCCCATCGCCAAAATCGCTGCCAAACTCGCTATCGGATACCAACTCGATGAACTCGAAAATCAGATCACCAAAACCACCTCCGCGTATTTCGAACCGGCACTCGACTACGTGATCGTCAAGATCCCCCGATGGAACTTCGATAAATTCAAAGGTGCCAATGACACCCTCGGACTGCAAATGAAAAGCGTGGGTGAAGTGATGGGCATCGGAAGAAGTTTTACCGAAGCGATCCAAAAAGCATGTCAGAGTTTGGAGAACAATGCGGTGGGACTTGGCTACTACGGCAAAAGCATGATGCGCGCGGAAGAGCTGCTGGAATATATCAAGACGCCGAAATGGGACCGCCTTTTTCGCATCAAAGACGCCCTGATGGCCGGTATCTCCGTCGGCACCATCTCCAAGGCCACCCACGGAATCGATCGCTGGTTCCTCTTCGAAATACAGAAGATCGTCAACATCGAAAAAGAGTTGGCGAACTTCTCGGTCGAGAATCTCCCGATCGACCTGCTGCGCAAAGCCAAAGTGCATGGCTTCAGCGATGAACAGATCGCCCGCATCCTCAAAAGCGGAACGGAAGAAGCCATTTATGAAAAACGAAAAGCCGCCGGCATCACCCGCGTATATAAGATGGTGGATACCTGCAGCGCCGAGTTCGAAGCCAAAACACCTTACTTCTACTCCACCTTCGAGGAAGGTCATCGTAACGAAAGTAAGGTGAGCGATAAGAAAAAGATCATCGTGCTCGGCTCCGGACCCAACCGTATCGGACAAGGCATCGAGTTCGATTATTGCTGTGTTCACGGCCTGCTCGCCATCAAAGAATGCGGCTATGAATCGATCATGGTGAATTGTAATCCCGAGACCGTCTCCACCGACTTCGACATGGCCGACAAACTGTATTTCGAGCCGGTCTACTGGGAACACCTCTGGGAGATCATCGAACACGAAAAACCGGAAGGCGTGATCGTACAGCTCGGCGGGCAAACCGCCCTCAAACTCGCCGAAAAACTGACCCAAAAAGGAATTCGGATCGTGGGCACCTCCTTCGATAGCTTGGATATCGCAGAAGATCGCGGACGATTCAGCGATAAACTCAAAGCACTCGATATTCCCTACCCCGAATACGGAACGGCTTGGTCGGTCGACGATGCCATCGAGGTCGCCAATAAAGTCGGCTACCCCGTGCTGGTTCGCCCCAGCTATGTATTGGGCGGACAACGCATGCGCATCGTCATCAACGACGAAGAAGTGGAAAAAGCCGTGGTCAGTCTGCTCAAACACATCCCCGGCAACAAGATCCTCATCGACCATTTCCTCGACCGCTGTCAGGAAGCCGAGATCGATGCCATTTTCGACGGTGAAAATTTTCACGTGATGGGCGTGATGGAACACATCGAGCCTGCCGGTATCCATTCAGGCGACAGCAATGCTGTGCTCCCCGCCTTCAATCTCACCCCCCTCGAAGTACAAACCATGGAAGAGTACGCAGAGAAGATCGCCCGGGAACTCAAGATCCAAGGACTCATCAACATCCAATTCGCTATCAAGGACGGAAAAGTTTACGTGATCGAAGCCAACCCCCGCGCCTCCCGTACCACCCCCTTCATCGCCAAAGCCTATCAAATACCATACCTCAACATCGCCACCAAAGTGATGCTGGGCACCCATAAACTGACGGATTTCACCTTCGAGAAAAAATTGGACGGATTCGCGATCAAAGAACCCGTTTTCAGTTTCAATAAATTCCCCGGCGTCAACAAAGAACTCGGACCGGAAATGAAATCCACCGGTGAAGCGATCCGGTTCGTAAAAAACCTGCGCGATCCGTATTTCAGGCAGTTGTATAAGGATAGGAGTATGTACTTGTCAAAATAGTTTGACTAGTTTGAATAGTTTGAATAGTTTTTTTTAAGGGGACGGAAAGTGGAATGGGGCGGCCTCAGGAAGTTTGTAGTTTGGCAAAAATCCGTTCATGCCTTTACGAGTGCAGGCACCGGTGTTTCGGTTGCTGATCCCTTTTGCCATCGGTATTTTTCTTTACGATGTTTTTCCGGTTGGGGAGAGCAACGTTTTTTATGGAGTGATTGTACTGTTCGCCGTAGCTGCAGCCGTTTCACGGATGCCCCTGGCCTGGCGATGGAACCTCGCCGGACTGTACGGATCCCTTTTTCTATTGACCCTCCTGCTCGTAGGATTTTTATATGCATCGCACCGTGACCTGCGAAAACAATCCCATTGGGTCGGACAACACACTCCATCCAAACAGTTTTATCTGCTGAAAATTCGGGATGCCCCCAAACAAACCCGCTCGGGTTGGAAGATCACCGCCGATCTCATTGCCCGAAATGACTCGGTCAACCCTATCCCGATCACCGGCGGTGTATATCTATATACAAAAGCGGATTCCCTCGCCCACCAAGCGATCCCCGGAAGAAAAGCCTGGATCCAAGCAACCCTCCGCCCCATCACCAACAAACCAAACTCCTCCTTCGATTACGCCCGCTACTGCCAACGCCAAAAGATCACACATCAAGCCTACCTCTACGATCCGAATCAAATTCAATTCCTATCCCCCACCCAAGAAAATCTCTCCTCCCTTTTACACCATACCCGAACGTACATACGAACATCCCTCTATCAAGCCTTGCGCGATTCGCTCCACGGCGGATTGGCCACCGCCCTGTTCATCGGCTGGAAAGACGGACTCGATCCCGAACTCAAACAACACTATACCCGCACTGGCACCATTCATATCATCGCCATCTCCGGCCTGCACATCGCACTCGTCTTTGAAATGATCTGGCGCCTGCTTTTCCCCCTGGTGTACCTGCGAGCAGGTTCCGTACTGCGTACCTCGATCACCCTTCTCGTGATATGGGCCTTTTGCTTTTTGGCAGGAGGCGAAGCCTCCGTACTGCGCGCCGCCATCATGTTCACCGCCGTACAAGTGGGAAAAGGATCACAAAGACCCGTCACGGGTATGCAGGCACTGGGACTATCCCTGCTGGCCCTACTGATCGCCGATCCGGATTGGCTTTTCGATCCGGGTTTCCAACTTTCCCACGGAGCCGTAGCCGGCATCCTGTTGCTGCAGCCGGCCCTTTCCTCCCCCTGGAAGATCCAAAACCCGCTCTTGAAAAATGTGTGGGAGTCCGCCTGCCTTACACTCGCAGCCACCCTCGGCACACTCCCCTTCACCGCCTATTATTTTCAACAATTCCCCTGGCTGTTCTTACCGGCCAATTTGATCGCCGTGCCCCTGTCCTCCGTCATCCTGATCGGACTCTTTTTATTGATTCCCCTTTACCCCCTGCCATTCATCGGTCAAGCCCTTGCCTCCGTAATGAATGGATTACTAGATGGGATGAATGGTTGGATCGAACGACTCGATCGAATTCCAGGCACCGTTGTTTCCTGGTAAATGCATTTTTTATCCCCCGCCCTTGAGCATGCCAATGCCAACCGATACCTTTGCGTCATCCCGTTTCTATGTCCAAAAAAATAAAATCAGCCTTGCTCTCCGTCTTCTATAAAGACGGACTGGAACCGATCGTAGAGCAGCTGAAAAAACAGCAGGTTACCATCTACTCCACCGGCGGAACCCAAACCTTCCTGGAGTCACTGGGCGCCCAAGTGATACCGGTCGAATCGCTCACCAACTACCCGGCTATTTTAGGCGGACGGGTCAAAACGCTTCACCCCGTGGTGTTCGGAGGCATTCTTGGAAAACGAGCCGATGCCACCCACCAACGCGAGATGGAGCAATACTCCATTCCCGAGATCGACTTGGTGATCGTAGATCTCTATCCTTTCGAAGAAACCGTCGCCTCCACGTCAGATGAAAAAGCCATCATCGAAAAGATCGACATCGGCGGACCTTCCATGATCCGCGCCGCCGCGAAAAATTACCAGGACCTCACCGTGATTGCTGCTAAAAAAGATTACTCGTCTCTCGCACAATTACTGGAAACACAAGACGGATGCCTCACGCTCGACCAGCGCCGGGCCTTTGCCGCCAAAGCCTTCGAAGTGGTGGCGCATTACGACGTGGCGATCGCCCAATATTTCAACCCCACCGGCGGTACTGAATTTTTTCAGGCACAACCTTTCCCGCAACCCTTGCGCTACGGAGAGAATCCGCATCAGTCCGCCTCCTTCTACGGCAACCTCGAGGAACTCTTCGAAAAACTCAACGGCAAGGAGCTCTCCTACAACAACCTGGTCGATGTGGATGCCGCACTCGAACTGATGCAGGAGTTTTCCGTATCAGCCTCGAAGGAGTACACCTTCGCCATCATCAAACACACCAATGTCTGCGGCATCGCCGAACGACCCACCATACAGCAAGCGTGGATCGACGCACTCGCCGGCGATCCGGAAAGTGCCTTCGGCGGTATTTTGGTCACCAACGGAGAAATCGATGCCCCCACCGCAAGCGCCATTCAGGATATTTTCTTCGAAGTATTGATCGCGCCGGCTTTTACCCCAGCGGCATTGGAGATCTTGCGAACAAAAAAGAATCGGATCCTGCTCGCCCTGCGAAACCTGCCCACCACCCACCAGCAAAGCAAAAGCTTGCTCAACGGCGTTTTGGTGCAGTCCACCGACCCGGGAAATTTTTCCGATTGGAAAGAAGTGGGTGGACGACCCAGCACCGATACCGAAAAAGCCGACCTGATCTTTGCCAACCTGATCAGCAAACATTTGAAGAGTAATGCCATCGCACTGGTAAAAAATAAACAGCTGATCGGAAAAGGATGCGGTCAGACCAGCCGGATCGACTCCCTGCGTCAGGCAATCGAAAAAGCCCGTCAATTCCAATTCGACCTCCACAGTGCCGTCATGGCCAGCGATGCCTTTTTCCCTTTTAATGATTGTGTACAACTCGGACATCAAGCCGGTATCACGGCCTTCATTCAGCCCGGCGGCTCGGTACGCGATAGCGATTCGATCGACTATTGTCAGCAACACGGACTCGCCATGGTGATCACGGGTCAACGTCATTTCAAGCACTGATGATCGGAGAGCATCTCTATACCCAACTGCTCCGAGGGGCCCAGCGATCCAAACAAAAGCTGGAAGTATTCAATCCTTTTTTCTATTACAAACAAGGCACTAAAGGAAAGGCCATCCTCGCCCTGGTGGCGGTCTGTCTGTTCTGGGGTATGACCTGGGTGATCTCCAAAGTGGGCGTTCAATACATGCCCGCCCTGCAACTCGCCGGCATTCGCCAATTCGTGGCCGGTGTCATTTACGTAGCATTCTTTCTGTTGCGTGGCGAACAGCTGCCCCGGGGATCACAATGGCGACCGATCCTGATCCTGAGTTTTCTGAATTTCATGATGAGCAACGGACTCAGCACCTGGGGCGTCAAATACATCTCTGCTGGAATGGGCGCCATCATGGGTGCGATCTTTCCACTCTGGCTGGTGATCATCGGACTCTTCGCCAGCAAAGAGAAACTTCCGCGCAAAGCCATTGTTGGATTGCTCATCGGCTTCGCCGGGGTCTGCACCATCTTTAGCGAACACCTGCAGGATTTTCTGCAGCCTGACTTTCGCTTCGGGATCGGACTTTCTCTCATTGCTACGTGGACCTGGGCCTTTGCCACCCTGTACACCAAACAGCAAGCCCTTTCATTCAATCCGTATTTCAGTCTCGGATTACAAATGGTCATCTCCGGCTCAACCCTTTTTGGCGTAAGTCACCTCATCGGACAATCCATTCCGATCGCCTCTATTCCTTTAGAGGCCTGGAGCTCGATCGCGTTTCTGATCATCTTCGGATCACTGATCGCCTTCATCTGCTATTTATACGCCTTACAAAATTTACCGACGGAACAAGCTTCCGTCTATGCCTATGTAAATCCGATCGTAGCGGCCCTGGTAGGTTGGTTGTATTTAAATGATACGATCAGTATTACGCTCGCAGTTGGTGCTGCGATCACCCTATTGGGTGTATATCTGGTCAATCAGGCCTTTCGCATGAATACCGCCGAGCAACCCGAAGCCGAAGGTGTTTAGGATTGCTCCCGCAACCACTTGGCATACCGATCGCCCCAACGGGCAAAACGTTTCTGCGTCCCTAAAAAAGTATTGTGCCAAATGGTGATCATCCGACCCTGTACGCGTCGGACCGCTTGTTCCAGTTGCCTCCACTCAGCCTCAGCCTGCTCAATGGTATGACCCGATTCAAAAAATGAGTTGGCCTCCATATAACAAAAGGGATGCACCCTTAACGATGTGATTTGATTACGCGCCAGATTAAACCAATAGAAAGATCGAGCGGTGCTGGCCCGAAACCCGTTCACGGAACCATAGCCCATCGAATACTCATCCTGGATACCGGCGTCGAGCAACAGGTTGTACGTATCGGGCAATTGAAAGCGGATGTAATGCTGTCGGGAAGCAGTAACCCACCAGCCCACGATTTTATCGAGGGTACCCTTTTCGGCAATGAGCGAGTGCGGATGACCCACCGAATACCAAGAGGGATGCAGTCCGATGTCATACAAGCCTGCCAGGGATCGTATCAGTTTTTTTTGGGCCGGATGATGCGGCGAGATGTTCTTATCGTATCGCCCCCGTTGATGCGCCACATGAAAGAAGAAGATCGGCCGGTCGACACCCGCTGGATGCAATGTCTGCAAAACACCATACGCATCGTAGGGATCTTTTTGTACGCGACACCAGCAGCTGAGCCGGGTAGCTAGCGATCCGAAGCGACCTTGTAACAGATCCCGAGACGCACCTCCTATTTGTCGGATAAAAGATTTATACCGATAGGCGTAGGATTCATCGATGTCGTAGGTGGCGAGGTGTTGATACCGGTTGGTTCGAAGCGGCAGGTTGGGAAATTTAACACGAAGGCACTGCACGAGGGATGCCATCCATTCATCGACCAGCGGACGGTCCAGAAAACCATGCGTAGCCGCAAGTGACTGCACAGCATCGTACCGTCCGTATGCATCTAAACGATGCGGCAGGTATTCCTCATACCGACTGATCAAATAAAAACTGGCCGCCCAGCAATCGAACCCGAGATCCCCTTTTCCGCAAAAAAAAATGGGGAAGGTGCCGTTGGTGGAAACAGCGATGGGGACGGAGCGGATTTTCTCTTCGAAGAGCAGTTCATGAGGCTCGATCCAACACTCCGCGTCGCGAAGGCGTTGGGGAGAGTAGTTGAGACAGGGGCCGGAATGGGCTTGGTATCGATCGATCGAGTCGGTCAGTTCGAGAGGCGTATCGAGGTAATGTTCTTCAAACCACTGCGCGATGTAGCGCAACCGTGGCGTGATCGTATGGGCGTAGAACAGTAAAATAGGATCAACGATTTTTCTTTTTTTCTTTCCAGAGCTGATTGAAGCTTTTATCGGGGAACGCGAGGGTGCCACGCTGGTTGGTCCACGTACTGGCCAACCCATTCACCACTTTATTCTTGATCTTTCCGCTGGCCAGGTTCATCCAGCTGCGATGCAGCATACCTTGTTTCCAGAGTTTCCAAGCGATGCGCTCCACGATGGGACCTTGTTGTTGCACGGCCACGGCGTGGCGATTGTGCAGCAACAATTCATGCAGGTTGATGCGAACGGCACATACTTCGGTACAATTGCCACAGAGGGAGGATGCTTCACTGAGGTGTTTCCATTCGCCGAGTGCTTGCAAGTTGGGGGTGATGACCGAACCGATAGGACCACTGTACGTGGTGCCGTAGGCATGTCCGCCGATGTTCTTGTAAACCGGACAAGCATTGAGACAGGCGCCACAGCGGATGCAATAAAGACTTTCGCGCTGCTTGGGATCGGCAAGTACCCGGGTCCGGCCGTTGTCGAGCAGGATCACATACAACTCCTCCGGTCCGTCTGTTTCATTGGCTTGCCGCGGACCAGTAACCAATGTATTATAAACCGTGAGTTGTTGTCCGGTTCCGTAGGTAGCGAGCAAGGGCCAGAACAGATCCAGATCGTTTAGCGAAGGGATCATTTTTTCGATGCCGGCGATCACCACATGCGTCTTGGGCCAGGCACAACTCAGTCGGGCATTGCCTTCGTTTTCAGTGATGGCGATGCCGCCGATATCGGCGATCAGAAAATTCGCCCCGGTAACACCGATCTCGGCCTGACGATATTTTTCGCGCAGGATGGCACGGGCGGTGAGGGTGAGTTCCGTGGGCGTGGCATTGGGATCGGTCCCTAATTTCTCGGCAAAGAGTTTGGCCACATCCTCCTTGCTTTTGTGCATGGCGGGCGTAACGATGTGATAAGGTGGCTCACCATCGAGCTGTTGGATGTATTCGCCCAGATCGGTTTCGACCGATTCAACACCAATGGTATTTAGAAAATCATTCAGGTGGATCTCTTCCGTCACCATACTCTTGCTCTTCACCAGCGTACGGCATTTTTTTTCCTGACAGATCTTTTGGATGGCGGCTTGTGCCTGGGTCACATCTTCGGCCCAGATCACTTTGGCGCCGCGACGGATCAGTTGAGCCTCAAAATCTTCCAGGTATCGGTCGAGGTTTTCTAGCGCACGCCACTTGCGGTTCTTCGCTCGTTCGCGAGCTCCCAGAAGATCGGTGTATTGCGCTTTTCCTTTGGGAACGGCGGCGTCGTATCGACCGATGTTGAAGTTGATCTTTCGGCGGTGTTCCCGGTCGGCCGACTTCACGGCACTGCGGGCCAGAAAGGTGGATTTGATCTCTTCGGCGGTATGTTCCTTGCGCATCACCTCAAAATTACTCTTTGAAATCGATTTCCTCCCAATCGCCTTTGGCGATGGTATCCAGGGCTTCGTAGACGTCCTCCCCGTATTTGCGAACCAGGGGTTCCCGGAGAAACTGATAAACGGGTACTTGAAGGGCTTCCCCGTTCAGGCAACCGGCTTTGCAGATCTCCGTCCGGGGCTCGTAATTCAATCGTTCGTAGTCGCCATACTTCCCGGGCTTCGCCACGATGGGATAAAGATGACAACTGATCGGTTTTTTCCAGGCGATCTTTCCCGCCCGGTGTGCTTGTTCAAAGGCGCAATGAATGATGCCATCGGGCCGACGGATCGCATAGGCACAGATATCCTTGTCGCCATCCACCGTAGGCGTCACCCAGCCAAACTCCTCGTTGAAAACATATTTTCCTTTTTTCTCGATCTCCGTGAGATAGGCCTCTGACAGATAGGGCTTGACGGTTTCAAAAACCTCGTCGATGATCTTTTTCTCTTCCTCTTCCAGCGGAGCACCGGCCGCTCCTTCTTCGCAGCAGGCCCCTTTGCAACGCGCTAGGTCACAGACGAATTTCTTGTCGACGATGTCTTCGCTGATCAAAAGTTTATCGATGACGATCATGGTCGGTTGGATGAGGGAGTATCTACCCATTGCAAAGTGTTGATCAGATGCAACAGGTCTTTTTTCAAAAAATCATTGACGATGCCCAGCGAGTCGGCGTTGGGCGTGGCATCGAAATACAGGGCCCCGCGTAAAAAATGTCGGCTGGAATCGGTCAAGAAGAATTGATTCGCCGTAGCCGTGTTGCCACCAAGGGAAAAATACACCCCGGATACGCCGTTGGGGGTGATCAACAGGCTGTCTTCGATCTTATTGGCGACTTGAACATGTTGCTGCATGGCCATCCGATATCCGTCGCGCACCAGTGAATCAAAGGTGGAGGGCCCACCGATGGCCTTATAGCTGATATAGATCCGTCCCTGTAGCGCCGGCACGTCGATGTTGATCCACCAGTCCTCCGCGCGATCCTCGAAGAACGTAGTGTCCTTGATCACCTTGGCATAGGCCGGATATTCAAATCGGTAGGGATAGCCGGGTTGATCGAAGGACTGATAGCTTTTTTCTGGAAAATCGATTTGATAATACCCGCGTTTCTTGCCAACATTATAGGGGCGATTGCAGGCCGGCAGCAGTGCCGAGATCAAGGATAGTATCAGGAAGACGCGTGTCATGCGTGGGGGCCGAGGAGGATTTGGATGCGTACTTGTTGAATTCTGTTTTGTTCGATCTGAAGCACGGTGAAACGAAAATCGCCTGACACAAATGATTCTTCGGGTTTGGGGAATCCGCCGGCCAATTCTAGTACCAAGCCGGCCACTGTATCGCTTTCACCTTTGACGCCATCGAAGGTATCGATGGGTTGTTGCATGAAGCGACAGGCTTCCGTGAGGGCGGTGCGTCCATCGATCAAAAAGGTGGAATCGTCGACTCGTTGCAGACCAGTGTTTTCTTCATCAAATTCGTCTTGTATCTCTCCGATCACTTCTTCCAGAACATCTTCCATCGTCACGATGCCGCTGGTTCCTCCGAATTCGTCGACCACCACGGCGAAATGGACGCGTCGTTGCTGAAATTCCTGAAAGAGGTCCTCGATGGGTTTGTTTTCAGGCACGAAGAACGGCGGACGGAGCAAGCTGGCCCAATCGGATTTTCCGGAGCGCAGGTAGGGCAATAATTCTTTGGTATGGAGAATGCCGACGACTTCATCCAGGCTGCCGCGGTACACGGGCAAACGGGAATAGTGCAGCGATTCGATCTGTTGGATGAGTTGGTCGAACGGCGTATCGAGATCGATCCCGCTGATATCCAGCCGGGCTTTCATGACCTGTCGCACGTGGATGTCGCCGAAACGGATCACGCCGCGCAGGATATTTCGCTCGTCGGAGGTGGTGGTACTGGGTATGTCTTCGTCCAATGCCTCATCCAGTTTTTGTTTTTCATTCTTGTCGGTTTGGGCGAGGCGACCGATCCGGTCGGCCACTGCCACCAACTGCAGGCTGGGTTGACGCAGGAAAAGATGCAACCCTTCGATCAGCCAGGCGGCTTCCAAGGCGAAGCGAAGATTGTTCTGCGTGGCCCAGACCTTGGGCAGAACGCGGACCAAGAAGATCAACCCCGCCGACAGCAAAATGACCTTGACCAACCACAGGAGTGCCAGTTGCGGGATCAAAAGCTGCAGCTGATCGGTGAGCAAAAAATTGGCCAGCAGGATCAGACAGATATTCAAAAAGGTTCCGGCTGTTAAGAGGGACACATACACGGCCTTGGGTTCGGCCAATAAACGAAGGACCCGCTTGGAGGCAGGCGTAGATTTAGTCTTCATCCAATCCAGGTCCGATTTTTTGAGTGAGAACAAGGCCACTTCATAACCGGAAACAAAAAAACTCAGGAGAAGCATGACCAGCAGCAGTACCAGGGAGACGGTCAGGCCCGATGCCTGTAAGGATAAGAGGATGTGAGGAGGATGGAAGGATAATGGGATGCTGTCCAATCGGGGTCTTCTCGATTCATTCTGTCCTAAACCGGAAGGCGATACAAAAATATCTGTTTTTACTTATCGGTTGGATGGGGAATGTTTCCAGTGATCCAGAATCATCTTGGGAAATGGCAAACGGCTGAGCTGCCGGTGGTTCACCCATTGGAAATCGGTGCTCCAATCCGGTCGGCGACCGAGCCGGCACTCCACGAAACATCCGTGGATCGTTTGGTGGGATAAAACCTGTTTATGGGTGAGCCATTCAAATCCTTTTTGGGTGGCCGGCCAGTGGGCGGGAAAGACCTGATCCATTTTTTGGCGAAGCATCTTGAACGACAGGGGCTTTGCGGATTCCAGCAGAGGTGGTTCCCACAAGCCCGTCCACACATCTCGGCCGGTTCGTTGGCGTACCGGAATTTTTCCATTCCACGTTGGCAACAGATAATAAAACCAGCGGATGCGTTTGCTTTTGGCAGGCGACTTGACCGGCAGCGTTTCGATTGTTTTATCCCGATAGGCCACACAGGTGCTGCGCAAAGGACACATGGTACAAGCAGGCGCTTGAGGTTTGCAGACCGTGGCTCCAAAATCCATCAAGGCCTGATTGTAATTGCCGGGTTGGGAAAGGTCCAGCGACCGTTGTGCCAGCGCTGTAAACTGCTTTTTTCCCTCGGGCTTATCGATGGGTGTACGAATACCATGATACCGGGCCAGTACCCGGAATACATTTCCGTCCACGACCGCGTGTGGAAGGTCAAACGCAAAGGAGGCGATGGCGGCAGCTGTGTAAGGTCCAACCCCCTTCAATTGCAGGATCTCTTCATAGGTGTTCGGAAACACGCCTTGGCGATCGAATGCGAGGTGCCGGGCCGTGTGGATCAGGTTTCGACAACGGGTATAATAGCCCAATCCCTCCCAACATTTCAGCACCGCCTGATCGGAAGCACGCGCCAACTTGCGGACGTCCGGAAATTTTTTCAAAAACCGCTCGTAATAGCCCCAGCCCTGCTCCACCCTGGTTTGCTGGAGGATGATCTCGCTCAGCCAGATCCGGTAAGGATCTTTTTCCCCTTTCCAGGGCATCTCCCGCCGATTGGAATCCCGGTGCCAGATCATCAGTTTTTCGCTGAATAATCGACATTTTCTATCTAATAGATTGTTTTTCATTGTTTTGTGAGATAAACAGTCGAAAAGAGCCAAAAGTGTTCCGGGAGGGGGTTCGAACAAAATTATTGACCTATTTGCTTGACTATCAAAATATTTTACCTATATTAGTGTTACCAAACCTTGCAACCATGAGAAAAGCAGATCTGGTCAACCAAATTGCCGAGAAAACAGGCATCCCAAAAGTGGATGTGCTGGTTACCTTGGAGACTATGTTTAAAGAGGTGAAGGATACTCTTTCCGGCGGAGAGAATATCTATATCCGTGGATTCGGCAGTTTCATCACGAAGAAGCGTGCTGCCAAGATCGGACGTAACATCAAGAAAAACACCGCAGTACATATCCCGGAGCATTATATACCAGCCTTTAAACCCGCGAAGGAATTCATCGCGGAGGTGAAAAAATTGAAGGAGCCGAAACCGGATGCTGGTCCGGGTGAAGAAGCGGATTGATTTTCACAACGATTGCTTGTCATATGGGCCCCTATGGGGCCTTTTTTATTTGGACCTGCTTCCGCCTTGTTTTCCGGTAACTTTGTGCCCCATGAAAGCGAAATTCTCTCCCAAATGGGCGGTGGGCCTGGCTGTGTTGCTGATCGCCGTCATTTATTTTTTGGTGCCGATGGCCAAACCGGAAGCATCAAAACCGGAGGGCCCGTCCGCTGCCACGGGAGAAGCCCCCTTGCTCAGTGGGTATTCGACGGATACGGTGCTGACGCTCTCTAAAACACGTCTGAACGCTGACCAGCTCGAGCGGCTGGCACAACTGGAGAAACAGGCATCGGTCGACACGACGAACCGGTCAAAGCGGATGGAGGTTTTGCATGAAATGGCCCATTTTTGGCGGGATGAGATCCGGCTCTTTGAGCCCTACATCTGGTACGAAGCGGAGGCTTCGCGATTGGAAAATTCAGAAAAAAGCCTGACCTTTGCCGCCCACTTGCTGTTGGACAACTTGCAACAGGAAGAGGACGAAAACCTCCGCCGCTGGAAAGCCCTGCAAGCGAAGGACTTGTTCGAACGCTCTTTGATCCTCAATCCCAAAAACGACTCCACCCGGGTTGGACTGGGTGCTTGCTACCTTTTTGGGGGCATTTCGGCCGCTCCGATGGTTGGCATTCGCCAGATCCGGGAAGTGGTTGAACAAGACAGCAGCTTTGTTTACGGACAGATGACCTTGGCCAAAGCTTCTCTACTGTCTAACCAGCCCCAAAAAGCGGAGGAGCGTTTGCGCACTGTTTTGCGTTTCCGCCCCGAGTCCCTGGACGCCCTGCTCTTGCTCGGTGAAATCCGGGAACAGGCCGGTGACAAAAAAGAAGCCATCCGGTTATATCAACAATGCCGGACACTGACAAAGCTGGAAAACCTGAAAAAAGCATTGGAGGAGAGGATCCGATCCCTGTCGAACGAAACAAACTGATTTAAAAAATTTAATAAACGAACTGAAGTATGCCTTGCGGAAAGAAAAGGAAGCGTCATAAAATCGCGACCCACAAGCGTAAAAAAAGACTTAGAAAGAACCGTCACAAGAAGAGGAACAAATAAGGTTCCTCGGACGGCCGGCAGGATGCTGGCTGGTCTGTTTTACCGGATGGTTCGTTCAACCGATACAGTGGTAAAGGGCAAGTTGCCTTACCCGGGTGTTTATCCGGGTCTATCCCCAATTGAATCGTACCATCTCCGCTATCTGGCATGTTGATTCGTACGCGAACGACATGAACAAAGAATTGGTCATCCACTCCTCCCCCGAGGGCGTAGAGATCGCCCTGTTGGAGAACAAACGACTGGTGGAGCTCCACCACGAGCGAAACGATGCCCGTTTTGCCGTGGGGGATATGTATCTGGGGAAGGTCAAAAAACTGATACCCGGACTCAACGCCGCCTTTGTAGACGTAGGCTTTGAAAAAGATGCCTTTCTCCACTACACCGATCTGAGTCCCTATGCCCGCTCCCTGCTGAAATTCACCCAGCGGTCGATCGACGACAAGACCGAGCCCGGGTTGGATTATGCCAAATTCACCTTTGAGCCGGAGATCGTCAAGACCGGAAAGATCAATGAGGTGCTGAGTGGTAAACCCAACATTCTGGTTCAGATCCTCAAAGAACCCATCGCCGCCAAAGGTCCCCGCCTCAGTTGTGAGATCTCCTTACCCGGACGTTTTGTGGTCGTTACGCCCTTCAACAATGTAGTAGCGGTATCGCGCAAGATCCATTCGGGAGAAGAGCGCAAGCGATTGCAAAAGATCGTGGAGGCCATCAAGCCAAAAAATTTCGGGGTGATCGTCCGAACCGCCGCCGAAGGCAAAAGCACCACCGAGTTGCAGGAGGACCTATCCATGCTCGTAGGCATGTGGAAGAGCATACAGCAAAACCTGCGTGGCGCGGTCCCTCCGGCGAAGATCTTGAGTGAGCAAACCAAGACCACCAGTATCCTACGCGACCTGCTCAACGAAAGTTTTAATCGGATCGTATTGGATGATAAAACCTTGCACGCCGATACCAAGACCTATATCCAGCGCATCGCCCCGGAGAAAGCCGACATCGTAACGCTGCATCAGGCGAATGCGCCCATTTTTGATACCTACGGAGTAACCAAACAGGTCAAATCCTCTTTTGGCAAGACCGTCAACCTCGACAGCGGGGCGTATATCATCATTGAGCATACCGAAGCCCTGCATGTGATCGATGTAAACAGCGGATACAAAAGTGTCGGCAACAACCAGGAGCAAAATGCCCTGGAAACCAACCT
>SXXL01000081.1 GCA_005789565.1 Bacteroidota bacterium | reverse complement strand
TCTAGCCAACGGAGCGAGTTCCCCAAGGGGTTGCAAATATACCAAGTGGTGATCTACCTACCAAGCTATTCGCCCCAGATGCTTTCCTTTCCGTCCAGCCATTGTTTGACCAGGTCGGTGGTGACGGATTTGGGGCGTTCCAGTGGGAAGCCGAGGGCGCGGTCCCAGCAAAGACTACTGAGCACCCCCAGGGCACGGCTCACGGCGAACAGCACGGTATAGAATTCATATTCCACCATGCCATAATGAACCAGCAGGGCTCCGCTGTGGGCGTCGACGTTTGGCCAGGGATTCTTGATCTTGCCAAGAGATTGCAAGATGGGCGGAACGGTTTCGTAAATGTTCCAAACCGTATTGACCAGTTTATCATCGGGCATGTGCTTTTTCCCGAATTCCATTTGAGCGGTGAATCTCGGATCGGTCTTACGTAACACAGCGTGACCATATCCCGGAACCACTTTACCCTCGCTCAGCGTCTTCTTAACATACTCGGCAATCTGCTCTTTGGAAGGCAGGTCGGTCTTGAGAGATTCCTGCATCTCGAAGATCCATTTGATCACTTCCTGATTGGCCAGTCCGTGCAGTGGTCCCGCCAACCCATTCATACCGGCCGCATAGCTGAGGTACGGATCGCTGAGGGCGGAGCCAACCAGGTGCGTAGTATGAGCTGAAACATTTCCGCCTTCGTGGTCGGCGTGAATGGTCATGTACAACCGCATCAATTCCTTAAAGCTCTCATCGCTGTACCCCAACATGTGGGCGAAGTTTCCGGCCCAGTCGAGCATACCATTGGGTTGGATGTGCTCGCTGTTCTTATACTTGCGGCGATAGATGTACGCGGCGATACGGGGCAAACGCGAGAGGAGAATGATGCTGTCATCAAAAATGGGCAGCCAATAATCCTTCTTGTTGATCCCCTCGGCGTATTTCTGCTGAAAATAACTTTCAGTCTGCAGGGCCATGACCCCCACCACGAACATGGTCATGGGATGGGTGTTGATCGGCAAGGCATCGATGGCCTCGAATACATGGGTGGGCACGTGGCTTCGGCGTTGCAGGACGGAAGTAACGTGGTTGGCCTCGTCCTCGGTTGGCAAGTCCCCCACGAGCATCAGGTAGAACAATCCTTCCGGGAGCGGTTCTTGTCCGCCCGGCGCCTTCGGAAGTTTCTGCTGTAGTTCGGGGATCGAATACCCGCGGAAGCGAATACCTTCCTGTGCATCGAGCAACGAGGTTTCCGTGACCAACCCGGTGATGCCACGCATACCTTGGTAGATCTGCGAAAGCGTAACCTCTCCGATCACTTTATCGCCATGCACTTTGAGTAAATCTTTGATCTCCAGGGCGAGGGCATCGGCCTTGGCCTTGAAGCGGTCTTTTATGATTCCCATGGGACGAAATTTTAGTCTTAACGAGCGCCCGAAAACGGGTACGCGAAATTACTGAAGCCCGCAGCGGGAAAAAAATATCTTGATACCGAGAACCGGAATTATTTAGGCGTACGCCGATAGATCCAGAAGGCTACCCCGGCGAAGACCAGGTTCGGCAACCAGGCCGCCAAAACAGGAGGAAAATTACCCTTCACGGCAAAGACCGTGGAGAACCGGTCCGACAAAATATACAGTGACGCGATCACGATTCCGATGGCCAGGTGTACCCCGCTGCCACCGCGGGTCTTTCGGCTGGCCACCACGACACCGATCAGGGTCAGCAGGACCACACTCACCGGCGTAGCCGTTCGCCGATACCACTCCACTTGCATGTTACTCAGTCCTTCCGTGCCCCGCAAGCGCTCGCGGCGGATCAGGGCCTTCAGCTCGGGGGTAGTCAGCTTGTCTTTCAGGTATTCATCGCGCCGCAGTTCCTCGGGGCGAAGGGTCATGGACAGCACCATCGTATCGAGGTAGCGGATCCGCTCCCCCACCGAATCCAGATCCCGCTCCACCACCCGGTAGAGTTTCCATTTCAGCAGGGCTGTGTCCCAGGTCATCGTCTCCCCGCGCAAATTGTAAAAGACCCGGTTGCCCCGAATCCGCTCCAGGAAAAATCCCCGGGCCGTCCGGCTCACCGTATCATAATCCCGAATGCCCACAAAGGTGTTGGTATCGATCCGTCGGTAAAAACAATTGGCACAAGTGCTCAGGAAAACATTCCGGGTCGGATCGTTCTGATCGATGTATTTGCTCTGAAACTCGGCCCGGATGATATTCGCTTTCGGGATCCAATACCGACTACCCACCCACAACAAGAGGGCCAACAAGAGGCCGCCGATCCAATAGGGACGAAGGAATCGGGTATAGGGCGTACCGCTGGCCAAAATGGCTATGATCTCCGAACGGGCCGCCATCCGGCTGGTAAAAAAGATCACCGCGATGAATACAAAGAGCGGAAAGAGCAGGCTCCAGATATAGGGAACAAACCCGAAATAGTATTTCTCGATGATCTGCCGTGTGTTGAATTTGGCCCGCACGAAATCGTCGGCATGTTCACTGCTATCCACCGCCACCGCCACGAGCGTGAACAGCACCAGGCAGAAAAAGAAAGTGACCAAAAACTTTTTGAGGATATACCAGTCGATCCGTTGCACGAAGGCAAATCTACTCCAAAAACCGGGGGCCGACCGTTAAAATCGACTCAACATTTTTGACGCAGACGAACCACCATTTCGGCTTTCCAGGAGGCGAAATCACCCGCCAATATGTGCGCCCGTGCGGTACGCACCAACCACAGATAAAAAGCCAGGTTGTGTACGCTGGCCAAGGTATACCCCAAATACTCTTTGGCCTTGAATAAATGACGCAGGTAAGCCTTCGTGTAGTACTGACTGATCGGACTCGGTAAGCCCGGATCGATGGGTGAAAAATCCTTCTCCCATTTTTGATTGTCGATGTTCACCACGCCCTCCGTGGTAAAAAGCATGGCATTGCGGCCGTTGCGCGTGGGCATCACACAATCGAACATATCTACCCCCCGTGAAATACACTCCAACAGGTTCCAGGGCGTGCCCACCCCCATCAGGTAACGGGGCCGGTCCGAAGGCAAGTGCGCACAGCACCATTCGCAGATCTCATACATCACGGGCTCGGGCTCGCCCACGCTCAATCCCCCAATAGCGTTGCCGGTTGCTTGCTTGGAGGAAATATAGGCGCAGGATTCCTGTCGCAGGTCTTTGAACGTGCCCCCCTGTACGATGGGAAACAGGTTCTGCGTATAGCCATATTTCGGAGACGATTGATAAAAATGATGCCAACACCGGTCCAGCCAACGATGCGTCAGTTCCATCGAACGTTTGGCGTAGGTGTGGTCACAGCCGCCCGGGGGACATTCATCAAATGCCATAATAATATCCCCGCCAATGGAACGTTGAATGTCCATCACCCGTTCCGGCGTGAAAAGATGTCGACTTCCATCGATGTGCGATTGAAAGGTAACGCCCTCCTCCTCGATCTTTCGGGTGCCCGACAACGAGAAGACCTGATACCCGCCGCTGTCGGTCAGAATAGGCCGATCCCACCCATTGAATCGGTGCAAGCCGCCGGCTGCCTCCAAGACTTCCAGTCCCGGTCGCAGATAAAGATGATACGTGTTTCCGAGTATGATGGAAGCATTGATATCGTCCCGCAGTTGTTGTTGGGTAACAGCCTTCACACTCCCCACCGTGCCCACCGGCATGAAAATGGGGGTTTCGATGCGACCATGATCCGTCTCCATCACCCCGGCCCGGGCAGCCGAATGCGGATCGGTTTGGATACATTGAAAGGAAAGTGGCGGCATGCGGGCAAAGTTCGTAGATGCAACGGGAAGACCGGCATTGTGGAAAGCTTTTTCAAAGAAATGTTTTTCCCCCTGTGCACGATATTTACTTTTGTGCCCATGCCAATAGGGAACTGGGGAGAGGTCATCTTCTACGTATTTGTCAGCATCAGTGGAATCCAGCTTTTTTACTACACCTGGTTTTTCGCCCGCGTCGCCTTCCATCGGATCCAACCCCGAAAAGGAACACGCCAGCATCCGGTATCGGTGGTGATCTGTGCGCGGGACGAGGACGAGAATCTCGCCCGAAACCTCCCCGGCGTATTGGTACAGAAATACCCCACCACGCACGAAGTGGTGGTGGTGAACGACAATTCCGTCGACGATTCCAAATACATCCTACAAGAACTTAAAAAAACGTTTCGCTCCCTGCATGTGGTCGAACTCACCCAGGAAGCCAAACTCATCTCCGGTAAAAAATATCCGCTCTCCGTCGGGATCCGGGAAGCGAAACACGAGATCCTCCTGCTCACCGATGCCGACTGCGTACCCTCCAGCGAGGAATGGATGTTCAAGATGCAAGACGCCTACGACGAAAACACCGAAGTGGTACTGGGATACGGAGCCTATCACCGAAAAAAAGGACTGCTGAACAAACTCATCCGTTTCGAAACCTTTCACACAGCCCTTCAATATCTCTCCTATGCGCTGGCCGGTATTCCTTACATGGGCGTGGGCAGAAATCTCTCGTATAAAAAGGACCTGTTTCTGCGCAACCGCGGATTCTCGTCCATCAATCACATCCCCAGCGGCGACGACGACCTGTTCATCAACCGCGTGGCCACCAAACAAAATACCCGCGTCGTACTCGATCCGGATGCGATCACCCGCTCCATTCCCAAGACTACGTGGACCGGCTGGCTTCGACAAAAATCACGCCACTACACCACGGCCAAATACTATAAGCCTCAACACAAGTTCTTGCTGGGACTCTACTTCATTACCCAATTCCTGTATTATCCGCTCTTCGCACTCGCACTTGGCTGCTTCGATTGGCGCTGGGCGTTGGTCGTATTCGGACTGCGCTTCATTTGGCAGGCCATGGTGTATTACCGCTCGATGCGAAAATTAGGAGAAGGCGACCTCTGGCCCTGGTTCCTGTTGCTGGACCTCTGGATGTTCTTCTATTACCTGATCTTTGCCCCGGCCCTCTGGCGCCGACCAACACGCAGTTGGAATTAGCAACATGGATATTCTGCTGAAATATTTTTCGGATTTCACGCCCCAACAAACCGAACAGTTTGCGGCCTTGGAACCACTCTACCGCGATTGGAACCAAAAGATAAACGTCATCTCCCGCAAAGACATCGACTCACTCTACGAACGCCACGTGCTCCATTCACTCAGCATCGCCGCGGCCTTCGAATGGAGGCCGGGCACCAAGGTGATCGATATCGGATGCGGGGGCGGATTTCCGGGACTGCCCCTCGCGATCTATTACCCGCAAGTGACCTTTCACTTGGTCGACAGCATCGCCAAGAAACTCACAGTGGTCACCCAGATCGCCGACGCAATCGGACTCCAAAACCTCACCACCCAACACACCCGCGCCGAAGCCATCCGCGATCGAAAATTCGATTTCGCCATCTCCCGCGCCGTGGCCGCCCTGCCCGAACTCTGGTCCTGGTCCAAACCCCTGCTCAAATCACCCCACCAAGCCATCCCCGGCAATCACCCACCCGGATTGATTTGCCTCAAAGGTGGAGACTTGAATGAAGAGATACAACAAAGCGGTTGCCGCCCCCGGATCCTGCGCGTGAAAGACCTTTTTCCGGAACCCTCCTTCGAAGAAAAATACCTACTCTATTTACCAAAATAATCTACCGCAAAGTAGTATGTTGAATAAGCGACAAGAAGCGGAATTTTACAGCATGAAAAAGATCGGCGTCGTTTTGGTGGAGGACTTATCAGACATGCGGTCGATGGTGAAAGACATCATCAATCTTTCTGCGGAGTGTATCTGTCTCGCCGCGGCCGCCACTCCTGCGGAGGCCCGGGAGTATATTTTAACCCTTCGGCCCGAGGTGGTGTTGATGGATGTGCACCTGAATGCAAAGGAGAGCGGGATCGATCTGATCCGGGAAATGAAACCGCAGTTGCCCGATACGCAATTCATGATCTTCTCCGTCCTCGAGGATGAGGATACCATTTTTGAGGCCCTGCGGGTGGGTGCCTCGGGATATCTGATCAAGCAGACCGATCCGCCGGAAATGATAGCAGCGATTCGGGAATTGTCGGAAGGGGGCGCGCCCATGAGTGGAAAGATCGCGCGCAAGGTGATCGCTGCGTTTCAACAGAACACGGAAGGAAAAATCCCACACAAGTCTTCCAACCTAAAAACCCTGACAGACCGGGAACGGGAGATCTTGGAGCAATTGGCGAAGGGACTTATCTACAAAGAGATCGCGGCGAATGTCAATCTCTCGCCGGAAACCGTGCGCAAGCATGTGTACAACATCTACCTGAAGCTACACGTATCGAATCGGGTGGAAGCTGTCAATCGATTTTTCGGTCGTTGATCACCAACTCAAGGAAAGTTTGTTGTTGTTTCGGTTGATGTCGGCCAGCCGCTGAGAGGGATCGATCTCGAGCAGACGGATGTCGGCCAATTTTCGGTTGCATTCCACCGTATACACTTCGTGCGTCCATTTCCAGGGTGTGTGCGGAAAACGGGGCAGAGAATCCTCCGCCGGTTTTTCACCGTACATGAGGTCGAGCGGAATATAATGCGTCTCGGCCGTGCTGTCGGCAAACCGAATCTGCAGATCGATGGGCATGGGGGTGAGTCCCACCCGACGCAACCGGATCTGGGTCTTCCCGTCGAGTTCATACAGCGAATCAATGGCGTAATCGATGGTCTTGGTAGAGTTCACCCAATACTCCTTGTACCAATCCAATTTCATCCCACTTCGTTTTTCAGCGAGGCGGATAAAATCCGAAGCATTGGGATGTTTGAAGCGCCAATGCTGGTAGTAATCCAACAACAATTGATCGCGGGCGGCCGCACCCATAACATAGCCCAATTGCTCCAGGAACACCGAGCCTTTCGTGTAGGCGGCAGCCGAATAGGCCGAGTTGGTATTGAAATGATCGGCATGGGTGGTGAGGGGTTCTTCGCGGCCACTTTTGACCAGACTGAAATAGCCCCGGTAGTTGCCCTCTTGGGCAAACCCGGCATTCGGTTCGAGGAAAGCACTGATCCGGTCCTCGGCATAAGAGGTAAAACCCTCATCCATCCACGCATACAGGGATTCGTTGGTGCCCATTAATCCGTGATACCAATTGTGCATCCATTCGTGGAGCCAGGCGCCTGGTCCGACCAGCAACGTCGCCATCGGATACTCCATCCCGCCGTCGCCGCCGTGTATGAAGGAGTATTGACGATAGGGATACACGCCGAAGGTCTTCTCGATCATTGGAAACGCGCGCGCGGCATCGTCCAGTATCTTCTCCCAGGAGGCAGCCGGCGTATTGCTGACTTTGTACAAGAGGTGCAGGGTGACGCTGTCGTTCACCTTTCGGGTCTTGTGGATGTACTCCGGATCGGCGGCCCACATAAAATCATGAACATTGGGCGCCTTGAACTTCCAGGTGAGTTTGGGGGTGGCGGGACGTTTAACCACGGCCTTCTCCGGCTCATAGCCGTATCCGATCTCCAGCGGATTTTGGAGATACCCCGTTCCACCCAAAATATAATTTCGGTCGATGGAGATGTTCACTTCGAAATCACCCCAGACTCCGTAAAACTCGCGCCCCACGTATGGCGTGGGATGCCAGCCCTCGTAATCGTACTCACAGAGCTTGGGATACCACTGGCTCATCGAATAGCGGACTTTGGAGGTAGGGTTATCGCGACCGCTGCGCCGGATCTGCAACGGCACCTGAGCCTCGAATGTCATTTCCAATTTCACTTTGCTTCGTGGAAGAATGGGCTTATCGAGCGTCACCTCCAGAATGGTTTCCAGTTCTCGGTAAGACTGCGGACGGCCGTTCATTTTCAGGGAAAGTACTCGTTGGTAGCCGATCTCGTCGGGTTTCAGGTTGACGATCCGGTCGCGCACGCGCATGTCCCAATCCGATCCCCGTCCCGTAGCGATGGTGCCCTGACGGCGACTCCGCACATCCATCATACTGCCGGGCTGAAAGGCATTGAAATAAAGATGATAGAACAATTTATACAGCGTGTCGGGGGAGTTGTTCCAATAGTCCAACTGCTGCTTCCCCGTAAACCGGTTGGTGGCAACATCCATATCGACGTCCATTTTGTACTTCACCCGTTGTTGCCAGCGATCGGGTTGTGCCAGCGCGGCTGCTGAGATCGACAGGAGGATAAAAACCAACATCCAGTTACGCATAAAAAAGGTTTTGAGGATTATTCTTTTCCGGCGACGACGATCACGATCTCGCCCTTGACGCCTTTGTTTTTAAAATGAGCGGTCACTTCTTCCAACGTACCCCGAACGGTTTCCTCGTGCAGCTTGGTGAGTTCGCGGCTGACCGAACAGCATCGCTGCGGACCAAACACGCCTTGAAATTCCGTGAGCGTTTTCTCGAGCCGGTGCGGCGATTCATAAAAGATCAGGGTACGCGGCTCCTCCGCCAATTGCTTCAATAAGGTTTGTCTTCCTTTTTTTTGCGGAAGAAATCCCTCGAAACAAAACCGATTCGAGGGGATGCCGCTGTTCACCAGGGCCGGAACAAAAGCGGTGGCCCCGGGCAGGGTCTCGACCGGAATGCACACGCGAATGGCCTCGCGAACCAATAAAAAAGCCGGATCGGAGATCCCGGGCGTACCGGCATCGGTGATCAACGCCATTTTTTTTCCGCTCATCAGTTGATTCACCAAATGCGTCAGTACTTGATGCTCGTTGTGCTGATGATAGGGTGTGATCGGCTTTTCGATGGAGTAATGCTTCAACAAAATGGAACTGGTGCGGGTGTCCTCCGCCAATATGAGATCGACCGAGCGAAGGATCTCCAATGCCCGTAGGGTGATGTCCTGCAGGTTACCGATGGGCGTGGGAACCAAGTATAGCATGGGTTCAATCAACGTGAATCTCGTAGTATTCCATCACCGCATTGCAAAGCAATTGCCGGGCACAGGAATCGGCGACGGCCAGGGCCTGTTCTTTATTGGGGGCCTCCACTTGCAACGTAATGCGCTTGCCGATGCGCACATCCTTCACCCCGGACAGACCGAGATTGGAGAGACCGCCCAGGACCGCCTTGCCCTGCGGATCGAGCAAGTCTTTGAGGGGCATGACGTGTACGTGGACCGTAAAATTCATCGGATCTGTTTTTGAAAAAGCAAAGATAAGAGAACGTATGCGGCGAAAACGGGAAGGGCGGCCGACCACTTCAGCCACATGGCCAATCCCACACCGATCGCCAAAAACAGGTATCGAGGCTGGTTCTCCTTCCATCCAAACGAATGCATTTTCAAATTCATCATCGGAAGGCGGATCACCATACTCACGGAAAGCAGCAAGGCGATCAGGTACAGGAACCAAGACTCCTGTAACAAACGAACCATTCCGGAATCGCCCTCCACCCAATAAGCCAGGGGAAAAGAAGCGACGGTCAATCCCACCGCCGGCGAAGGCACCCCCTCGAAATAAGGAAGGTTCGACGGCGTGATGTTGAAACGGGCCAATCGCCAGGCCGCGGCCAACGGCACGAGAAAGGCCGGCACCAAATAGAGGACTGACGTATCCAAGGCGGTCAGCTCGGCCGACCAACTCAGCCGCAAAAACGAGAACAGGATCATTCCCGGAGCCACCCCAAAAGTGACCACATCGGCCAGCGAATCCAACTGCACGCCCATCGACGAGTCGGCCTTTAACAGGCGGGCCAGTAATCCGTCAAAAAAATCCAGCACGGCCGCCACCCCGATGAATATACTGGCCATACCGATCGAGGCGGGCAGGTCGAAAAATAGCGTCCCCTGATCGGTGGGTACCAAGACCATCCCGTCCGTCAACAGAAAGGCAATGGCCAGGCAACCACCAAGCAGGTTCAGCAGCGTGAACAGGTTCGGGATGAATTTCATCGAATCGACTTTTTCATGCAAGTTTCAATATCCTCCACCGTGATGGGAATGTTCTTCATCAGGTCCTGGTTACCCGAACGGGTGATCCAGATGTTATTCTCAATGCGGATGCCCATCTGTTCTTCCTCAATATAGATTCCCGGCTCCACCGTGAACAACATACCCGCCTGAATGGGTGCGGTCCGCGTACCCAGGTCATGTACATCGATCCCCAAATGATGGGAGATGCCGTGATAGAGATACTTCCGATAGGCCCGGTTCTCCGGATCTTCATTTTTGACATCCGATTTACGAAGCAACCCGATCTTCAGGAATTGCTGCGTGGCCGCCTCTCCTACTTTTTCGGTGTAATCCAAAATGGAGATACCCGGCTTCAGCAGCGATTTGGCATAATCGTGCAAATGCAAGCAGGCGTTGTAAACGGTTTTTTGGCGACGGGTGAATTTTCCGTTCACCGGAACGGTGCGGGTCAGATCGGCGCAATAGCCGCCATACTCCGCCCCGAAATCCATCAATAACAATTCACCGTCGCGGCACTCCTGATTGTTGCTGACATAATGCAACGTACGGGCCCGATCACCACTGGCGATGATGCTGCCGTAGGCGGGACCCGTCGCGCGCTGCGACAAGAACGAATGCCAAATCTCCGCCTCGATCTCGTATTCCATCACCCCCGGACGAATGAATTGCATCAACCGACGAAACGTTTTGTCGGTAATATCGATCGCTTTTTTCACCACCTCCACTTCCTCGCGGGTTTTGATGGCGCGCAAGTCTTTCATGATGGCAGCCGCCCGCTGATATTGATGCAGTGGGTAACGAGCCTTCATCTCATCGATAAAACGATACTCACGGGTGCGAAGCAAGCTGGCCTTTCGGTCATTTTCGTTGCTGTCCAAATAAATATGCTCGGCCAAATGAACCCAGGGTTGCAACAGGGCCTCCAACGAATCCAACCACACGATGGTGTTGATGCCGCTCATGGCCCTGGCCTCGGCGGCGCGAAGCCGTTTGCCATCCCATTTCTCCTTGAGCTCGTTGGGGCGAACCAATACCAAGACCTCCCGATACTTGGGGTCGGGGTTGTCGGGAAACAGGATCACCATCGAATCCTCCTGCGTAATGCCCGAAAGCCAGAACAGGTCGCTGTTCTGCTGGAAGGGATAAAGGGCATCGGCATTGACGGGCACCTCGTCGTTGCTGACGAAGATGGCGATGGCGTTCTTTTTCATGCGGGACTGAAAACGGGCTCGGTTCCGGACGAAAAGGGCGGGGTCCAGCGGTGTGTATTTCATAAATAATTTGTAACTCCTTCAAAATTAACGGAAAAAAGAAGTCACCGCATATCCCCAAACCTGGCAGGGTGGTGAAAAATCAAGCCTATTTGTTGAAGGGGATTTGGGAAATCCGGTAGATTTGCTGTCCAAATACGAACGAATGTCAGCACGTATCATCCAACTCCCCGAATGGCAAGTCCAAGCAAACACCACCATACACTATCAGTTAACGCCGGATGCGCTGGTGCAGGACACTCTTCGGATCCAGGAAGGTACGCTGGCCGACTCGGGAGCCTTGGTGATCAAGACCGGTGAGTTTACCGGCCGTTCGCCCAAGGATAAATTCCTGGTGAAGGATACGCTGACCGAGGAAACGGTCAATTGGAATGATTTCAACCTAGCCATCTCACCCCAATCATTCGGACTGATCCGCGACGATGTGAAAACCTACCTCAGCACGTTGAAAGAAGTGTGGGTACGGGATTGTTATGTGTGTGCCGATCCGCGCTATCGGTTGAAGGTTCGGGTGATCTCAGAAAAACCGTGGACCAACCTGTTTGCTCATAACATGTTCATTCGCCCGGCGGAGACCGACCTGGAGGGATTCACGCCGGACTGGACCGTGGTCTCCGTTCCCGGTCTTCATCTGGATGCCAAGCGCTGCGGCACTCGGCAGCACAATGCCTCGGTGGTGTCGATGAGCGACCAGCAGATCCTGATCGCCGGCAGCGGATACACCGGCGAGACCAAGAAAGGAATATTCACCATCCTGAATTATGTGTTGGTGAAAGAACACGGGGTCTTGAGTATGCATTGCAGTGCCAATATGGGTCCGGGTGGCGACACCGCGATCTTCTTTGGTCTGAGCGGAACCGGTAAGACAACCCTGAGTGCCGATCCCAACCGAAAACTCATTGGGGACGACGAGCATGGTTGGTCGAACGACGGCATCTTCAATTTTGAAGGGGGATGTTATGCCAAGACCATCAACCTCACCGAAGAAAAGGAGCCGGAGATCTTCCAGGCGATCCGTCCGGGTGCATTGCTTGAGAACATCAGTTTCTTCCCCGGCAGTAACCGGGTGAATTTCGACGACGATACCATTACGGAGAATACCCGCGTTTCCTATCCCCTGCACTTCATCAGCAATGCGCTGGAGCCTTCGATCGGGGGATTGCCCAAGAATATCTTCTTTCTGACCTGTGATGCCTACGGGGTGCTGCCGCCGATCTCCAAATTGAATCCGGGACAGGCCATGTACCAGTTCATCTCGGGTTACACCGCGAAGGTGGCCGGCACTGAGGCGGGCGTAACGGAGCCCAAACCTACTTTCAGTGCTTGCTTCGGAGCACCCTTCTTTCCCTTGCATCCGGGCGAGTACGCGCACCTGCTGGGAAAGAAAATGCAGGAAAACAAAGTGAATGTGTGGTTGATCAATACGGGGTGGACCGGCGGAGCCTATGGCACCGGTCACCGCATGAAACTTTCCTATACGCGGGCGATGATCACCGCGGCACTGGAAGGGAAACTGGACGCCGCGAACTACACGAACGATCCGGTGTTCGGACTGGCCATCCCAGACCAATGTCCGGGCGTACCCAGCGAAGTGCTCAACCCGCGCAATACCTGGAGCGATCCGGCGGCATACGATGTCAAGGCCAAGTTTTTGGCGGGACTCTTCGTCAAGAATTTTGAGAAATACGCCAGTGGCGTGAGTGCTGAAGTACGGGGGGCTGCCCCGAAAGCTTAGAACAAACCGTGTAGTTCGGCATCGACGCGACGGATCACCTCGCCGAGGTCTTCCTCGCGCTCGCCAAACTTTAGTTTGTCGACGTCAATCACCAACAAGCGACCTTCTTTGTAATCGCCGATCCATTTCTGGTAGAAATCATTTAGACGCTTCAGGTAATCGAGGCGGATATTTTCTTCGTATTCCCGACCACGCTTTTGGATCTGTCCAACCAGCGTGGGCACCGACGCCTGCAGGTAGATGAGCAGATCGGGGGGGCGGACCAAGGATTTCAGGGTCTGAAAAAAATCGTAGTAATTATCGAAATCGCGTTTGCTCATGAGTCCCATCTCGTGCAGGTTCGGGGCGAAGATGTTGGCATCTTCGTAGATGGTGCGGTCTTGGATGATGGTCTCGGTGCCCTGTTGGATCTCCACCAGCTGACGAAGTCGGCTGTTCAAAAAATAGATCTGCAGGTTAAAACTCCACCGGGGCATATCCTCATAGAAATCCATCAGGTAAGGATTGTGATCCACATCCTCGAAATGCGGAATCCACCGATAATGTTTGCTCAACAGTTCCGTGAGGGTGGTCTTCCCGGCACCGATGTTACCGGCGATCGCAATGTGTTTTGCTTTTTTAGCCTTTGCCATAATAATTGTACGTAGCGGTCCCATCCGACCGGGCGGACAAAATACTCCGAATTTTCGGATTCAGCCTCTTTCCGGAATAATTTTCAATAATAGTTCAATCCCATCGCAGCCCGCACGGCCGACAGGGTCTGCACCGCACTGGTGCGGGCCTTTTCCGCCCCGAGTTGCATCACTTTTTTCAGGTAGGTCTCATCGGATTGGATTTCCGCCGCACGGGACCGGATGGGAGCAATGAACCGGACCATGTCCTCCCCCAATTGCTTTTTCATATCGCCATACCGGATCGTACACCCCTCATAGGCGGCCTCAAACTGAGCCAGCACGTCCGGGGCACTGACCAACCGCATCAGCGAAAAAAGATTTTCGATGTAATCGGGCTTAGGCTGGGCGGGTTGGGTAGGACCCGCATCGGTCTTGGCTTTCATCAATTTCTTTCGGATGGAATCGTCGTCGTCGGCCAAATAAAGGGTAGCATTTTGATTTTCGCTCTTGCTCATCTTACCGACCCCGTCTAAGCTGGGCACTTTCACCAGCTCTTGACCATAATTGAATGCTTGTGGCTCTGGAAAAATATCGCCATATCGGTGGTTGAAGCGCTGGGCAAAATTGCGGGCCATTTCCAGGTGTTGCTCCTGGTCTTTGCCCACGGGTACCAGGTTGGCGCGGTGCAGGAGGATATCGGCGGTTTGCAACACCGGATAGGTAAGCAGACCGGCATTGATGTTATCGGGCTGTAAGCGGGCCTTGTCTTTGAAGGTGGTGGTCTTTTCCAACTCGCCTTTGTAGGCCAGCATGTTGAAATAGAGATAGAGTTCGGCCGTTTCCGGTACATGGCTCTGGCAATAGAGGGCCACTTTCTCCGGATCGAGTCCGCACGCGATGTTCTCCGCCAACACCCGGGTAACACTCTCGCGCAGGGTTTTGGTATCGGGGTGGGTGGTGAGTGAATGGAGGTCGGCCACCATGAAAAAACAGGGGTGCTCGTCCTGCATCCGGACATAATTGCGCAGGGCCCCGAAATAATTTCCCAGGTGCAGGTATCCGGTGGGGCGGATGCCGCTCATCACGATATTTTGGGAGGACTGCATAGGCGGGCTAAGGTAAGAATAAGTGCTCAGTTGAGTTTATCTTTGCCCCTTCGGAAAGGACCACGATAAAAAATTCCGACTCCGTTATGTCAAACGAGATCATCCGGCTGGAACAGATCGAGAAGAGTTACTTCATGGGCAAACATGAGCTGCAGGTTTTGAAAGGTCTGTCGCTGCTCATTCATCGCAATGAGTACGTGGCCCTGATGGGTCCCTCCGGTTCCGGAAAGAGCACCCTGATGAACATCATCGGCTGTTTGGACACCCCGTCTGGCGGAACCTATGTGCTCAACCAAAAAGACGTGAGCCAAATGCAGGACGACGACCTGGCGGAGGTTCGGAACAAAGAGATCGGATTCGTTTTTCAACAATTCAACCTGTTGCCCCGTTTGACTGCTGTCGAGAACGTAGCCCTACCCCTGGTCTACGCCGGTATGAAAAAGAAGGAGCGGACCGAAAAAGCGATGGCGATGCTGGAGCTGGTTAGCCTGACGGATCGAAGCCATCACAAGCCAAATGAGTTGTCGGGCGGACAGTGCCAACGTGTGGCCATTGCCCGGGCCCTGGTCAACGATCCCTCGTTGATCTTGGCGGATGAGCCCACCGGCAACCTGGATTCCAAAACCTCCTACGAGATCATGGAGATCTTCGACCAGATCCATGGCCGCGGCAATACCATCGTCATTGTTACCCATGAGGAGGATATCGCCAACCATGCCCGAAGGGTCGTTCGGTTGCGGGATGGCGTGATCGAAAGCGATAAACTAAATCAGTCCAAACCGATTTTTGCCTGATTGGAATCAAACCTTCGTCGGCTGGCGTTGTTAGTCTGCTTACAAGTACCCCGAATGGCCCTGAAGATCTATACCAAAACCGGTGACGATGGCACCACCTCCCTGATCGGAGGCACCAAAGTACCCAAATCACACCTGCGAATCGAAGCGTATGGCACCGTGGATGAGTTGAACTCCTATTTGGGGCTCTGTCTCGATCTGCTGGCAGATGAGAACAGCCAAAAAGTCCTTCGCGAAGTGCAAGACCGCCTCTTCACCATCGGATCGGCCCTGGCCTGCGACCCGGTGAAGGAACCCGGCATGAAACTGCCCGACCTGAAGGAGACGGATGTACAGGCCCTGGAAAAGGAGATGGATCGGATGACCGGCGAGTTGCCCGCCATGAAAAATTTCATTCTGCCCGGTGGTCATCCCACACTTTCCCATCTACACATTGCCCGCTGTGTTTGTCGCCGTACCGAACGCCATTGCGTCCGGCTCGAACTGGAGGGGGAAGAAGTGGCCCCGCTGATCATCCAATACCTTAACCGCCTCAGCGATTATCTTTTCGTATTGTCGAGGTATGTGGGACAACAATTGAATATCCCGGAGATCCCCTGGAAACCAAGGGTCTGAGATTTTGATGGGCGAAAAGCAATTTTTCCTGTTACTTTATGGATGCTTATGAAAAGAGTTGCCCTACCCCTTTTCGCATTGCTTTTATGGATGACCGAGGCCTGTCGCCCCGACAATCCCGCCCCCAACCCAACCTTTCCCCTGGTCGATACCACGGTAAACAACCTGGATTATGGCGACGACCCCCTGCAACGGCTGAATCTCGCCTTACCGGCCAACCGAAATACCCAAACCCCCGTGGTGATGATCGTGCATGGCGGTGGCTGGGTTACCGGTGATAAATCAGAGTTTCAGTTCCTGTCCAACGGACTCAAACAACGCGGCTTCGCGGTGGCCAACATCAATTACCGGCTCTCGACCAACAACCCGGACAATTATAAGATGCAGTTGGATGACCTCGACAGTGCCATACAATACCTTTTTCGAAAAGCGGGATATTACACGTTCAGCAATCAAAAAATTTATTTGGTCGGACATAGTGCGGGCGGACATCTCTCTTTGGCCTTGAGCTATACCCGCAACTCCAATGGCAAGATCAAGGCCGTAGCCTCCCTGGCTGGCCCCACCGATCTGTTCAGCATGGCCTATTATAATAATGTTGTTTACGGAACGGTCTTATCAACTTATCTGGGGATGCCTTTGCTGCCCGTCACCCCCGTATCGGAACAGCGGTATAAATCGTGCAGTCCCCAATACCAGGCAACAGCCACTGCCCCAGCCACCATTTTTTTTCACGGGGCACTCGATCCCATCGTGAACCCCGATCAAAGCAGCACGCTGCACAGCCGTTTGGGAACCTTGGGGGTGGATCGACGCTTGATCAGTTATCCCCTGACGTTTCATGATTGGTGGACCGACAACGCCAAAGTCACCAACACACTCGACGAACTAAAAAATTGGTATGTAGCGCACCCCTGATGCAGATCAGATCAGCTCAGTTCACCGTCCCGGATCCGCAAACACCGATCACTGAGCGACGCCAGTTCTTCGTTGTGCGTAACGATGAGAAAGGTTTGTTTCAATTGATCGCGCAGGTCAAAGAATAAACGGTGCATCGCTTGTGCCGTGGCCGTATCCAGGTTGCCGGTGGTCTCATCGGCAAATACCACGGCTGGTTTATTGATAAGGGCCCGGGCCACGGCCACCCGCTGCTGTTCGCCTCCGGAGAGTTGACCGGGGCGATGGTCCATTCGATCGGCCAACCCCAATAATTCCAACAGACCCATCGCTTCTTTTTTTACGTCTGTGCGGGAGCGTTTGCCCAGCCAACCGGGGATGCACACATTCTCCAATGCACTGAATTCAGGTAACAGGTGGTGAAACTGAAAGACAAAACCAATGGAGCGATTCCGAAAGGAGGCCAGCTCGTTTCTGGACAAGCGGGTTACTTCCGTGCCATTGATCTCCACGGATCCCTGATCGGGTTGGTCCAGCGTGCCCAAAATATGCAACAGGGTGCTTTTGCCGGAACCCGAGGGACCCACCAGGGAAACCACTTCGCCGGCGGCGATGGAAATATTCACCCCGCGCAACACGGAAAGGTCTCCGAATGTTTTTGAAATGTTTTTGCCGTGGATCATTGAACTGGATGCGACCCCGAAACTACTCAAAAAAATCAGGGCTCGTACCCGATTTAACGGATTTGGCAAATTGGATATTCTGCCTACATTCGCGGAAAATAACGACATCCATGTTTTGGACTCTGGAACTTGCCTCTTACTTAGAAGACGCCCCCTGGCCGGCGACGAAAGATGAACTGATCGATTACTCCATTCGCTCCGGCGCTCCGATCGAAGTGGTCGAGAACCTGCAGGAACTCGAGGACGAAGGCGATGTATTTGAATCGATCGAGGACATCTGGCCCGATTATCCTACACAGGATGATTTTCTGTTCAACGAAGACGAATACTGATCTCCCCCCAACGGACATAAAAAAACCTCCCGCCATGGGAGGTTTTTTTTACTCGACGACCGATCAGTCGCCCATTTTTTCAATCACCGACTGGGTCACGCCCGTGAAGGAGAAACCACCATCGTGAAATAGATTTTGCATGGTCACGTAACGGGTCAGGTCGCTGAACAGCGTAACGCAATAATTGGCACAATCTTCCCCGGTGGCATTGCCCAGCGGACTCATCGCCTCTGCATAATTGATAAATCCGTCAAACCCTTTGACGCCGCTGCCCGCGGTCGTGCGGGTGGGCGATTGAGAAACGGTGTTGATGCGGACTTTTCGGCGAACGCCATAATGATATCCGAAACTACGGGTCACGCTTTCCAGCAAGGCTTTGGCATCGGCCATTTCGTTGTAATCCGGAAACACGCGCTGGGCGGCGATGTAGCTCAGGGCCACCACACTGCCCCCCTCACGGATCGCATCCAGATCCCAAGCCGTGCGCAGCACCCGATGAAAACTCATGGCGGAAATGTCGAGCGTCTTTTGATTCCACTCGTAATTCATCTCCGTATAATGTTTGCCTTTGCGCACATTGAGGCTCATGCCGATGGAGTGCAACACAAAATCCACGGGTCCGCCAAAATGCTGTATGGCCTGCTCAAATAGATTTTTCAGGTCGTCCATATTGGTGACATCCGCACCAATGACCGGGGCCTGACCACATAAGGCAGAAAGTTTATTGATCTCGCCCATGCGCAAGGCCACGGGCGCGTTGGTGAGCACGATCTTGGCGCCCTCCTCGTGACAGCGGAGAGCCGTTTTCCAGGCGATGGACTTCTCATCCAAGGCTCCGAAGATGATGCCGCATTTTCCGGCTAACAGTTGATTGGCCATATCAGGTTGAATTGAGGCTCAAAAGTAGGCAATCTTCTTTCTTCGCCGCTTCGCTTTCGTATCTTCGTCCCCACCCATTATGACCATCTCCTACCACTGGTTAAGCGAGTATTTACCCCAACCGATCGAACCCGATCGGCTCGGTCGGATCTTGACTTCTATCGGACTCGAAGTGGAAAAACAGATCCCCTACGAAGAGATCAAAGGCGGATTGCAAGGAGTGGTCGTCGGACAGGTATTAGAGGTGCACCCGCACCCCAACGCCGATCGGCTTCGCCTCACCCGTGTAGACATTGGACAAGCCGAACCCCTGCACATTGTTTGCGGGGCATCCAATGTAGCGGCCGGACAAACCGTACTGGTGGCCACGATCGGCACCACCATCTATCCGCTGAGCGGCGATCCCATCACCCTGAAAAAAGCCAAGATCCGTGGAGAAGAAAGCCAGGGTATGATCTGTGCGGAGGATGAATTGGGACTGGGTCCCTCGCACGACGGCATTTTGGTACTGCAGGAAACACTTGCGCCCGGCACCCCGGCCGCGGAGCATTTCAAACCCTATAGCGACATCATTTATGAGATCGGACTGACCCCCAACCGGATGGATGCCATGAGTCATTGGGGGGTTGCCCGAGATGTGTGCGCCTATCTATCTCATCACGAGCGGACCGAATGTCGTCCGCAATTACCCGCTTCCCCATCCCTTCCCGCCACGGGAAAAAAAGCACCGATCGAGGTCATGATCCAGGATCCGGCGGATTGTCCCCGGTACTGCGGCATCTCCATAGAAAACGTGCGGGTGGAAGCATCCCCGACCTGGCTGCAGCAACGATTAAAAGCCATCGGGGTCCGGCCGATCAACAACCTCGTCGACATCACCAATTACCTGCTGCACGAGACCGGTCAGCCCCTGCATGCCTTTGATGCCGATACGATCCGCGGGGGACGGATCGAAGTGAAAAAACTAGCCAAGGGCACTCCATTCGTGACCCTCGATGAAACGTCCCGCACCTTGCAAGCAGACGATCTCATGATCTGTGACGCGGAGGGCGGATTGTGCCTCGCCGGTGTCTTTGGCGGAAAAGCCTCCGGAGTCAGCGAGCAAACCAAAAATATCTTTCTGGAAAGTGCCTGCTTTCAGGGCGTGGGCATTCGGAAAACCTCGTTTCATCATGGATTGCGAACCGATGCGGCACTGCGTTTTGAAAAAGGAACCGATCCGGGTGTTTGCGACCGGGTATTGCTACGAGCCGTGCAGCTGATCACCGAGATCGCCGGTGGAAAAATAGTGGGTGAATGGACCGATCTCTATCCGGGCAAAAAAGAAAAAGTGGAGATCTCCCTGAGCTGGCAATACTTGAAAAAGCTGAGTGGGAAAAATTATCACCCCGAAGCGGTGCGGACGATCTTGTTGGCTCTGGGCTTTGAGATCCTGCGGGAATCGGATAATGAATTTCGCGTGGCGGTACCCAGCTTCAAAACGGATGTCGAACAACCCGCCGACCTCGTGGAGGAGATCCTTCGGATCGACGGACTGGACAATATCCCCATCCCTCAAACGATCCGGATCAGTCCCGCCGTTTCCCGCGAAGACCGTTTTCTCACGGCGCAGGAAAAAATTGCCGATCGGTTGGCGGGACAAGGTTTTCAGGAGATCGTCACCAACTCCATTACCAACCGAGCTTATTTCTCCGAGGAGGAATCGACCACGCTGGTGCAGATGATCAACAGCCTGAGTCAGGAATTGAATGTAATGCGGCCCCGCCTGTTGGAAACAGCACTCGAAGTGGTGGCCCATAACCTGAACCACAAGAACGCCTCGCTTCGACTTTTTGAATTTGGAAAAACCTATCACTACCGGGGCGGCACCGTGTATCAGGAAACGCCAAAACTAATACTGGTCTGGAGCGGCGACTGGCAGGAAGGAGATTGGAAGCAACCGGCACAGGCGGCGGACCTGTTTGCGGTCAAATCGCAGCTGAATACCTTATTTCAGTGGGTAGGTATTGAAAATATAACGGAAGAATATCCCGATGGCCTGGTGCAGATCCGGGAGCCGATCCGCTGGATTTGTTCCGGCACCTGCCTGGCAGAGGGCGGCGCCGTATCGACTCAAACCCTGGAGCGATTTGGCATCAAACAACCTGTTTTCTATGCCGAGCTGGACTGGCAAGCGCTCCTGTCTCTCAGCCTGGATCGGCCGCGAAAGATCGCGCCGCTTCCCAAGTTCCCGGCAGTCCAACGCGACCTATCGATGTTGGTGGAAAGGGATTTGAGCTGGGCCCGGATCCGGGACACTGTGCAGAAGATCGGCCTGGAAAATCTGCAGGGTATCAAACTCTTTGATATATTCGAAAGCGACAAACTCGGCACCGACAAGCGGTCGATGGCCATCAACCTGACCTTTCAGCACTCGGAAAAAACATTGACCGATGCGGAGATCGATGGGTGGATGCGACAAGTGATCGACGCCTTATCGACCCAATGTGGTGCCGAGATCCGAAAATGATCTCCTTGGAAGCAACCCTCAAACGTATTCTGGACAAACTGCAGCAACTGATGCGGCACCACAAAGCCCTGCAACAGGAAAACGATCGCCTGCGTCGCTCGGCAGCAGAATCCGAAGAGAAATTAAAACACGCACAGGAACAGGTTCAATTACTGCGCACCCAACTGGATGTGCTGAAACTCAACGCCGGCGATCTGAACGCGGCCGACAAAAAAGAGATCGAGAAAAAACTCAACGGATACCTGAAGGAGATCGATCGATGCATCGCCTTACTCAGTGAATAAAGAAATATGTCCAACCTCATACCCATCTCTGCCGTCATCGGTGATCGAAGCTATCGGATCAAGATCCAGCCGCAGGACGAAGAGGTCGTTCGCAAGACCCTCAAGATGATCAACGACAAGATCCTGGAATTCCGAACACTGTTTGCCGGAAAGGACATGCAAGATTATATCGCCATGGTGGTCATCTGGTTCGCCACCGAACAACTCGCGCAACAAGCCGCCGGCATCGAACAGGAAGGGATCGAAGAACGTATGCTCAAGATCGAATCGTTGCTGGATGAAATGATGAGAACAGAGAGATGAGAGTAGAGGGTTGAGGGCTGAGATATTCCCCTCTCAACTCTCTACCCTCTACCCTCTACCCTCTACTTCAATACTCCTTTCAACGTATTCATCAACTTCTCTCCTCTTAAATTCTTTGCTACAATGATCCCGTTGGGGTCAATGAGTAAGTTCTGCGGGATGGCCCGGATGCCGTACTGAACGGCCACGGCGTTATTCCAGAATTTCAGGTCACTGACGTGGGTCCACGTCAGCTTATCATCGTGAATGGCCTTCATCCATTTGTCTTTTTGTCCCGGACGATCCAGCGACACACCGAGCACGTGAAAATTTCGGTCGCGGTAGGTCAAAAAGGCCTTGACCACGTTGGGGTTTTCGACGCGGCAGGGACCACACCAGCTGGCCCAAAAATCGATCAGAACATATTTCCCCCGAAGAGAAGAGAGCGCCACGGGTTTATCAAGGGTATCATTCTGCACGAATTCCATGGCCGGTACACCTACTTGGGTGAGCTTGGCCATCTCCAAACTTTGCTTGAACTCGATCATTGAAGGATATTGCTTTTCCGCCGCCGACAACAGGTTGTACAGTGGCTCCACACTGGCCGGCTCGATGTCCCATCCCGCATATTCCTGCAAGATGTAGGGCGAGATCGGGGTGTTGGGCGTTTCCATTAAAAAGCGTCGGTACACCTTTTCCCGACGAAGGGCATCGATCGAGTCCAATTTTTCTTCCACCATTGCCTGCTTGGCGGTTTCTTTGGCCTTGGCGTAGGACTGATATTCAGCGATCATCTTTTCGTACTCGGCATCATACGGGGCCGATTTCTTTTTTAACTTCTCAAAGGCCCGGTGGGCTTCAGAGCCTCTAACCTGAAAACGTTTGGCATCGGCTGACAGACGAACCCGCTGCATACCCGGCATCAGAAAAATCTCTTGAGTGATGTTCTTGGCTCCAGGCGTCGTGGCGCGAATCAGGAGTCGGGCCAGCGTAGGCTCCGCCATTTTTCCTTCCAGCCGAAACTGTCCACTTACCACATTGGCACTATCCATTTTCCATCCCTGTGCCCCCCGATATTGGAGCTGGATCTTGGACGGGTAGGGTTCAGACCCAACCAATTGCCCCTCTAATACAAAAGAACGGGACGAGGTCTGGGCCAGCAATAAAATTGGCATCAACAGCGCCATCAGCAGAGCGGTACGGAGCATACAGTAGTTTTGCCGCTCAAGTTAATCCCTTCCGGTCAATGCAGAGACTCCGGTTGGTCAGCCGGTGATTTTCCGCATTCGCCCTGAAATCGTACCTTTGCAGTACAGCTGATTGATTGATGCTCAAGTATTTGTAAATCAATTAGTTGCAATTAATACTTCTTTTGTGTACCTATTAAACAACCGCATTCATGGACCTAAATATATTACTGGCCATCATTGGTGGCGGGGGCTTGGTCGTGGGCCTTGTCCTGGGCAAATTCGTCTTTGCCGGAAACACGCAGAAAAAAATTGAGGAAGCCGAAGCCAAGGCAGCAACTATACTGAAAGAGGCTGAGCTCCGGGCCGAAACCGTCAAGAAAGAAAAAGAGGTAGAAGCCAAGGAGCGTTTCGTGCAGCTAAAAGCCGCGCATGAAAAAGAGATCTTCGAAAAGAACAAGAAGATCAACGACACCGAAAGCCGGATCCGTCAAAAAGAGCAATCGATCAGCCAGAAAGAGGGTAACCTTGACAAGCAGCTGAAGGACAACGAGGCCATCAAAGAGAACCTCAACCGTCAGATCGAGCTCAACAACCAGCGGAAAGTTGAATTAGACAAGAAGCAGGAGGAGCATGTGCGTCGCCTGGAGAAGATCGCCAATCTTTCGGCTGAGGATGCGCGCAACCAACTGGTAGAAAGTTTGAAGCAAGAAGCGGAAACCCGTGCCCTGGCCTTGCAGCAAGAGATCATTGAGGACGCCAAACAAAAAGCCGGTAAGGAAGCCCGCAAGATCATCATCCAAACCATTCAACGCACGGCGGCCGAGCAGGCCATTGAAAATACCATCACCGTATTCCATTTGGAAAGTGATGAGATCAAGGGACAGATCATTGGTCGAGAAGGCCGCAACATACGGGCCATTGAGGCCGCGACCGGGGTTGACCTGATCGTGGATGATACACCGGAAGCGATCTTATTATCGAGTTTCGATCCGCTTCGCCGCGAGATCGCGCGACTGAGTTTGCAGCGACTGGTGGCCGACGGACGGATCCACCCGGCCCGCATCGAAGAGGTGGTCGAAAAAACCCGTCGCCAGATCGAGGAACAAGTGATGGAGATCGGAGAGCGTACCGTCATTGAACTGGGCATACATGGTTTGCACAAAGAATTGGTGCGGATGGTGGGACGGATGCGATTCCGTTCCTCGTATGGACAGAACCTGCTTATGCACAGCCGTGAAACGGCCAACCTCTGCGCCACCATGGCTGCCGAACTCGGACTCAATCCTAAATTGGCCAAACGAGCCGGACTGCTCCATGACATTGGAAAAGTTCCCGATGAGGAAAGTGAATTGAGCCACGCCCTGCTGGGAGCCAAGCTGGCGGAAAAATATGGTGAGAATCCCGCCGTGGTCAACGCCATTGCGGCGCACCACGATGAAGCGGAGATGCAATACGTGATCTCTCCGATCATACAGGCTTGTGACGCCATCAGTGGTGCCCGCCCGGGTGCCCGTCGCGAGATCATGCAGCAGTATTTGCAGCGGATCAAGGACTTGGAAAATCTGGCCATGAACTATTCCGGCGTGGAAAAGGCCTATGCCATCCAGGCCGGGAGGGAATTACGGGTGATCGTGGAGGCCGATAAGGTCAGCGATCAGGACTCTGACCGCCTCTCTTTCGAGATCGCCCAGAAGATCCAGACCGAAATGACCTTCCCCGGACAGATCAAGGTGACGGTGATTCGCGAAAAAAGAGCCGTGAACGTAGCCCGCTAAAGGGAAATCACTCAGGATCAAGAGTTTGCCCACTAGTTTTTTCCTGAACAGATTTCAAAAATTCACGGATATCCCCTACCTTTGCCCTCCCTTAAAATCAGGAAACCATGAACGCGGTTAAGTACATCCACGAACAACTCACGGGAAAGAAAGATTACCCTGCCTTCAAGCCGGGTGACAACATCACCGTCAACTATAAGATCATTGAAGGTGCCAAGGAGCGTATCCAGTCCTTCAAAGGCGATGTGATCAAAACACAAGGTCGCGGCGCGACGGCTTCCTTCTCCGTTCGTAAGATCTCTGACGGCGTGGGTGTGGAGCGTGTGTTTCCCTACTTCTCCCCCAACATCGAATCGATTCAACTGAATAAGACCGGTAACGTCCGCCGAGCCAAACTCTTCTACCAGCGCAAGCGCAGTGGTAAGAGTGCCCGTATCCGCGAGAAGCGCATGGCGGTAGCGGAATAATTCGATCCGTTAAACTTTTTCAAACCCCGGTTCACCGGGGTTTTTTATTTGCCGGGGGTCATGGGTTGTTATTATCTTTGAACTACAATCATCTGATATGGTACAGAACATTTTGCTGGCAATGGGCACCAACGAGATCATCATCATCCTGGTCATCGTTTTGCTGATGTTTGGTGGCAAGAAGATCCCCGAGTTGATGCGCGGGGTAGGCCGTGGGGTGCGGGAATTCAACGACGCCAAAAGCAACGTCAAAAAAGAGATCGAGGACAGCGTGAACGACAGCCACAAGTCCTGATCGGCTACGCCTCGAACACCTGCCGAATGCCCCTTGATTTCCAAAGGCATTCCTCCCATTCTTTTTCCGGATCGCTGTAGGCCGTAATGCCAGAGCCGACGTGGTAGGATACATATCCGCTATCCGCCTGGTACTGTAGGCTGCGGATCACGACATTCAGATCAAAATCTCCATTGGGTTCGATATACCCGACAGAACCGGAATACAACCCCCGAGCACTGTGCTCATATTGGTCGGTCAATTGCATCACCCGCACTTTGGGGGCACCCGTCATGGATCCCATGGGGAAGCAGGCCTCCAAAATTTCCCGAAAACCCGTGCCGGCACGAAGTTGGCCACTGACCGTCGACACCAACTGATGCACCTGCGGAAAACTATGCAAGGCACAAAGTGCTTCCACCTGTACCGTTCCTTTCTCAGCAACGCGGGAAAGATCGTTTCGCACCAAATCGACCACCATGATGTTTTCCGATCGGTCCTTTTGGCTTCCTTGCAGTGCTGCGGCTAACTGAGCATCCTGTATCGGATCGACGGCCCGAGGCGCGGTGCCTTTCATGGGCCTTGACTCCAGCCTGTCGCCTTGCTTTTTCAAGAAACGTTCGGGACTGGCCCCCATCATCCAGCGGTGCTTGTTTCGATACAGACAGGCAAAAGGTGCCTGCACCACCGCAGACAAACGCTCATACACGGCCACGGGATCCAACGACACGCCGGTCGAAAAAAACTCCTGACAATAATTCAATTCATAGCAGTCGCCCCGCAAAATATGCTTGTGCACCTGTTCGAGGGCCGCCAAGTATTGCATCCGGGAGCAACGGGGTTGAAAGCGGACCGGAGGAATGATTGGATCAGTCGGGCGCGAACCGGTCGATCGGATGCTTTCCCAAACGGCCGCTGCATCCGCTGCCCAGATATGAAGGCGGTCTCCCATCCATTGAATGCGAACGGCCGGCTCGAACACGAACAAGCTGGGAAACCCGATGGGATCGAGGTGACGAGAAGTAAGTTTCTCCAGGTGATCTTTCAATCCGTATCCGATCTGTAGGGCATAGCCGATGCTGCTGGGACTTAAGAAAGCATCCAAATCCGACAGCGATCCATCCACACCTAATTCAAAGGATCGATTGACCCCCACGGCGAGTTGACGGGGGAACGCGTAGTCGGGATCCGTGGCCGCAGAACCATCCAATACACAACAGACTTCGTGGGCCGTGGCCCAGCGGAGAAGTCCGGACAGACCCAAAGGCAATTCATCCAGGTCTTTTTCCAGTCTTGTCATGATTGTACGCGGGGAAAGCAACGATGATCAATAATCATCGTTCGGAGCATCTTCATCAAATCCTTCGTCGTCGAAAAGATCGTTGAATTCCTCTTCCTCTTCGAAGTTCAACTCCTCCTCTTCTTTATTGTCTGATTTACCAGAGCGGGATTTGGGAACGTCAAACTCATCAAAATCGGGATCCCAGGCTTCTTCCCCTTCCTCTTTTTCCCATTCATCCGCTGATTCTTTTTCTTCTTCTTCTGCGGCTTTTTTCTTTGCGGCAACGAGCGTGAGGATACCGTCAGCCGTTATTCCCCACCGTGGTTTGTCTGCAGTCTGGAGATTCCGTTTTATCAACATAAAAAATGATTCACAATGTAAATTTTCTGCGTTCCGACAAATCCGCCAAATTTTTTCGACGGAATTTTCAGCGGATCTTATACCGGGCGTTCGATCAATTGGTCGCGACCGGGCCCGTTCGACACAAACCGCACCGGTACCCCCAAACAGGACTCGATGAATTGTATATAGGATTGCATCACCGGGGGCAACTCGGCAGCCTGGCGAAACTCGGTGATGGGTTGCTCCCATCCCGGGAAGGACTGGTAGATGGGTTTCAGGGGACCGGCATCCAACTGAAAAGGCATCTGGTTCATTTGCCGGCCATCGTATTCATAGGCCGTGCAGGCTTGGAGCGTCGCGAACGTATCCAATACGTCCGCCTTGGTCATCACCAGGGCCGTTACGCCATTGAGCATACAGGCATAGTTCAAGGCGACCAGATCGATCCAGCCACAACGACGGGGTCGTCCGGTCGTGGCCCCGAATTCACTTCCGATCCGACGCAGGGTTTCTCCCGTTTCATCATTTAATTCTGTAGGGAAAGGTCCGCCTCCCACCCGGGTACAATATGCCTTGGTTACGCCGTAGACCTCCCGGATCTTTTGGGGCGCGATGCCCAGTCCGCTGCAAACACCCGCGGAAATGGTATTGGAAGATGTAACGAAAGGAAACGTGCCAAAATCAATGTCGAGCATACTGCCCTGTGCCCCTTCGGCCAGCACCTTTTGTCCGGAGGCGATGGCTTCATTGATGAAGTACTCCCCGTTTACCACCTTGAGTCCGCGTAAAAACTCAATGGCCTCAAAAAAATCATTCTCCCAGGCCGAAATATCTTCCGTGAAACCATGGTTGTCGAGCAACTGCTGATGCTTGGCCCGAAGTTTTTGGTATTGTGCAGTGAAATCCTTGTCGAACAGGTTACCGACCCGAAGTCCGTTACGTCCGGTCTTGTCCATGTACGTAGGACCGATCCCCTTCAGCGTGGAACCGATCTTTTGCTCACCCTTAGCCAGTTCCGCGGCTTTATCCAACGCACGGTGCGTGGGCAGGATCAAGTGCGCCCGCTGGGCGATGTATAGATTTTTTTGGACATCCACGCCTAGGGCCGCTACGGCCGCACATTCTTTTTTTAGCGTAACAGCATCCAACACCACGCCGTTGCCGATCAGGTTTTGAATACCGGCATGAAAAATACCGGAGGGGATCTGATGAAGCACGATCTTTTGTCCGTTTACATACAATGTATGTCCGGCATTGGGACCGCCCTGAAACCGGGCCACTACGGCATAATCTTTGGCAAAAAAATCGACGATCTTTCCCTTTCCTTCATCGCCCCATTGCAAGCCGAGTATAACATCTACCATGATCAGAAATTGTATTGCGTGTGTTGCGCGTGTTGGCGCGACGCAAAAATAAAGGGATGACGGGGCATCCGATCGATAAAAAAGCGGAATGGTGATAAGGGAAAAAGCATGGGGATAAACCTCATCGGATCATGACCACCGTTCCCTTCTTGGTGATCACCCGATTGTCTTTGGTAAGTCCCTCGATCATCCATACATAGGTTCCGGCCGGTTGCTCCCCCCCACCCCAACGGCCATCCCAGCCCGTATTCAATTGGGTGGTGCTAAAGACCAGCTGACCCCACCGATTGAATACTTTGAAGTAGTTGTAGCTTTTCATACCCACCGGGAAGGGGGTGAATTTATCGTTCTTCCCGTCGCCATTGGGCGTAAACCCGGTTGGTACGTAAATATCGGGACCTTTATATACCCTGACCTTGACATAACCCTCTCCGCGGCAACCAGCCTGTGTAAAGGCCCAGACCCGGTATTGAATATCCTGCCCGATCGCCCCGACCGTTACGATGGGGTTGGCAATAGTGGTACTACTCAGCCCAACCGAGGGCGACCACACAAAATTGGTTGCATCCGGATCGTTGGGTACAACCAACAATTGAAACTGATCGCCCGGATAGCCGATGGTATCGAAGGGATAGGTCTTTAGTTTCAAGGGCGGCGTAACATCAATGGTCATCTCATCGGTAACCAACGAAGCACAACCGTTGGCATCTGCCAAAATGGATAAAGTGTAGATAATATCCTTCGACGGGGACGAGATGGGATTGGCTACCGTGGTGCTGCTCAGATACGTGGCTGGCGTCCACCGGTACTGCACCCCGCCGGAGGCTTGTAATTGATAGGTTTGACCATAACAAATGAAACCGTCCGGACCGGCATTGGGGATGGGAGCCGCATTGACGTTCACCACCACGGTATCGTAGGCCACACATCGTCCGTAGGTGACAGTTACGATGTATTGGGTGGTGGCGGTGGGACTGGCCACCGGGTTCGGAATAGTGGTATTGCTGAGTGCCGTGCCCGGCGACCAGCTGAATAGCAACCCATTGGATAAAACAGCCAACTGCGCTGATTTACTTTCGCAGATGGTGGGATCGGTTTGCGGGGTGAGGGTAAGATCATTGGTAAGACCCACGGTGGTATTAAAACTGGTACTGCAACCCAATCCGTCTTTTACCAGCACGACGTAGTTACCCGGTGCTACGTTGAAGGTGGCGGTGGACTGCCAGGTGGCACCCCCATCGATCGAGTATTGGTAATTGGCATTGCCGCCGGTGGCCGTGACCACGATCTGTCCGTCGTTACCACCATTACAAGTAGCATTGGCATTGGCCGATACAGCATTCAACACATTGGGCTCGGTAACGGAGATAGGTGTGGTGGTCGTGCATCCGTTATTGTCTCGGATGTGCACGGTGTACGAACCAGCGGCCACCAGAAAACTATCGATGGTTTGCCAAGTGGTACCGTTCAGTGAGTATTGATAGGGACCGATGCCACCGTTACCCGTTACGCGAATGATTCCGTTGGGCTGACCATTACACACCACCGGAACGGTGGTCGCCGCCACGGCCAGTGCCGTGGGCTGTCCGACCGTAATGGTCAGGTTACCAAAACAACCATTCGCCTCGCGGAAATAAACCGTGTAATTGCCGGCCGTTAATCCGGTGAATTGATTGCTCGATTGCCAGTTGGTATTATCGAGTGAATATTGATACGGCGCACTGCCCACGGTGGGTTGGGTAACCGTGATGGCTCCGGTACTGCCGCCAAAACAAAGCGCATCGGTTTTGGTGGCGGTTGTAGCCAGCGGGGGACCAGGAGCCACATTTATGTTGAGCACGTTGGTGGCACAACCGGCGGCATCCCTGACCACGATGGTGTGATTACCCGCCGAGAGGTTGGTGAAGGTATACGGAGCAGCACCCGAGACAAAGGCACCATTGTCCAACGAATAGGTATAGGGTCCGGTGCCGGAGTTGGGCGTAACCGTGACTGTGCCATTGGCAGCGCCCTGGCATCCGGTGGCGGCACTGGTGAGTCCGGCTGAAAGCGGCGGACCGGCATTGACCGTCACATTCAAATTTCGAGTACATCCCAACGCATCGCGGATCGTGACCACGTGATTACCGGGAGTGAGATTCGAAAAAGTGTAGGGACTGGTACCAGCCTGCAGGGCACCTCCATCAATCCCAAAAGAAAAAGGTGCTATACCGGCAGTGGTGGTGACGGTTAAAGCACCGTTGTTTACGGTGGGGCAAGAAGTTGCTGTAGAAGTAGTGGTACCATCGGCTCCGGAACCCACACTGACCACAACATTGAGCAAATTGGTCGTACAACCATTGCTGAGGTCCCTGACCAGGATCGTATATCCGCCGGCGGCAAGGTTCGAATACGTATAAGGGATCGTTCCTGCTACCGGTGCACCACCGTTCAGACTAAACGTATAGGGACCGGTACCGCCAACGGAAGTAACGGTGATGGAACCATTGTTAACGCCGGTGCAAGCGGTTACCTGGTTAGTCGTGGTGGCAGGTAGCGCCCCGGCCAGCGTAACGGAGGCATTGAGCGTTAGGGTACAAACACCGGAGGCATCCTTGATGTTGATGGTGTAGGCGCCTTGAGCCAATCCGGTGAAGGTGTTGGAGGTTTGCCAGGTGGTACCGCCGTCAATCGAATATTGATAAGGTGTGCTGCCCCCCGATACACCATTGATGGTGATGGAACCATTGTTCGTTCCACAAGAGGCTGGCTGCACGGCCGCTGTTCCCAATAAAGAGGAAGGAAGCTTGACCACATTGACCGAATCGGTGAAGACGATATCGTTGTTGGGGTTGTTGCAATCCTTGTAACGCACTTCCAGATAATACTTGGTATTGGGCGTGGGTGGGCAAATATTGTTCATCGTCAATCCCAGCTTACCGGGTGCCGTGGTGGCAGTATCCAGGCCATACCCCGGTGCGGAACTGGCGACCACATTTCCATTCAGGATCAGGCTGGCCGATTTGAAAGTGGGTGTTCCGCCACTCGGAATGAATCGCCAGCATTCGTTCATGGCATTGTTTCCCCAGACGGTAGCGTTTCGTCCGGTCACCGCGGCGGCCTTGGTGAGGGTGCCGTCTTGCATACCCAGTATAGCTCGACCACCATTCCAGCCCGTACAGGATGGCTTGTCTTTGATATAGATCTCTACGATTCCCGTGCCTTCATACAACACCATTTGATGCGTCGCAAAAAATTGGGAGCAGGAACTGGAAAAATAGGGGACCTCGTTAAAGCTGGCGATCAATCGTCGCTTGGGAGCGGTTCCTTCGATTCGATATTCAATACGCTTGTTGGCGCCGGGCTGGTCGATGTCGATATCGTGATAAGGACCAAAGATCATGTTGGGCGCATAACTGCCACTTGGAATCGTACCGGTAGCCGTAATGGAATAACCGCTGCCGGTGGAAGCGCGTGAAATATCGAAGCTGATGGCGGAGTTGGTACCGATGATCAGAGAGGAGTAAGAGGTGCCGTAATAACAGATGGGAAAGGGAACAGTGATCGCGGAAGTCCACTGATCATCGTTTCCGAACGTATTGATCAGCGTTGTGACATCAATCCCGGCGGCTGTCACCCAGGCAAAAGGCTGATAGGCCGGAGACGTGATCACATAATCCGAGCTGTTCTTGATGTGTGGCACCACGGCCGTGATGTTGGTGCAGTTGGTGCCGCAAGGCAGATTGATCGTACGGTTTGCGATCTCGAACGTAGTGGCCGGATTTTGTGCGTACAGCGCAACCGAACAGGCGGTCAGGAGGATCGAAAAAAGAAAATGTCTCATAAGCGTTGAAGGCCTGCTCGAAAGCGGGAGGCAACAAGATAAAAAAAATCCGTGGATGACTCAAGGAGAGACCGAAAGATCTTCGACATCGTACCGATTAACGGTTTCGACGCCCGGCAATTGCATCAGGCGGCGGACCAGCTCGTCGAGCTCCTCGCGGTCGTGCACATACACTTTGATATTGCCTTCGAAAACCCCTTCCCGGGCCTCAATGGTCAGGGCTCCGATATTGATGCGCATATCCCCGGAGATCAGGTTCGTGATCTTGCTGACAACCCCCACGTCGTCCATCCCGATGATCTTGATGCCGGTCAGGAAGGCGATCTCCTTGTTCTTGGCCCAGCGGGTCTTCACGACCCGATGGGCATAGCTGGCCAGTAATTTAGCGGCATTGGGACAGGTGGTGCGGTGGATGGTGAGCCCTTTACCGGTAGTGACGAAACCAAATACATCATCGCCCGGAATGGGCTTGCAGCAATTGGCCAGTTGGTATACGATCTTATCGCTTCGCTCCCCGAAAATGATCAGTTCGGCATCGCGTTTGCCCAGACCCGGAATGAATTCCGGCTTTTCCACAACTGGTGGCTTGATTGGCTTGGGGGCCTCCAGCTTGTCGCCCACCACCTGAAACTCTTTGATATCTTTTAAGTCGAGTCGCTTGATGGCGATCTGATAGAACAACTCCAACGTATTATCCAGCTTATACCAGCGGAGTAATTCCTCCAGGTTATGTTGGGAGAAGGCTACTCCCAGCCCCTCCAATTTACGCTGCAGGGTATACTTGCCTTCCTCGGCGATCTGCCGCTTCTCCTCTTTGAGCGCGTCGCGTATCCGACCCTTGGCCTTGGAGGTAACGACGAAATTGAGCCAATCTTCGGAAGCTTTTTGTTTGCTGCTGGTGATGATCTCAACCTGATCTCCGCTGTGCAGTTTGTAACTGATCGGAACGAGTTTATGGTTGACTTTGGCACCGATGGTTTTGACACCAATGGCACTGTGAATGGAAAAAGCAAAGTCGAGCGCCGTGGAGCCAATGGGCAGCATCTTCACATCCCCCTTGGGCGTATAGACATAGATCTCCTCCGCGAGGAAACTGGTCTTGAAGTCCTGCAAGAAATCGATCGAATCGGTTTCCTGATTGGCGATCACTTCTCGGATCTGCTGAAACCATTGATCGAACCGGCTTTCATCGCCCGCTCCTTCCTTGTATTTCCAGTGAGCGGCCAATCCTTTTTCCGCGATCTCGTTCATTCGGCGGGTTCGGATCTGAATTTCCACCCAGCGGCCTTGCGGACCCATCACGGTGGTGTGCAACGCCTCGTAGCCGTTCGATTTGGGATTACTTAGCCAATCGCGCAGGCGCTCCGGCGCGGGGGTGTATTCGTCCGTGATCAGGGAATAGACTTTCCAGCAATCGGCTTTTTCATTTTCCGGCTCCACCTCCAAAATCACCCGGATCGCAAACAGGTCGTAGACTTCTTCGAAAGCCACGCCCTTTTTTTTCATCTTGTTCCAGATCGAATGGATGCTCTTGGGACGGCCATAGATCTCTGCTGAGATGGCTGCCTCCTCAATTTTATCCCGGATGGGCTTGATGAATTCGTTGATGTATTTGGTCCGCTCCTTCTTGGTTTCGGCCAGTTTACGGGCGATCTCCTTATAGGTGTCGGTCTCCAGGTACTTCATCGCGAGGTCTTCCATCTCCGTCTTGATGTTGTACAATCCCATCCGGTGTGCCAGCGGGGCATAGAGATAAACCGTTTCGGAGGAGATCTTGAGCTGCTTGTCGTGCTTCATGCAATCGAGCGTCCGCATGTTGTGCAAGCGATCGGCCAGTTTGATCAGGATCACCCGCGGATCGTCGGTTAGCGTCAGCAAGATCTTTTTGAAATTCTCCGCTTGCTTGGAGGCATTGACATCCACCACGTTGGCGATCTTGGTCAGCCCGTCTACGATCTTGGTGATCTCGGGACCGAATTCGCGTTTGATGTCATCCAGTGTAATGTCGGTATCCTCTACGGTGTCGTGCAGCAGACAACAGATCGCCGAACGAATCCCCAATCCGATCTCCTCGGCACATATCTTGGCCACGGCAATGGGGTGCAAGACATAAGGTTCGCCGCTTTTGCGCCGCATGGTCTTGTGTGCGTCGGCCGACATCTCAAAAGCGGTGCGTAACAGTTGCTTATCGCCCGGCTTCATCTTGTTCTTCAGCACCCGCAACAGGGACCGGTATTCGCGCAGAATGAGCTTTTTTTCCTCCTCCGGCGACAGGTTGTATTTGGGGGCGAGAACGGCGGTTTCCATGACCTACGAATTTACCGATTTCCCGCGAGCCGACCGATGGTTTTCCCTACCTTTGCCCTCCCAAAATCCGGCCTCGGCCGGAATCCCGGATGTGGTGAAATTGGTAGACACGTCAGACTTAGGATCTGATGCCGCAAGGTGTGGGGGTTCGAGTCCCTCCATCCGGACCACCTGATCAACTCAAATTATGGCCACCATTACACGCGAACCCATCGGCGAATTGCACGAAAAAGTTACCGTACGTCTCGAAAAATCCGATTATTTGCCCGCCTTCGAACGATCGCTGAAGGATTATGGCAAGAAGGCGAATATTCCCGGATTCCGAAAAGGCATGGTGCCAGCGGGACTGATCAAAAAAATGTACGGACCCTCCGTTTTTACCGACGAGGTGCTCCGCACGGTCGACCGCGAACTGATCGGTTACCTGCAAACCGAAAAGCTCGAGATCTTCGCCCAGCCCCTGCCACTCGAAACCGACATGCGTCAACTCGACGTCAACAACCCGCTCGAGTACACTTTCCATTTTGAGATCGGTCGTAAGCCCGATATCCAACTCACCGACCTGGGCAAAGCCAAGATCACCCGCTATGTGATCGACGTAACCGATGAGATGGTCGACCAGGAGATCACCCGCCTTCAAAACCGTTACGGCAACATGAAGGACCAAGAGGTTGTCGACAACGAAGACCAAGTCCTCAACGTTCAATTCACCGAATCGGATGCCCAAGGGGAACCGATCGAGAATGGCGCCCAAAAAGACAATTCATTACTCGTCAAATATTTTGCCCCCGCCTTCCGCAATCAATGGATGGGGAAAAAAGTTGGCGACGCGCTCACGAGCACCCTCTCGGCCGCCTTTGAGGAAAAAGAACGCAGCTGGATCCTCAGCGACCTGGGACTCCCGGCCGAAGACACCACTGCCCTGGATAAAAACTTCCGCATCACCCTCACCAAGATCGGTTTGTTGGAGAAAAGAGCCCTCGATGAATCCCTGTTCGAACAACTCTATCCCAGCCAGGAGATAAAGACCGAAGCCGATTTCCGAAATAAGATCCGCGAGGAGATCGGGGCTTATTGGACCGCCCAGTCGAATAACCAGATCCAAGATCAGGTCTTTCATGCCCTGGTCGATCATACCGCCATCCCGTTCCCGGAATCCTTCCTGAAAAAATGGCTTCAAACACAGGGAGAAAATCCCAAGTCGGCCGAAGAAGTGGAAAAGGAGTTTCCGACATTCTGCAATCAACTGAAGTGGACCCTCATCTCGGAAAAGATCGTAAAAGATCAGGCCCTGCAGGTGAGTCCCGATGAGATCCGGGCCTTTGCTCAACAACAACTGTTCAGTTACATGGGTGGAGCCAACCTGGGAATGGACCAACCCTGGGTCAACGATTACACGGAGCGGATGATGAAAGACCGTAAGTACGTGGAGGATGCTTATCACCGGATACAATCCCAAAAAGTGATGGAATGGGGCGCCGCACAAGTGAATCCGACCGACACGTCGATCGAGGCCGACAAATTCACGAAACTCGTGGAAGAACACCGGCATCAGCATCATTGATCGGATCGGCTGACCTCCGGTCAGCCAGCCGGATGATCGGGATCGTCCCCTGCCGACAAACTGTCACCTATTTTGCCAATCCGCCGAATGGACGGATATTTGATAGAACCCACCCGTACAATCAAACTCCATGGGATTCAACTCCGAATTCGAAAAATTTGCCGTTAAGCATCAAGGGCTCTCCAGCAACACCCTGCACAGCTATGCCTCGCACCTGGTAACGGCCATGACCCCCAACATCATTGAGGAACGTTCCCTGAACGTGGCCGTAATGGATGTGTACAGCCGCTTGATGATGGACCGCATCATTTTCCTCGGTTATCCGATCAACGATGAGATCGCTAACATCGTAACCGCGCAATTGCTGTTTTTGGATTCGACCGACCGGCAGCGCGACATCAACATGTATATCAATAGTCCGGGCGGCAGCGTCTATGCCGGCTTGGGCGTATACGATACCATGCAGTACGTGGGCCCCGATATCGCCACCATCTGCATCGGAGTAGCCGCTTCCATGGCCTGCGTCCTGTTGGGTGCCGGCACCAAAGGAAAGCGCGCCGCGCTCAAACACGCCCGCATCATGATGCATCAGCCCAGCGGGGCCATCGGCGGACAGGCCAGTGACATCGAGATCACCGTTAACGAGATCCGTAAACTCAAGAAAGAACTCTACGAAGTGGTGCAGCTCCATACCGGCAAACCCGTGGAGCAGATCCAAAAAGATTTTGACCGCGACAACTGGATGACCGCCCCCGAAGCCAAAGAATATGGCTTGATCGACGAAGTGCTGGTCACCAATCCCAAAAAAAATAAGTCCTGATCAGGAACAACCCCGACGTATGAAAACGAACGATATTTTCTCCAAACCGAACTGGCTGAGTGATGACGAGGACGAGAAAGAAGAGCGACCCGGCTCCGACTTGAACATGCTGAGCAAGAAACTCGAGCGCTATTTCTTTGACAAACGCTCCGTTTACCTCTGGGGCGTGGTCGATGACAAAAGCGCCCGCGACGTGGTCAGCAAACTCTTACTGCTCGACGCAGATAAGCCCGGAGAGGAGATTAAGTTTTATATCAATAGTCCCGGTGGCGTCGTCACCAGCGGCATGGTGATGTACGATACCATGCAGATGATCCAAAGTCCGGTGAGCACGATCTGTATGGGACTGGCCGCCTCCATGGGCAGCATCCTGCTGAGTGGTGGTGTCAAGGGCCGTCGTTTTATTTTTCCGCACGGCGAAGTCATGATCCACCAACCATCATTGGGCGGATACATTCAAGGCGTGAGTGCAGATCTGGAGATTCAAGCCGAGCAAACCCGTCGAGTCAAAGAGATCGGTGCCGGTATCCTGGCCAACAATTGCGGAAAGACCGTCGAACAGATCATGCGCGACTTCGACCGCGATTACTGGATGAACGCGCAGCAAGCCATCGAATATGGCATTGCCGATCAATTGATCGAGAAACTTTAATCCTCAGTCAATCAAACGATTGGGTATTCTTGCCAATACCAATTGCGGGTATTCCGCTTCCATAACCTAATTTTACGGTCCGATTTTTCTGAATCATGGCAAAAACCCCGCTGCACTGTTCGTTCTGTGGTCGCAACCGCGATGAGGTGAAGATCCTCATAGCCGGACAGGAAGGTCACATTTGCGAGAACTGCGTCGATCATGCCCGGGAGATCATTGATCAGGAATTATCGGTGCGGCAGGACAAGACTGGACCCGGCTTCAAACTCCAAGTAAAAAAGCCCGCCGAGATCAAAAAATTTTTGGATGAATACGTGATCGGCCAGGACGATGCCAAGAAGGTATTGGCCGTGGCCGTATACAATCACTACAAACGCCTCACCCAGAAACAAGGCGATGCCCCATCCGACGTAGAGATAGACAAGAGCAACATTGTGATGGTAGGCGAAACCGGTACCGGTAAAACACTGCTGGCCAAAAGCATCGCCCGCATGCTCAACGTGCCATTCGCGATCGTGGATGCCACCGTCTTCACCGAAGCCGGTTATGTGGGCGAAGACGTAGAGAGCATTCTCACCCGTTTGCTCCAAGTCTGTAATTATGACGTGGCGGCCGCCGAGAGAGGGATCGTATACATCGATGAAATAGACAAGATCGCCCGCAAAGGCGATAACCCCTCCATCACACGCGACGTGAGCGGAGAAGGCGTACAGCAAGGATTATTGAAGTTGTTGGAAGGCAGTGATGTTTTGGTGCCTCCGCAAGGCGGACGAAAACATCCCGAACAAAAACTGGTCAAGATCAATACCCAGCATATCCTCTTTATTTGCGGAGGAGCTTTCGACGGCATACAGAAGATCATTGGCCGACGCGTTCAGTCCAACACCATCGGCTTTCAAGTCGACAAGGAAGAACAAGCCCTTCGTCAAAAGAATCTGCTGCAGTTCGTGAATGCGACCGACCTTAAGCAATTCGGTTTGATCCCCGAGCTATTGGGACGTTTGCCGGTGGTCACCCACCTGGACCCGCTGGACGGACCGGCCCTCAAGTGCATCCTCACCGAACCCAAGAATGCCCTGGTCAAACAATACAAGCGATTATTTGAGCTGGAGGGCATTGAGCTCACCATCGAAGAACCGGCCCTGGACTTCATGGTCGAAAAAGCCATGGAATATAAATTAGGCGCTCGCGGCCTTCGTAGCATCTGCGAAAGCATCCTCACCGACGCCATGTATGAACTGCCCAGCTCCGACATCAAAACCTTTACCCTGAGCTTGGAATATGCTCAGCGGAAATTCGAGAAGAGCAAGATGAGCTTGCTCAAGGTTGCGTAATCTATTTTCAATTCGCCCTACATGCAAGAACTCGTCCAAAAGCTTCAGCAAGAAGCCGGTCTGACCGAAGCGCAGGCCAAGCAAGCCATTCAGTCCATGAAGAACTTCGTGGTCGAGAAGTTTCCCATGCTGGAATCGGCCGCCAACAAACTGTTTGGCGAGGCATAAAAAATCCCGACTCTTGCGAGCCGGGATCAATGTTACCCATCCGGTTTTTCGGGAAGGCAAATCAACCGCAACCACCTTGGTTGCCGCAATTCAAACATTTATAGCAAGCCCCGCTGCGCATCATGATGTTGCCGCACACGTTACAGGCGGGTGCATCACTTTGCATATTCTTGGCTGCTGCGTTCATGGCATCGAGGGCCGACTCGGCTTTCACGGGCTGGGCCGCTTTCACCGCTGACTTGGTCGGTTGCGCAGTAGCCCCGGGGGCTACGCGTACACTCGATAGTTCAGGATCTTTTGCGTACTCCAATCCGTTAGAGGGCACCTCATCCCACTCATCACTTCCTGTATTCATCACCTCGGGCTTGTCGAGTACATGCACCAAGTCGGTCCGACCCAGATACTCGTAACCGAGTACACGGAAAATGAAGTCGACAATGGAAGTCGTCGTTTTGATATTGGGGTGCTCCACGAATCCGGAGGGATCGAAACGCGTGAAAGCAAACTTATCTACGAACTCCTCCAGCGGCACACCGTATTGCAGTCCGATGGAAACGGAAATGGCAAAACAGTTCATCATGCTGCGCATGGTGGCACCTTCTTTCGCCATGTCGACGAAGATCTCGCCCAACGTTCCGTCGGCATACTCGCCGGTACGGAGGAACACGGCTTGTCCGCTGATCTTGGCCTTCTGTGTGAAACCGCGACGCTTCGCCGGCAGGGTGCGACGCTCCACGATACTGGCAAGCTTGCGCTTGAGCTTGGTATCGGGAGAGGCTTGCACGCGCTTTTGTACCTCTTCCAACAATTCCTCCACCGTGAGCTGACCCAGGTCAACGATATTCGACTCCATTGTAGCCGGTGCTTCGGTCGCCGCGGCTGGGGTTTCGGTCTTCTTCTTCTTGTCGGATTTATTGCTGAGCGGCTGAGAGAGTTTGGAACCGTCGCGATAGAGTGCATTGGCCTTCAATCCCAGTTTCCAGCTCAGGTGATAGGCATCTGCGATCTCCTCTACGGATGCCTCGTGGGGCAGGTTGATGGTCTTGGAGATGGCCCCACTGATAAAAGGCTGCGTGGCACCCATCATACGAATGTGACCATGGGCGTGGATGTAACGCTGTCCTTTTTGTCCGCACTTATTGGCGCAATCGAATACCGGCAGGTGCTCGTCCTTCAGACCGGGTGCCCCTTCCAGCATCATCGTTCCGCACACGTAGTCGTTGGCGGCTTCGATCTGCTCGTCGGTATACCCAAGGGCCTCCAGCAAACTCCATTCGAAGTCGTTATACTGCTCGGGGGCAAAGCCCAGACGCTGCAAACACTCTTCGCCCAATGTGTATTTATTGAAAACAAATCCGACCTCGAATGCCGTCAGGGCGGCGGCGTCCAGGCGCTGAATCTCTTCAGCTATAAACCCTTTTTCGCTGAGCGATTGGTGGTTGATGAACGGAGCACCGGCAAAGCTGGCGGATCCGACCGCATACTTAATGATGGCGTCGGTCTCTTTTTCGGAGTATCCCAGGTTGCGAAGGGCCGTGGGCACCGATTGGTTGATGATCTTGAAATAACCACCCCCCGAGAGTTTCTTGAATTTCACCAGTGCAAAATCAGGTTCTACGCCGGTGGTGTCACAATCCATCACCAGTCCGATCGTACCCGTGGGGGCGATCACCGTGGCTTGTGCGTTGCGATAACCATATTTTTCGCCGAGCTCACAAGCGTCATCCCAGGCCTTGCAAGCCGCTTTCAGTAGGTAATCAGGGCAGTATTTGACCTTGATGCCCTGAGGCTTGATGCTGAGGTTTTCGTATTCATCGGCATCGTAGGCGGCGAGGCGGTGGTTGCGCATCACGCGCAGCATGTGCTTTTTATTCTCCTCGTAACGAGGGAAGGCACCCAAGGTCTGCGCCATTTCGGCGGATGTCTTGTAAGAGATACCGGTCATGATCGCGGTGAGGGCGCCGGCGATGGCTCGGGCTTCCTCACTGTCGTACGGAATACCGCTTACCATCAACATGGTGCCGAGGTTCGCATAGCCCAGTCCGAGCGTACGATACTCGTAGCTGAGCTGTGCCACTTCTTTCGAGGGGAACTGTGCCATGAGCACGGAGACCTCGAGTACCACGGTCCACAGGCGACAATTGTATTCATACCCTTCTACGTCGAAGGTGTTGTTGTCCGCGTCATAAAACTTCATCAGGTTGGCCGAAGCCAGGTTACACGCGGTATTGTCGAGGAACATGTACTCCGAGCAGGGGTTCGAAGCGCGGATGGGACCACCCTCGGGGCAGGTATGCCACTCATTGATGGTAGTATTATACTGGGTACCAGGGTCGGCACAACGCCAGGCGGCGTAGGCGATCTGGTTCCAGAGTTCGCGGGCGGGTACTTTTTTCATGACCCGTCCGTCCATCCGACCGATCAATTCCCAATCCTCGTTTTTCTCGAGTTTTTCGAAGAAGGCGTTGGGAATGCGGATGGAGTTATTGGAGTTTTGTCCGCTGACAGTGCGATAGGCCTCATCCTCATACCCGGAAGAATAACCTGCGGCGATCAAGGCACCCACTTTTTTCTCCTCCTCTACTTTCCAGTTGATGAATTGTACGATCTCGGGGTGATCCAGGTCGAGGCAGACCATCTTAGCGGCGCGACGCGTCGTGCCACCGGATTTGATGGCCCCGGCGGCGCGGTCGCC
>SXXL01000080.1 GCA_005789565.1 Bacteroidota bacterium | reverse complement strand
GAACACCCACCCGAACCAGCTACTGTATAAGTAATAGTGGCCGTTCCGGCAGCAACACCGGTCACCACTCCAGTCGTAGCATTTACCGTAGCTACGGCAGTGTTGGAAGATGACCAAGTACCCCCGGAAACAGTGGACGTAAAGGTGGTGGTGCCTGTACCACAAATCGTTTGCGTTCCCCCAAGAGTACCTGCACTAGCTCCCGCCGTTACAGTAACGGTAATAATATTGGAACCTGCTGAAATGGTAGTGGTGCCATTACTGGCAACATCGTTGGCTATTCGTTGAAAATAGGTCGTTTGAGTCAATACCCCCGGCGAATACGTGGCAGCATTGGCTCCTGTGATATCTGTAAAACCAGTTGTAGCTGAAGTCGTTGATTGCTGCCACTGATAGGTGAGCGTACCGGAGTTTCCGGATGCAGCAGTAGTGCTCGTTAATGTGGCGGGGCTGGTACCCGAGCAAATGGACTGATCAGACCCAATCGCGCCGGGATTGAATGATGACTGGGAACCATCTGCATTGAAAATGATACTGCAAATAAAAGACTCACCAGTTGTAGGATTTGTGAAAAAAAGCCTCCAGTTACCGGCGGGAGTAGCATTATCATTCTGTGTATTGCCATAAAAACAAAGATCCTTTGCCGCCCCATTGTAACTACCAAACCACTTTGTTCCGGAGTAAACAACCGAGCCCTCTTGAACCAACACGCCATTCACCGTGACTCTGGTAAGCTGATAACTTGAGCTGGGTGAGTTTTGTGTAAAGGTGAATCGTCCGGCTTGGACCTTACCCGCCGGTACGTTACCGGCATCCAGCGGACTACAAGTACCCCCCGCTCCATTATTTCTTCTGGAAAAGGTGGGACACTGTGTATACCCTTGTTCAGACACTAATAGAATGGCTAGTGCCAGAACCAAGATCCGGCGAAATTTTCTCATGATAGACTCCATATAAATAATTTGGACGAGGTGATGAATGGATGCAAAAAATTGGTTGGTCTTGATTAATATTGGTGAGGGAGAACAGTAAGGTTGTTTAAATGAATTGGGCGAAAATATAAAAACGGATCAACAGCAATTATTCAAATAATTATACATAAAAATTTACCTATGCTTACTTGTAGAAGCAGCACATAGACGAAAAAACTATAACACAATATTTATCTTTGGATTATACATAATTAATAAATATAAACTCATCGTTGAGCCATGTTCAGACCCCGAGGAAAGCCCCAAAACTTCTCTTTTCTCATCATCCTGTTCATCGGGTCGATCTTCCTGCTAAAAAGTTGTGATACGCCCCCCGACCCGCAAGACCCGGAAGCAAGACCCAAACAACTGAAAAGTGAGATCCGGACCGAACTCGAAATGATTCGTCTGCCCGGCAGAGAAAGGACAGATTTTATTACACTTCTCTCGGCCGAGTCGACCCACGAGTTCTACTCCTCCGCCCGCTTTGAACCGCAATGGGTGCTGGCCGATAGCCTCACACCCCGAGGAGATTCGCTCATTCAGCTAACCCAATCGGCCCGCCGGTACGGTCTCTTCCCCGAACACTATCACGCACCCGTACTCGCCGCGATCCAATCGGCATTTGAAAAAGATACCCTCGGTACCGGTCCTCGTAACGATCTCCGCCAATGGGCCCGACTGGACATCCTGCTCACCGATGCCTTTCTCACCCTGGCCCGACACCTGCACCGCGGACACCTCTCGGCGGATAGTATGGAAAATCAAGAAAACTATTCAGTCGACTTTTATTTCGAATCGCTCACCCAAGCCGTTAAAACCAACAATCCGGTCGCCATACTCGAATCGCTGGAACCCCGATCCTACGGTTACCAAGCATTAAAAAAATCCCTGCCCGATTTTCTTCGCCGGGCAAAACTCAAAAAAGAATACACCTACGTTCAATACCCGTTCCAAGACTCGCTGCTTTTCATCCAATCACTCCTCACCCGGCTGCGGGAAGAAAACTATATCGATTCCTCTGTACAAGCACTCGACTCGCTCGAACTCTCTGTTCTTCTAAAAAAGGTACAGACAAGCCGCCAATTGAAAGTGGATGGTAAATACGGCCCGCAACTGATCGGCTCACTCAACAACAACGACGTCGAGAACTTTTATAAAGCCGCCATCAACCTCGATCGCTATCGGATGCAAACCGATACACTCCCGGAACAGTACCTGCTGGTAAACCTGCCAGCCTTCGAGTTAAGCGTATTCGATCGGGATACGGTCAAACTCGAATCCAGGGTGATCGTCGGAAAACCGAAGACCCCCACACCGATATTGAATAGTCGCATGGGGCAGCTCATTGTGTATCCTACATGGACCATCCCCGCCAGCATCGTAGCCGATGAGATCTTGCCTTTCTTGAAGCGAAATCCGGGTTATCTCGCTAAAAAAGGATATAATCTATATGACCTCGAGGGAAATGAAGTAGACCCCTACACCGTGGATTGGTCGCGCTACAAAAAAGGAATCCCCTACAAGATTGTACAAGGTGAAGGAATCGGGAATGCCCTCGGCATCATGAAATTCAACTTTCCCAACCCATTCGACGTTTACCTCCACGACACGAACCAGCGTGGTTTGTTTCAAAACGAAAATCGCGCCCTCAGCCATGGATGCGTACGCGTCCAAAACTGGCAAGGGCTCTATCACTACCTATTGGAATTAGATAGTATCCGCGCCACAGAGAATCAGGAAAACTTCGTTCGGGCCGATTCGATTCGATCTTGGCTCAAACAAGAAAAGCGCCGGGTAATCCCCCTGAAAGGCAAACTACCCATCTTTTTCCGCTACTATACCGCCGCCGGAAAAGAAGGCAAACTCGAAGTCTACAACGATGTATACGGATTAGACCAAAAACTACGCGAACAACTCAAAACCCCCTAAACTTCTTCATCCTTCACCCTTCTACTCCTAATAGTAATAGCCAAAAATAATATTCATCTCATCCTGGCTGGTGAATCCGAAAGCAACGCCGATAGAGCTGGGATTGTAATAGGTTACCTCGGAGGTGAGTCCTTCGCCCGGTTGTAATATAATGGGCGTGGGAAAGGTTTTTACCAGCGGATGTTCCCAATCGGTATTGGTGTAAACGATCTCACCATTGCGGGCACCCCCGGCGATTTTGATCACGAATTTCTCCCCAAGCTTATGAAAATGCGAGGTAAGCATCACCACGCGAGTCAGTGTATTGAACGTAAAAGTTTTGGTGAACGTGCGACGGGAATACGGCGGGATGCTAATGTCGAAATTATTCAGGTCGAGTGTCTTGGCTTCATATTGGACCGAGGCAGCGGGCACGGTATATAAATTGAGATAGTTTTGTCCGGTCAGTGTAAAATTGGTTCGATTGAAATAATGCGCATTCAAGTCAAGCGGTGTTCCTGGTAAGAGCTTCAACGCTACTCCTACCGGCAAGGAGATGTCGGTATTGACATCCGTACCGCCACCCAAAAAAATATGATTCTGCATTTGTTGCAAGGTGGTCTGGTTCATGACACCGGTTACCGGATCGCGTAGATCACGCAATTGATCGACCGGGGGCAGTCCGGTCAGGTTCCGAAAACTATACAATACGAAATGGTGACTGTTCGAGGCGCCGCGCATTTGGAGGCGGTTCACATATATGGTACCGGTGTTGGGGGTGTTGCGGCGGACGAACACTTCGCGTTCAAAATTTTTGGGGATCTCGAACGGGTCAATGGTCATCTGAAATCCGGATCCGGCCGACGGTGGATCCAGCGGCTGAACCGGGGTTTGACAAGCACTGTTGTCCTTTAATATATTATCATCGATGGAGGCACTGGTCTTGCTGGCCCCGGCATTGATCCATCGACGGATGAATTCGACTTGTCCCTTACTGAGGACCTGCCCGCCCAGTGGCATCTGCGATCCGTAATTGCCGGTGGAGGAGTGGTGTGTGGTGGCACAGGTGATCTTGTGATACAGGAAACTGCCCTCCGCATCGCCGGGTTTGACGAGCTTATAATTACTGGCGAGCGCCGAAGCATTCCGAGGAGCCTTATCCACCAACTGGCCGTAGGACTGTCCAGCTGATAAGATCAATCCGTGTTGCGCATATGTGGCATCAGAAGAAGAAGCATGACATCCGCTCGTGGCACAGGTAGGCGTTAAGATCTCATCTTGTATAATATCAAAATCCGGCCGACCACTATCCGCCGACTTCTTACACGAATACACAACCAACAACAACATGAATATTACAAAACGCATACCCAAACTATTTAAACTTCTCAAACTTTTCAAACTTTAGTCCGTCACCCTTCCGCCCGCATTGATCCAATTCGTGATCGCCTGGCGATCAGTAGTCGGAAGCAACCCGCTGGTGGGCATCGGACTCGGTATGCCATCTACGGCACGGACCTTGATGCGGTCTTTGGCTGAAACAATGGCGCAATCGGTACTCAGGTTCACGCCTCCATTGGCCGTATTGGCATTATGACAACTCACACAATTATTTTGGATGATGGTTTTAACAGCCGTGAATAAGGGTCCCGCCGAACGCGTCCCCACCGTGATCGACCCTTGCGTGCCCGTACAACCATTGACATCTTTAGCAGCGATGGTATAGGTACCGGCATTCAGGCTGGCAAAATTGGTTACACTTTGGAAGGTTCCTCCGTTTAGGCTGTAGGTATACGGCGCCGTTCCGCCGGAAGCTGCTACGCCAATAGATCCGCTGGCGCTGACACAAGGGGTAACACCGGTGACGGTGGGACTCACCGTGATCGTCACCCCGCTGCAACTGACCGTGTTTGTCAAGGTGAAACTGGCCGACCCCACACAACCGGCCGAACTCTTGGCCGTGACCGTGTACGATCCTGCGGCGAGGTTGGCGAATTGTCCGGTGGACTGAAACGCACCATTATTGATGCTATACGTGAAACCCGAAGCCCCGCTGGCCGTGGCAACGATCGCTCCGTTGGATGCTCCGTTGGTTGGGTTGGTCGTGGTGCCGGAAACAGAGACCGTAACCCCGGCACAAGGATCAGCAGGCGGATCGTTCTTGCTACAAGCGAAACCGATGAGCAGTATGGTAGAGAGTGTTAAAATGAGCTTGAGCTGTTTCATGGTGAAAAGGTTGGTTGTATTAAAGATACTGACTATGAATCAGGGAAGGGGGGCGAAGGTTTAATGGGGGCGGGCCGCTTCATAATGTGCCTCATAATCAGGCCTTAACGTGCCCATCCATCGGTCCCAGCACAAAAAATACAACCCATAATTCCCCTTAAAATACCGATGATGTTGATTGTGCGCCGCCGAGGTATTGATCCACCTCCCGACACTGGTGCGATGAAATCCGGGCGGATACAACTCCCATCCCAAATGCCCGTACACATTATACACGATCATAAAAAAGAAAAACAGAAAGAAATGAAGCTTGTGTAGCGGAAGTAAAAACAAGAAAACAATAAAGATTCCAGCCTCCACCACCGCTTCCAGCGGATGAAAAGCGTAGGCGGCCCAGGGGGAAGGGTTGGTAGAGCGGTGATGCACCAAATGAAACAAGTTGAATAATTTGGGATGATGCATGAGCCGGTGCGTCCAATAGAAATACGTATCGTGCACGAATAGCATCACCGGAAACATGGCAAAAAAATAGACCCAGCCCATGTCCTCAATGCCATTGTACCGTAAGGTGTATTGGGATATTGCGGGATTACCAATGAAGATCACCGGTATCAGCGCAAAAATGGCAATGGTGAAAATGGAATAGCCGATCTCACGGGCGTAATCGGTGAAGCGGGGGTAGCGAGATTGTATCTTTCGGTACTCAAGTGATTTTCGCAGCAGCACATAAAAAAGGAGAAAGGCTAAACCCGCTACGAGAAAATAGCGTCCTCCAATGAGCTGGAGCACCCGGTCGTATTGCGAGAAAGACATCGGATTGGATTTTGCATCCGCAATTTACCAAATCATCGCAACTTTAGGGGGATGAAAACAAGCCTGACCACTTGGTTGATCGTGGTTTCTATGTGGAGCGCTGCGCAAGTCCCTGTCTTTCGCTCGGGCACGGAGGGATATGCCAGCTTCCGTATTCCCGCCATCCTTACCGCTCCTAATGGAAAACTGTTGGCTTTTTGTGAGGGACGAGTGCAAAACGCCGGCGATTTCGGAAACATCGATATCGTGATGAAAGAAAGTACGGATCAAGGAAGGACTTGGTCGCCGCTACGCATACTAGTTGATGCCGATTCGCTGCAAGCCGGAAACCCGGCACCGGTGGTAGATCGCTACGATCCGCGCTATCCCAACGGAAGGATCTTTCTGTTTTACAATACGGGCAACAACCACGAAGGAGAAGTTCGAAAAGGGAAGGGGCAACGAAACGTTTGGTATATCACGTCGACTGATGAAGGGAAAAATTGGACAGTCCCCGTCAACATCAGTGAGCAGGTGCATAAATCTCATCCGCCGGATAATTGGCGCAGTTATGCGAATACGCCGGGTCATGCTCTGCAATTTTCACAAGGTAAATACAAGGGACGCATCTATGTGGCCGCCAATCATTCGGTCGGAGATCCCCAACCCGACTTTGAGGATTATCGGGCGCACGGATTTTTTAGCGATGATCACGGCGATCATTTTCAATTGAGCGAATCCCTTGTCATACCAGGCAGCAATGAATCGACCGCCGCGGAATTATCGAACGATCGGTTGATGCTCAACAGCCGCAATCAAAAGGGAGATGTGCGGGCACGGATCGTTACGATCAGTGGGGATGGGGGAGTGACGTGGAACAGCAGTTATTACGATGATCAACTCCCGGATCCGGTTTGTCAAGGGAGCTTGCTGAATATCGGGTGGAGAAGCGGGCGGGCCGTTTTGGCTTTTAGTAATCCTGCCAGCCGAGAGCGGCGGGATAGTTTGACCTTGCGGATCAGTCGGGATGAGGGACGAAGCTGGACAACATCCGTGATCGTTGACCCTGCCGGGGTTCGGAGCGATCGGGGCGATCGACAGGCCTATTCGGATCTGGTACTGATGAAAAAAAATCGGATCGGTATTATTTATGAACAGAACGGATATGGGGAGATCGTTTTCAAGTATATTGACATATCTAAATTCTCCAGACGGAAGTAAAAACCCATGCAGTCGTTTCCATTTCGCCTTCCAAACGTTGGGAAAAATTCGTTGGCTCGCTGGATAATCGTGGCGTTGGGCATAGCCTTGGCGCTTGGGGTGGTACTACGATTTTTTGGGGACTGGCCAGGGAGTGAATCCAAAACGGTGCAACCGATCATCGGCAACGAAAACGTCACCGACTCGATCCTTACGTTGGTGGCGGTGGGCGACCTGATGATGGGTTCGAATTATCCCTCGGACGCGTATTGTCCCCCTAAAAACCTCAAACTACTCGAGCCTGTTTCGGAATTCTTGCAGGCCGCCGATCTGACCTTTGCGAATTTAGAGGGAACGGTGATGAATGAAGGCGGACAACGAAAACCCTGCAACAACCCTTCGGCCTGTTATGCTTTTCGGCAGCCGGAATATTTGGTTGACCAGATCAGAGCGGCCGGGATCGACTTATTATCCGTTGCCAATAACCATTTGGGCGATTTTGGGGAGGAGGGCCGGCTCAATACCTGCCGGGTGCTGCGCGAAAAAGGGTTTCGGTTTGGGGGACAAGAAACGCACCCCTGGGATACGATCACCGTGAAAGGCATTCGAATCGGATTGACCGCCTTCGCACCCAACTCGGCATGCTTACCCATGAACGACTCGGAACGGGTAAAAGAGATCATACGCGAACTAAAAAAGAAATGTGATTGGGTCATTGTCTCCTTTCACGGCGGAGCCGAAGGAAACGGACGAACGCACGTGCTTCGGAAGACAGAAAATTTTTTGGGCGAGAACCGAGGCAATGTATATGCCTTTGCCCGCTTGGCGATCGATGCCGGGGCGGATGTGATATTGGGACATGGTCCGCACGTACCCCGCGCGATCGATCTGTATAAAGGAAGATTCATTGCCTACTCCATGGGTAATTTCTGCACGTACGGACAATTCAATTTGAAAGGGGATGCCGGCATCGCACCCTTGTTTCAGTTGACGATCCGCCGCGATGGCCGGTTCCTCGAGGGCAAGATCCTGTCGATCAAACAAACGGGAGAGGGCGGACCCGTTCCCGATCCCGACAAAGCCGCGGAAAAATTGATCCGCGCACTGACCCTCGCCGATATTCCGGAGAATCGATTAGACTTCGATTCAACCGGTACTTTTCGGTTTTGAACCGTTCCTCTTTTCCGCTTTTTCACGTTCCTTTCACGCACACAAGAGAAAGAATTGGTAATTTTATCGGTCACCTCTACCCACTTGCATGAACTTGTTTCATAGCTGTTGGATGATCTTATTGCTGTTGGTGGTGAACCAACAGGTGGCCCGTGCCCGGACGGTCAGCGCTGACACACTGGTGCCCGACCTGTCATCCATAACCGATGATCGGGTTTACAAGCTGCTGACCACCGACCCGGTATACCTGGAGTGCTGGTACAACGATATCACCTTTGTCTATGAAAAGATCAAGACGGCCGATCTTCCGGAGGTGACGACAATCCCTATGCTGGGACCGGATGAAACATTCACGGCAACCTGGTATGGTAAATTATCTTCCGGCTATAAATGGCGTTGGGGACGTCAACACCACGGGGTAGACCTGCCCTTGAAGATCGGCGATTCGGTTTACGCAGCGTTTGACGGCGTGGTGCGCTATGCACAGTGGAATAAATCGGGTTACGGAAACTGCGTCATCATCCGGCACCGAAACGGACTGGAGACCTTATATGCACACCTGAGTAAAATCGAGGTGAGTCCGAACCAATACGTAAGCAGCGGTGAGCCCATCGCGCTGGGCGGAAACACGGGCCGCTCCTTCGGCGCACACCTGCACTTTGAGATCCGCTACAAAGATTTTTCGATCGACCCGGAAAGTATCGTCGACTTCAATACTCAAAAATTAAAAGTTGATACGTTTCAATTTGTAAAATCCGCCACACGCGGTCCGCGGTACAGCGGAGATCTGAGCGCAATCCCCGCTTCGTCGATCGGCGACTCCCTCTTGTTCACACCCGACGGAAAAGACTCCACTCGTTCCTTGGAAACGCTCCAATCCGAAGAAACGCCAAAAGAAAAAAGTTGGGAGAAGACAAACCCGGTACCCAAGAAGGTGGTCGCCTCCCCCAAGGCCATCAAAACATATACCATCCGAAAAGGAGACACCTATACCTCGATCTCCAAAAAGACCGGCGTTTCGATCCAGACGTTAAAGAAACTCAATCCCCGACAGAAGGAGACCAAACTCATGCCAGGGAAGGTGATTCGGATTAAATAATAGTCCGCTGTGCAGAAGACCGACGGCGGTCGGCAGACTGAAATTCACACAAACCGGTAAACGAAAGCCCACATTAATTCACGATCTTTGGGCTCAACGATAAAACATGCAACTCAACGCCAAACTCATTTCCCTCCTGCCGCTTCAAACCGGAAATGGAAAAAACGGAACGTGGAAGAAACAAGATATTATAGTAGAAACGGACGGGCAGTATCCCAAGAAGGTGTGTGTATCGATATGGGGAGATAAGATCGATGAGAAAAAGCTGGTCCCTGGCAATCGACTGAAGATCGATTTTGATGTGGAGAGCCGCGAGTACAATGGTCGTTGGTATACCGACGTAAAGGCTTGGAAGGTAGAGTTGGATGGAGCTGCTCCGGCGGACGGCAACAATACTTACCAGGATATTCCCCTGGATACGCCACATCCGAGCGATGATCTGCCCTTTTAATTGGACAAGACCGAACGGGTAGCAAGAACGTTCCATTTTATACATTTTTTCACAGAAGGATCATGCCGTTTTTCCTGCGGGAGGCGTTATTTGTATACACATGTATTCCTTGCTACTGACTCTGATGGTGACGCTTGTAACAAGCGTGCTGCCCGAAGTACCTGTCCGAATATCGGATACGATATCGCCGTTGTCGGCATTCTCAACAGAATGGAACAAGCCGATCTATCGGACTTGCAATACTGCCGCAAAGGCCGAGTATTTAACCACGAATGAAAAAACCACTATCTATATTCTGAATTTGGCTCGTCAGTATCCGCAGCTTTTTCTTCAAACGGTCGTACTGTCTTATCCGGAATTTTCAGCAGCGGAAAAACTCCGACAATCCGGTTATTATAAAAGCTTATTGCCGTTTTTGAGACAGAAAACGCCTGTGGCGATCCTTTACCCCGATCAACTCCTTTTCGAAAGTGCTCTCTGTCACGCACAATCTTCTGGCCAGACCGGTTACGTGGGCCACAACCGACGGAACCGAACCTGTAAAGATATCGAGCGATTTAGGGGGGAGTGTTGTGATTATGGTAGCGACGATCCACTCACGATTGTGATGGACCTCTTGATCGACGAGGGGGTTCCCGACCTGGGCCACCGCATGATCTTGTTCAACCCCTATTCGAAAGTTGGGGTATCCATTCAGCCGCACAAAAAGTATCGATGGAATGCCGTGCTCGACCTGGAATAAAATTGCAAGTGTAGGTACGCTGTCCGCCGTAAGCGAACCTCATTGGTCACCCACCTTCGCTAAAGCTTCAGTGTGGGCAAGGGCGAACCGATAAATATCAAATAACTCCCAAACAAGCTCCTTGCCATAATACTGAACAGCTCGTTCCCGATTACGGGCGCCCATTGCACGGATGCGGGTGGGATCGCGGAATAATTCCAATAAGCCGTTGGCAATCGATCGGGGATCGTCGGGATCAATGAACACTCCGCCAGCATTGGGCGTTAACATATCCACCATGCCCCCTTCACGCGAAGCCACGATCGCTCTTCCGGCAGCCATGGCTTCGAGGCATACATTCGGAAAATTCTCCCACAAACTCGGAAATACCGCCACGCTGGCGCGAGATAACATGCGAGGCACTTCTTCCAACGGCACCGCATCCACAAACTCTACGGCAGTAGCGGAAGCGCCGAGCGTTCGCAATAAAACTCTTTTCATAGAGCGCTGGCGAAGGGGACCTTGACTATCCCTTCCCAAAAAAATAAATCGGGCATGAGGGATCTCTTGCAATACCAGCGGGATGGCTTTGGCCAGATTCCAAACGCCTTTTCGTGTCTCGAGCCGACCCACAAAAATGGCTGTCGGCGATCCGTTCGGCAGATCGATCGCCGTGAAAGAAGCTGCCGGCTGGTAGGGATATGGAACGATCCGAAGGCGATCCGGCGCCAATTGCCAATCGCGAATGGCGATCTCACGCAGCGAATGACAAGGAGCCATTACCAGATCCGCTGCTTGCAAAGCCAAATACTCGGGATCTTTCTCTTTTTGATAGGGCTTGAGCAATTTTTTGATCCGTCGCCAGAACAGCCGATCATAATAACGATCGTTCAACTGCTTCACTAAATAAGAAGGTGTGTGCAACTTGATCCACAAGGGCACCTCGGGCAATTGTTCGCGTATAAAACGCGCTTCGCCGCCGTATTCGGGATATTCCAATCCGTCGAACGCCATCATTCGATGAATAGCGCGTACGGAGGCAGGCGACAAGCGAATGAATTCCTCCCGGGAACGACAGGTTATAAAATGAATCCGGTAATTAGGGCGAAGTCTTTCCACGCCGAAGCGGGTGGGACTCCCCACAAATACATCCACCTCCACGTTCAAGCCCGCCATCGCCGCACTCATTTGCTGCACATAGGTGGCAATGCCCCCAAAACCGGTGTCCGGCGGATATTCATACGATACAAAGCCCAAATGCATATCTCCAAAATAACGAACTATTTTCGCTCCAGACTCCAAACTCTGAACGCCGAACGTTGAACTCACGACTAAAAAATATGACCCGTACCCTTGGATTGTCCGACGGACTCGCCTTCTGGTGGAAAGCGAAGCGAAAGACCTTTGGGGAGATCCGGGCAGCACGGTGGGGAACGAGTTTCCATCTTCGACCGCAAACCACCGACTACGATACCTATGAGCATGTGTTCGTCCTCAAGGAATATGATTTCCCCATACCCTTTGAACCCCGGCTGATCGTGGACGGCGGAGCCAACATCGGAATGTCTGCCATTTATTTCGCGCGCCGTTTCCCGCAAGCAACCATCGTGGCCGTTGAACCCGACCCCGATAACTATGCCCTGCTCCGACACAACACCCGCGATTTTTCCAAGGTAGATTGTTGCCAAGCCGGCTTATGGTCCGCCCCCGGCTATTTGCGCATCAAAGACCGATCAGCCGATGCGAATTCATATCAAGTGGAGCACACTGATCACGCTGGCGCGGATACACTGGAGGCCTTATCGATCGGTGAGATCCTGAAAAAAAGCGGCGAGACCACACTCGATATCGTCAAACTCGACATTGAAGGTGCCGAGCGGGAGATCTTTCAACGCGGATATGAATCTTGGTTGCCACATACTAAACTATTGATCGTAGAGCTGCACGACCGAATGGTGCCGGGTTGCTCGAAGGCCCTTTTCGAGGCCGTCTCGAAATATGATTTTGATTGTGAAACGCGTTGGGAGAACCTGATCTTTCGAAATCTAAGAATAAAATAATTTTTTTTATCCGAAGAGATAATCGATTGATCTAAAAAGATCGAAGAAAAAACTATTGTTAATTATTGTCCAACACGTGAAAGATCTGCGATACCGGAACATCCAGCGAGCGCGAAATACAATAGATCTGATAAATACTGGTATTGATCTTACCCAATTCGATACGACTTAACTGCGTATAATCAATATTGGCGCCGTTGGCTACCTTCTCAATGGATAAGCCCTTGCTTAACCGGATCTCACGAATGCGATCTCCGATTTTTTTGCTTACCTCTTCTCTTTTAAAAGACATATAGCAAATGTGTTGTGACTTTTTTTTACGCACAAGGGCATATCTGCCATCGCATGTATTATAATAATATTATTTGAGAAAATTATTCAATGCTTTTAGTATGATTATACCACAATAAGGTATGGCGCATTTGCCTTATTCATCAATGCTTACCGATCGACTTTCCGACCCGAAAAAACCCCAGCCAGGCCGAATCCCCGGAATCAATTGATTTAAGCAGCTGAAGAAACAGGGAAGCTGACCAATCCCCCGAAAAGATCCACTCCAGTCGGGGAAATAATACGACCGTCCCGGCGGCGGAAGTGTATAATAATTCTACCCCGTACTGAAAACGAAGGGATGGGTCTCGACTCCAACCGACCGATGCATTCCACTTACCGGGCATGAGTTGTTTGGGGTTGGGACTAAATACAGGTAATCCGTCTTTGCCACCAACTTGGCCGTCATAGATATATAATATAGAAGCCCGCAGATAACCATTTCTGTTTAACAAGCGGTCCGTTTCCAGAACCGATTGCAATTGAAAGGATTCCCCGGCGGAAGCCATAAAAGCTTGAGCCTCACCCCGAAAACTCCAATTTCCCTCGCTCCCCGACCAGCCTCCGCCAACAATCGGCTGACGATCGAACCAGACTGCCAGAAAGAGGAGGATCCGATGTCAGTATTAAGATGACGAAAAATGGGTGGCAGACTGATTGAATTGCCGTCTCATAAAAAAGAAAAGGGGCTTTGCAGCCCCTCCTCTTTTCTGGATCTCCGTATGATCAGTTGCCGGGCATCAATTTGCCGGTAACGATTTCTTTTCCAACGCGGAACCGATAGATCATCGGAACGGCCTGACCGGGTTTGATCGCGTAGTTGATCAAGCGCCAGTCGCCGGCATTCCAATTACCCTGATACAGCTGCGCCAGTTGACGTCCGCTCAAGTCGAACAAACTCAATTCAGCTTGTCCACCGATGGTAGCGGTCAGACTAAACTGGATCAGCATTCCGTAGGGATTCGGAAAGGCATTCACCCGAATGGCGGACCGAACAGGCTCCTCGGGTACATCCACATAAAGCTGCGGAACACCCAACTCCGGACAAACCATTTTCGTCGGATTGTACAGGAGGAACACACGACACTCATCGAAGGCTTCGTTGATGGCACTGACCATTCCGCTGACGGCCGAATATGAGGGAACCGTTGTTCCTCCGGCACCCGAAGTGCCTGGCATCAAGACTTGTCCCAATAACTTATTGGCTAAATTCAACAGATTCTCTACAGTAGCACCTCCATTCGCATCCAGATAACCAACTACCTGATCGTTCATTGGCCAGGATTCAATGGCTGCCGAATCCATCTCACAGGAGAGTGTAGTGGTGGTGTCTCCACAGTTTGCCAGCTTTTGAGTGACCAGATAGCCACTGTCGAGCGCGAAATGCAACAGGGTGGGGTTGATCCGAAGGTTCAGCGACAGCGCCAATGTCTGAGATAAGAACACATTGTTCAACCGGCCCTGACGATTCAGATAATTATACGCACCCAATTGCGACATCGATATATTTCCGGTGTGTGTCAACGCCCTCGGCGCGCTTCCACCCGGCATCACCATATTCACCCGTACCGAATCATTAACGGTAATAGTTATAGTACGAGTGCCTGCTCCCAGAATGATATTACCCGGCAACAACAATGAACGAATCAAGGAAACCGGATTCTGATATAAGCTATCGCCATCACAGGCCTTTCCATTTTTACTTCCAAAATACCCCTGTGTATAGGTGCAGAAATCATCATCCCCGCAATCCTCTACCACCAACTCGGTTGTGTCTTTAGTAGTACATCCATTCGCATCCGTATAGCTGTAAATGAGTTGATGCGTACCGATTCCCGCAGTCTGAACATTGAAGGTTGTGCCAGTTACACCCGGACCACTCCACGTACCGCCACTCGGGGTACCACTTAAGGCGACGGTAGTCTCATAATCACAAACCGGCTCATACGTTCCCGTATTTACGATCGGTAAGGGATTAACGGTGATGTTCGTGGTATCCGCAGCCGAGCAACCATTGACATCCGTATAATTATAGATGATCTGGTGCGTGCCTACTCCGGCGGTTTGGACATTAAATGTTGTGCCACTTACACCCGGACCACTCCACGTACCACCACTCGGGGAACCGCTAAGGGTTACCGGAGTAGCGTCGATGCAGTAAGGACCGTAGCTTCCCGTATTCACAACAGGCAGCGGATTTACCACAATACTTGTTGTGTCAGCTGCAGAACATCCGTTTGCATCAGTATAGTTGTAAATGATCTGATGAGTACCCACACCTGCAGTTTGCACATTTAACGTTGTGCCACTTACGCCCGGTCCGCTCCAAGTTCCACCACTAGGCGTACCGCTAAGTGTTACCGGAGCTGCATCGATACAATAAGGACCATAGCTTCCGGTGTTTACAACAGGCAGCGGGTTAACGATGATGTTCGTAGTATCAGCTGCAGAACACCCGTTTGCATCAGTGTAGTTGTAAATGATCTGATGAGTACCCACACCTGCAGTTTGCACATTAAAGGTGGTTCCACTTACGCCCGGACCACTCCAAGTACCACCACTGGGTGTACCGCTCAACGTTACCGGAGTAGCATCGATACAGTAAGGACCGTAGCTTCCGGTGTTTACAACAGGCAGCGGGTTGACTGTTACCGGGTAGGAACAGGTATCATTCGGGATAGAGGGGTTTGTATAATCCAACACCAGTGAAAGGTTGAAAGAGATCGTTCCCGGGTCGACCGTTACGGATTGGAGTCCGTTTGCGGATGTGATAACCGCGCCATTGTTGACTAGCCAGATATAAGCTACATCCGTAGCAGGTGGTGCGCTGGCGGTATAAGTGACCGATGAGGTGTCGGCGCAAACGGGGTTTCGGGGAACGGTGGGACAAGCCTGTTCCGCTGATACGACCACGGTTACAGAGTCGATATCCACACAATTCGGGGCAGCGGTTTGAGTGGCGGTTACGCGGAATTTATAGGTTCCAGGATTTACAGCTGTGAATTGTGGAGTACGAGTACTAGCACCGGTGAGGGTGCCGCCGTTGAGTCCGCCCGGGCTGGTCACCACCCACGCATACGTGAATGCCGCATTATCAGTAACCCCGTTCAACTGTGTGGTAGCGGAAAGGTCGGATGTGGAGGTGGTGTTGAGGGAGAAGCTGGTGGGACTAGCGGCTGCGGTGGTAGCAACATCGTTGATCAGTACCGAGTCGCCCGGTGCCTCAGAAGAATTCAGGTAACAAACTGCCGTATTTCCGTCTCGTTCCACAGACAGTTGCAGGCGGAATTTTCCGCCAGGAATGAAATCGGCTGCGAGGGGCGTCACGTCACGACTCATGGTAGCCGCCGTGGTGCTGCCGCTCAGGGTTCCGGTGAGTTGGGCGCCGGCAGATGGTGATCCGTTCGTTAGGAGCCAAGTATAGTTAACCGCACCGTAGGTGGCGGCATCGAGGGTAGCGGTGTATGTAAGAAGGTTTGTTTCGGGGCAAGCGCGGGTGGGACCGCTGATCGAACAAGTCGGTAAGATGGAAACCGCGTTGGAGGAAAGTTGACAATCCATATTACCGTTACAGATCGTGTTCACACCATCTGAGGTTTCAACCGTTTCCACGAACATGTGGTAAGGCGATCCCGGAATATCGTGCGCGGAGTTGCCCTCCCCCCAGGTTTGGGTGGATGCGATGTGTCCGCCCCAAGCAAGCACCACCGGATTGGCATTGTTAGCTTTTGTAAAAATGACCTCGAAGGTGGCGTGCACGTCACTCGAAGAAGTGTTGATCGTGTTGACATACTGCATGCTGTTGATGGTTGCGTTCCATATAGCGATATTTCCCTTATCGCGCGCGGCGGCGGAAAGCGGAGATACAGGCGTGGTGACCTCTGGATTAAAATAGGCTGGCGTCTTTAGAAGGGTAAAACTGTTGGTAGCCGTTGTGTTAAAAGATGCGAGCGTGGAAAACGTCGGATTGGGAATGGGAAATGTATTGACCACTATTCCGCCTATTCCTTCAAGTCCTGTTCCGATGATCGGATTCACCTGTTCGGCGGGATCGGTGGAGCTGTACTTGAGGTTTTGAAAACCTGTGATGTAATCCAGCGCGTATTTCGTTTGCTTTTTTACATCGAAGGAGATCAGAGCCCGGTACTGCGTGTTCGCAGTGAGGGTGGTAAACTCAATTCGGTAGGGAATGGAATTTCCTTCCACATAGTGGGCTTTTGAGCCGTTAACGTTTCCGCGGGCGAATTCAACCGGACTGATCACAGCACCTCGTACACCTCCGTTCTGCCCTTGTTGAAATTGACAGGCTTGCGCATCGGCCCGCGTGGCAGAAAAAAGGGTGAGCAGCCAGATCGTCAGCGACCATCTGGTCAGAAGCCAAAGCTTTTCGTGTGTAGTTGTTTTCATGATACGTTTATTTTACGCAAACGTATCATGCAGGGGGGGCGAAAAGAAGAACGAAAGTTCCTACGAATTTGATGATGGTCAGTACTAAAAAAACAGGGCAACTTTTGGCTGCCCTGTGTTCAATCGATACAGTTTAGTGTTTTTTACAACGGTTATTCTGTATCGGTTTATTCGATCCGAAAACCATCTTGCTCAGCATAGCCGCTTTTCTGCGGAGTTAGTCGGCCAGTTTACGGTCCTTTAAACAGCTATATCTGACCTCTTTTACTGAACGATCCGTTTTCGATCAACGTTTCACAAACATAGGGAGGCGGGGCGGGGTGTATAAATGAGGATCGTCAATCTTATATTGGTTGTTGGTCAGCCGGTGATCGCGGACGGAATTCCCCGCCGGTTTGAGAGTTTGAGAAGTTTGAGAAGTTTGGGGGTTTGAGTATATTGTTGGTGGGTTATAAATACATATTATGGATAAGAGAAGTTTTTTACGGACGGCGTCGTTGGTAGGATTGGGGCTTTCGGTTGGGTGGGAGTCGCTGGCCCGGGAGTTTGAGTCGGTCGCGGACCGATCGGCCGTATCATTGGCGTCAGATGAAGATTTCTGGAAAAAGATCCGGGAGCAATATCTGCTCAAACCAGATTATATCAACCTGGAAAACGGCTATTATAATTTCATCCCACAACCCACGCTCGAGCGGTATATCCAGCATATCCGCGAAGTGAACTACCAGGGATCATATTATATGCGTACGGTTCAGTGGGACAATAAGAAAAAAGTGGCCGCCAAGCTGGCCGCTATCGCCGGATGCGGAGCGGATGAATTGATCATTACGCGTAATACCACCGAGTCGTTAGATCTGGTCATTGCCGGACAAACCTGGCAGCCCGGAGAGGAAGCCGTGATGGCCATTCAAGATTATGGTGCCATGCTCGACATGTTCGATCAAGTAGCCGAACGGTACGGCGTGGTCTTAAAAAAGATATCGGTGCCCAATCATCCTCAGTCTGACGATGAGATCGTTTCACTGTACGAGCAAGCCATTACCCCGAAGACCAAGTTGCTGATGGTTTGTCACATGATCAATATAACCGGACAAATCCTGCCCATCCGAAAGATCTCAGACATGGCGCATGCCAAAGGCGTGAAGGTGATGGTGGATGGTGCACATGCCTTCGCCCACATCCAGTACAAGATCAGTGAACTGAATTGCGATTACTATGGTACGTCTTTACACAAATGGATGAGCGTGCCGCTGGGGGCCGGATTTCTTTATGTACGGAAAGGCGAAGCCCCGAATCTGTGGCCCTTATTGGGCGATCGAACCAAAAAAGAGGACATCTATCGACTCAATCACACCGGCACACATCCTTGCGCCACCGACCTGGCCATTGGTGATGCCATTGATTATTTCAACATGATTGGGGCAGATAAAAAAGAAGCTCGGTTGCGATTTCTGAAAGATTATTGGACTAGCCGCGTGAAAGACAATCCCAAGATCATACTGAATACGCCGCTGTCATCATCCCGCTCTTGCGGCATCGCCAATGTCGGAATCGAAGGCATGACCCCCGGCATGCTGGGAAAACGATTGCATGAAGAACATCGGGTTTACACTGTGCCCATTGATTATGCAAACGTTCATGGCTGCCGCATCACACCCAACGTCTACACCACCACCACCGAACTGGATAAATTTGTATCCGCACTCCACCAACTAACCAACTAACTCCCAAACTTCTCAAACGCTCAAACTTCTCAAACTTATTTTCGCTCCAAGCGCCGCATTCGACCGGATCAGCGCAATATTCGCTTCCAAACTCTCTCCGCTCGTATGTTCGGCGATGTATTTAAGTAAGAACGGCGTTACCTCTTTTCCTTTGATGCCGGCTTTTTTCGCCGCATCCAGCGCCTGCTGAATATATGCCTCCATTTCTTGTGGATCGATAGATGCCTCGGCAGAGATCGGGTTGGCGATGAGGACCGAACCCGTTAGTCCCATCGACCACTTCGCCGCCAGCATCTCGGCGATCGCTTTTTCTGAATCCAGCCGCAAGGGAGAACGATGACCACTACTCCTCGAATAAAAACTGGGAAAATCATCGGACCCAAACGTGACTACCGGTATGCCCAATGTTTCAAGGTATTCCAGCGTCAGACCAATATCCAAGATCGATTTTACGCCGGCCGATACCACCGCTACATTCGTTTGGGCCATTTCAGTCAGATCGGCCGAAATATCCATTGTTGTCTCTGCGCCCCGATGTACCCCACCAATTCCGCCCGTCACAAAAACCTTGATGCCCGCCATCGATGCGATCCGCATCGTAGCGGCCACGGTCGTTGCTCCCATCAGCTGTTGAGAAACGACATAGGGCAGGTCGCGCAGACTCACCTTCCATACATCCTTAGCTTGACCAAATGCCTCGATCTGAGACCGATCCATCCCCACCACCGCTTTACCATTCATCACTCCAATAGTAGCGGGTATGGCACCGTTGTCGCGTATGATCTGCTCGACAGACAATGCCGTCTCCACATTTTTTGGATAAGGCATTCCGTGGGAAATGATGGTTGATTCCAAGGCAACCACCGGTTTGCCAGATCGCAATGCCTCGGCTACCTCCGGGTGTATGTGTAAATATTCGTTCATTCAGTTGGGAAATAATGATTGACTCGACTCAATAGGGTCTTCTGATCGAGATGCGTGGCGATGGCACCGTTGACCTGTAAGATCTCAGCCGATAAACTATGCGCCAATCGCATGCAATCCAGATCGCTCCATCCCAAATGTTTTCCCAACAGGAATCCGGAGAGTGACCCATCGCCTGCGCCGGTACAATCGACTACCTCGATGGCCGGGGCATGCAGGTTGGTTACTTTTTCCTTAGAGTACAGAGCCGAGCCGTTTTTCCCGTTGTGCAGCCAGATCTGCTGAACGCCCCGGTTGAGCAATTCTTCGATCTGATGGGGGATCAGGGTGGAGTCGGTCGAACACAATACAGGTAATTCATCTTCATTCGGTGTCAATAAGTACAATCCTTTCAGGTCGGCCGACTTGAATTTCCGGGCAGGCGGCACCGATACGGGCTCCAAGATGAAGGGGATACTTGTTTCCCGGCTGAACCGAACCAGCCACTCGCCCGTATCAACACGAATATTGGCATCGGCCAATAAATAAGAAGCGGTCGATAGCAGATCCCGATTCGCCTCCAGGTGTTCGGGGCTGATGAGGTGATTGGCGGAGTTGGTCAGAAAGGCGGTGAACAGCGATCCGTCCGGGTTGAGAATGCCGGTGTATTTGCCGTTGAGTCCGTCGATAGTCAGGAGCGCATCCAAACCCACACCGGCCGATCGACAAACCTGTTTGATCCAGTCGCCATCGCTATCGCTTCCCACAGCGGTAATCAATTGCACGGGAACATTCAGCAACGCCAATTGATGGGCGATGTTTCGGGCAACGCCTCCGGCGGTTTTGGTCACCATGGCATCGGAAGTCGTAGCGATCAGCACTTCCTCGGTGGCGTGAAATAGTTCATCGACCAGGGCAGCACCTATGCAAATGACGGGGCGGGTTGACATCGGTCAAAAATAAGCGAAATACAAGGCCTTGTGAAAGCGGACTTGGAGTATTATAGTTACCGGATCAACACCACCGTTCCTTTTTCTGTGTGAAGGGGTTGATTTCGCAGCGTGATCTCGGCCATCCAAACATAGATTCCGGGATCGGCGGGCAAGCCTTTCACCAACCCGTTCCATTTTTTGGTTGGATCGGTGGTCGAAAAGATCACCTGGCCCCATCGATTGTAGATCCTTAGCCTGTATTGGCGGATATTGCCCAGTCCGCCCAACGCCCCGAACCCATCGTTTTTTCCATCGCGATTCGGCGTGAAGGCTGAGGGAAAGCGAATGTCGCCGCAGTTATTATCGGCTACGATGAGTACGGTGTCGGTCGCGGGACAAGCATCACTGCCCAGCACCTGAACTTGATAAAGGCCACTCGACAAGTTGTTCGCAATCGCCGTTCGCTGTGGTGGGATGGTATTCCAGGTGTATTGGATCGGTCCGTTCGAACCCAGCACCAAGGCTTCGGCTTGCCCCCCTAGGTCGGTCACGCAATCCGAGGGCTTTTTTTGGCGGGCATCTACTCGAAGAATGGTGATATTCTTTGTGATGGTGGAGGATGCGTTGTTCGGTCCGCCGGCGATCAACCGGACCGTATACGTTCCCGGAGCCATGAATACATGTCGGGGATTTTGAAGTGTACTGGTGTTATTGGCACCGGATGTCGGATCGCCAAAATCCCAGTTGAACTGTTGGGGACAGCGCTGCGAGCGGTCGATAAAGTCAACCGTATCCGCAGACACGCACCTCCAATCAAATTCGGCTTGGTTGGGAGGCGCCTCGCCGATCAAAAAATCATCAACGGCAAGTCCATCGAAGTTGTTGCAGATGGTGCCCGCCCCGAATATGAATCGAAAGATCACGCGGGATTGACCGGCCAGCGCCGGCAAGGTTTGTTTGGCCCGCACCCAACCGCCACTGCCATTACCCCCGCGGCAACTACCGGAGGTAGGCTGAGTGGTGCCCGACCATCCGTCGCGCTGAGTAGTCAGGTTGGATAAGTAGGTTACTGGTGACTGATTGTACCAATTTTCATTCAGGCAATTCTTTGCACCGCTGGCTGACCCGGCGGTTGTCCAACTCGCACCCTGATCCAACGAATACTGTAGGGATGCGCCATCGAACTGTTGTTCCGTATCCCAGAAGATCAGAAATTCAACATAGGGAAAGGATACTGAAGAGAGGTCGAAGCAGGGCGATTGCAGCCAAGAGGCTTCGGCGGCGGCATAGCCCGTGCCGGATAATCCGCCCGTAACCCAACACCTGGTTCCTTCTCCCGCCGATCGGATCACGGCCTTGTTGGGGCTACCCCAGGCCCAATTGTTTCCGGCTCCGCCGGATATCCAGGACCCGTTGATCGATTCAAATCCCTCCCGATAGGGAAAAGTGGTAATAGGACTGGTGCATTGGGCCGCTGCTTTCAGAGAAGCAAAACCGAGCAGGCAGCAGTGGATGATTCGTAGAAGGAGCATGTAAATAGGCAACAAAAGTATTCACATCAACAATAGGCAACCGATAAAATATGTATGGTCCTGGATGGGCAATCCGACCACTCATTAGTATGGATAAGTTCTTAATTAATTGGGATGTTAAATAAACATTATTAAATACTTTACATCCACTAACCCTGTATGATAAGCTCCACCTATCAAACCATTACCACGGGAACAGACCTGTTTGAGGTTCGCTTAAATCCCGTTAGCGGCTTTAAGGCATTATTCGCCAATCAACCCTTCGAGGCGGGAGAAGAGCTATTTGTATTCAAGGTAAAGTCGCTGCGTGACACGCCCACCTATCTCACCGTTCAGATCGATGAGAAAACGCATTTTGAATTCGAACCGGAGTTTCTGCAGTACATGAATCATCATTGCGATCCGAACGTACACCTCGACCTCAACAATTACACCCTGGTGGCCCTGAAGTCCATCCAAGAGGGTGAGGAGATTCATTTCTTCTATCCGTCCACCGAATGGAAAATGGATCGGCCCTTTGCCTGTCACTGCGGATCTGAAAAATGTATCGGCATCGTCTCCGGTGCCCACGCACTCTCAAAAACCCAACTCGCCAACTACCCACTAAGTCCCTATATAAAAAGCAAACTGGACTAACCTCAAACTCTTTAAACTATTCAAACTGTTCAAACTTTCCACATTTGGGTACTGGCCCCGCAGTTGGAGTCGGACGACCCCAACCTGTCGTGCTACTACGACTTCACCCAATCCATTCAGGAGTACACCAAGGTGTTTGCGGAATTGGGGTTGGCGTGGACCTGGCAGCCCGTCACCCTCCAAACTTTTCGGGAGGTGCTGGGCAAGATCGCAGCCGACCCTACCCCTTCGATCGTGCTGAATCTTTGTGACGGCGACGAAATAAATGGGGCGCCCGGTGTTTCCGTGATCCGCGAAATGGACCGACTGGGTCTGATCTACACCGGATCGGATGAGCATTTTTATCGGATCACGACCTCGAAGATCCCCATGAAAAAAGCTTTTGACAAACAGGGGGTTGCCACCGCCAACTGGCGTGTGATTACCGAAAAAAAAGGAACCTTGAAGGGGTTGGGCAAGCGGGTAGGACTACCCATGATCATCAAACCCGCCGTTTCCGGTGGAAGCATGGGTGTTAGCGTAAAGAATGTCGTACAGACGGAAGAAGAGCTGATCGCCCGGGTGGAAGAGATCCGAAGCGGATACCGGGGATGGAATTTATTGGCGGATGGATTGTTCGTCGAGCAGTTCATAGCCGGACCCGAGTTCACTACGTTTATAACCGGCTCGGCCGACGATCCCGAGCACTGTCGCGTATATGAACCGGTGCAGCGGGTATTTCATGAATCGCTGCCGGAAACGGAGAAGTTCCTCTCCTTCGATCGTCTCTGGGAGATCTATGAAGAAGAATCGCCCATGCCCGAGCAAGGTAACTTCTACGAATACACCTCAGCCCCGAAAAAACTGATCCCCGCCATCAAGGAACTTAGCCTACAAGCGTATAAAGCTTGCGGCGGAAAGGGGTATACCCGGATCGACATCCGTCAGGATGCGAAAACCGGTAAGCTCTATATGTTGGAGGCTAATGCCCAATGCGGACTCAGTGAAGACGAGAACTACACCTCCATTGGAGCCATCCTAAAAAAATCCAAGGTTTCCTTTACAAAAGCGATCGAGGCCATCTTACTCGATGCCCTTCGCCGTAAGGAAAAATCAACCCCTAAAAAACGCACGGTCAAAAGAATCGATCCAAAGAGCCCCCAGTTTGTCAAATAACAAGGGCTTTATACTATTTTCGAAATCATGAAGGTTTGTGTGCTTCAACCGGACTATTCCACCTCCGGGGTCGATTACCAGAATTACGACCCCGCACGCGACCTGTCGCGTTTTCTCCCCGGCAACGAAGTACACCATGTCGCGCTTAATAAACTCACCACCTACAAACAACTGCGCGATCTCGGCAAACAAAAATTCGATGTGTTTGTCAATTTGTGTGAAGGTTATCTCGAGTGGGAGGTTCCGAGCATCGATGTGATTCACACGTTGGAATTATTGGATCTTCCCTTCACCGGTCCAACCGCCAAACTCTACGACCCCACCAAGGAATTGATGAAATACGTCGCCTATTGCGTGGGCGTTGATACGCCCGGCTATGTGCGCATTGAAAAATCGGAGGATGTTCAGGCGGCTGCGCAGTTGTTGAACTTTCCGCTTTTTGTCAAACCCGCAAAGGCTGGCGACAGCTTGGGGATCGATGAGCATTCAAAGGTTGCAGACGCGGCCGCGTTGTCGAAAAAAGTGAACGAGATCCTGGACGAGTATGGTCCGTTATTGGCCGAAGAATACATCGATGGTCGAGAGTTCACCGTATTGGTGGCGGCCAACGCCGATGGAAAAACCTGTACCGCCTTCAAACCGGTCGAATATATTTTCCCGGCAGGAAGATCGTTCAAGACCTATGCCCTCAAAACCTCCGAGTTGCATCCGGATGCCAACATCCCTTGCAACGATCCGGTGCTGGAGATGAAGTTGAAAGACGCCGCGGAAAAGATCTTTTTGGGATTTCAGGGGGTGGGATACGCTCGGTTGGATTTTCGGGTAGACGCTACCGGAAAGATCTTTTTTCTGGAGATCAATTTTACCTGTTCGGTTTTTTATCAGGATGGATATGAGGGTTCGGCGGATTTCATTTTAAAGTTTGATGGGATTGGCCAAGCCGGCTTTTTGAAACATATGATCGAAGAGGGTATCGCCCGTCATCAACGCAAAAAGAAATGCTATGAGATGCGTGGCAATTCCATCGCCGGTTATGGGATCTATGCCAAACGAAATATCTTAAAAGGAGAAGTGATATTCAAAGGAGAAGGTCGTGCCCAACGAATCATCACGAAGCGGCACGTCGAAAAATATTGGAATGAGGAAGAGAAATTGAATTTTCGCCGATACGCTTACCCCATCAGCGAAGAGGTGTTCATTTTATGGGATGAGGAACCTTCGGAATGGGCGCCGCAAAATCATTCCTGTGAGGCGAATACGGCCTTCGACGGACTGGATGTTCGGGCGCTGCGCGACATCCCCGCCGGGGAAGAGCTCACGCTCGATTATGCGCACTTCCTCGACCACAATATGGAACCCTTTGATTGTCAGTGTGGTTCCACTAGTTGCAAAAAGTTAATCCGTGGCCCCGAGGCCAATACGTTAAATTTGCGGGAACAAACCCTCCGCGGTTAAACACGAGGCTCCCTCCCGAGTCTCAACTCCGCTACCCCATTGCGTTCTACCGTCTGACCTTTCCGTTCACCTCGGGCATCCGGGACTAACCCCTTTGCCTGCAACATATATAATATGTCACGCCTTGCCGCCTTGAGCCAACTGATCCTGCAGCACCGAAACCGGCTGGGATTCACCTACTTTTTGTTTCTGCTGGAAACGGCCGGAAACCTGCTTCGCCCGTTGTTTCTGGGCATCGCCGTCAACGACCTGATCAAAGGATCCTATGCGGGATTGATCTGGCTTTGTGTCGTACACCTGGTCTGGTTAACGATCGGAACTCTTCGGCACCGCCTGGATACCCGCACTTACTCCGCGATTTACACGTCGATGGTCACCCGGTTTTTGGCCCGTCGCTATCAACAAGGCGAAATATCCAAGCTCAGCGCCCACTCTACCCTCGCCCGCGAGTTGGTCGATTTTTTAGAATTCGATATGGTTTATGTGATGGAAGCGGTCTATAATATTTTCGGTTCGTTGATCTTATTGTTTTTCTATGATACGTCGGTGGTGTTGGTTTGCTTAAGCATCCTGCTACCCGTTTCGATCATCAGCTATCAATATGGTCGTCGCATGCGAAAACTCAATCGCATGAAGAACGATGAATTGGAAAAGCAGGTAGATGTGATCACCAGCGGGAACGGACACTTGATTCGCCAGCACTACGACAACCTTCGGAAGTGGCAGGTGCGGATCAGCGACCAGGAGGCATGGAATTTCGGCGTGATGGAAATTTTGGTGATGGTCGTGATCGGCTTATCCTTGCTGATCACCAATAAATCCATGGGCGCTGAAATGGAAGCGGGCAGTTTGATCGGTATTTATAGTTACATCCAGCGATTCGTGAGCGGGATGGACACTATTCCTTATACCGTACAGCGTTTATCGGCCTTGAAGGATATCCTGTATCGTATGCGATTGCAGGAAGAGGATCTGGAAACGCCTCCGCTCAGAGAAGTAGCCTAATTAAAACTCGGCCGAACCCGGTGTACGCGGGACGGCGATCACGTCACGAATATTGGACATGCCGGTGACGAACTGTACCATGCGTTCAAATCCCAATCCGAATCCGGCGTGCGGAACGGTTCCGAACCGACGTGTATCGAGATACCACCACAATTCTTCTTCGGGAATGTGCATCTCTTTCATGCGGGCGGTGAGTCGGTCGAGCCGCTCTTCACGTTGTGAGCCACCCACGATCTCTCCGATACCGGGAGCCAGAATGTCCATGGCCGCAACGGTTTTGCCATCGTCGTTCTGCCGCATGTAAAACGCTTTGATGGCGGCGGGATAGTTGAACAGGATCACCGGCTTCTTGAAGTGCTTTTCGACCAGATAGCGTTCGTGTTCGCTTTGAAGGTCCATGCCCCAGCCCGTGATCTCGTATTGGAATTTCTTTTTCTTGTTATAGTTGCTCTCGCGCAGGATATCGATGGCTTCGGTGTAGGAGAGTCGCTCGAATTGATTATTCAAAATGAACTCCAGCTTTTCGATCAGGCCCAGTTCGCTGCGTTTGCCCTGCGGCAATTGTTTCTCTTCCTCCGCTAGTCTCGTAGCCAGGAACTCCAGGTCTTCCCGATTGTTTTCCATCGCGTAGCGAATGATATACTGGATGAATTCTTCTGCGAGGTTCATGTTGTCCTCCAGATCATAAAAGGCCATCTCGGGTTCGATCATCCAGAACTCGGCAAGGTGACGAGCGGTGTTGCTGTTCTCGGCGCGGAAAGTAGGGCCGAATGTATAGATCTCCCCGAAAGCCGTGGCCCCCAGTTCGCCTTCGAGCTGTCCACTGACGGTCAGGTTCGTGGACCGTCCAAAAAAATCCTCTTTATAATTGATCGTTCCATCTTCGTTTCTCGGTGCACTTCCATCCATTGGCAGCGTGGTTACCCGAAACATCTCGCCCGCCCCTTCCGCATCGCTGGCGGTAATGATGGGCGTGTGCAGGTACACGAATCCTTTTTCGTTGAAGAACTTATGCACCGCAAACGCGAGGGCGTGACGTACGCGAAAGACGGCACCGAACGTGTTGGTCCGAAACCGCAAGTGTGCTTTTTCGCGCAGAAACTCGAGGCTGTGTTTCTTGGGTTGGAGTGGATATTTTTCCGCATCGCTGTCGCCGAGGATCTCGATCGTTTCAGCTTTCAGATCCATTTTTTGTCCCTTCCCCAAAGAAGGCTCAACGATACCGGTCACCTTAAGCGAAGCCGAGGTGGTAATCCGTTTCAAAAGGGACTCCTCAAGCTTTCCCAGCTCAACCACCACCTGAATATTGGTATTGGTGCTTCCGTCGTTCAGGGCTATGAACTGATTGTTTCGAAAGGTGCGTACCCAGCCCATAACGGTAACGGACTGCCCGGTCGGCTCCTGTTTCAAAAGATCACTGACTTTGATGCGATGGTTGAACATAACGGAGACAAAGATACTGAAGGAGAGCTTGTTATGGATAGGCCCCGGGGCGTCGGTAACATTTTGGTAACCATCCCTTCACGTTTTGGTAAAACGGCATGGGGACTTTTGCCAAAATTGTTGCGATGAAAAATTTGATCGGTATCGGTTTAGTGGCATTGACCTTATTGATCGGATGTAATAAATCTGATCTGTCGCCCTCTCTCCGGGAGCAGGCGGATAGCTTCGTGGAGGTCGGCAGCATCGATATTGGAGATGTTGGCGCCGCCGAGATCGCAGCGTATGACCCGATCACCCGACGATTGTTTGCCGTAAACAATGGAACGGTCAATAAAATTGATGTCATCGATCTGAGCGACCCCACGAATCCTAAACTGCTTCGCTCCATCCCCATGGCCGCTTACGGAGGTTTTGCCAATAGCCTGGATGTTTCGAACGGTCGATTGGCCGTTGCAATCGAAGCCGCCGTCAAACAGGATCCCGGCAAGGTGGTGATCTTCGACACCCGGGAACTGGTGGAGATCAAATCCGTTACGGTGGGCGCCCTGCCGGATATGGTAACCTTCTCTCCCAATGGAAACTGGATCCTGACGGCGGACGAGGGTGAGCCCTCGAACGACTATCAGATCGACCCGGAAGGAACCGTTTCAATCATCGATGTTCGAAATGGCTTCACCGTTACCACCCTTGGTTTTAAATCTTTTTCAGTTCAGCGAAACGCATTGGTTGCCCGGGGTATGCGCATATCGGGGCCGAACGGAAACTTTGAAAAGGACATCGAGCCGGAGTATATTACCATCAGCGAAGATTCAAAAACGGCCTTCGTAACCCTGCAAGAGAATAATGCCATCGCCCGCATCAACATTGAATCAAAAACCATCGAATCTATTTTCCCCTTGGGGTCGGTTGATTTCAGCAAACCCGGTTACGAAGCCGACTTCAGTGATCGGGACGGCCGCATCGCCTTCGCCAACTGGCCCGTACGTGGATACTTCATGCCCGATGGCATCACCAGCATGGACTATGACGGAGAGACCTTTCTGTTCACCGCCAACGAAGGAGATGCCAGAGAATATGCAGCCTTCAATGAGATGAGACGTGTCAGCGCACTAACCTTAGATCCGACACGATTCCCGAACGCCGCTCAATTGAGAACCGATGCTCAACTCGGCCGATTGAACGTTATCCGCACCGCGGGCGACACCGATTTTGACGGTGATTACGACTCTCTGTATACCCTCAATTCCAGATCGTTCAGTGTGTGGAGCGGTAAAACCGGAGGACTGGTTTTTGACAGTAAAAATGAATTGGATAAAATATGTAGCCTCTGGTTTACCTATGATGATGCAAGAAGCGACGATAAGGGATCCGAGCCGGAAGGAGTGGTGCTCGGAACAGTGGGCGGAAAGAAAACTCTTTTTGTGGGACTGGAAAGGTCGGATGCCGTGGCCGTTTATGATGTGAGCAACCCCCGGCAACCACGCTACCTTAAATTACTGGCCTGCGGAGATGCTCCGGAAGGCCTCCTTTTTATTGACGCTAAAGACAATAACCTGGGTCGGAGTCTTTTGGTTGTTAGCAGCGAGAATGACGGCGTTCTGAAGATCTTTACGACCAAATGATGTTTTATGCTCCCAAACCAATGATAATCATTTAGTTAGGATTTTTGTGGGTCCCGCTTTCGCGGGACTTTTTTTATCTTGAGCGGCCCGCCTTATATTTGTTCCCAGAAAGCAATCCAATTATCCGGCTTTCCTCCCCTCACCAATCTTTTCAATTCACAAGTCGGGTTTCGGAACATTATTGAATCCCCTCTTATATAAGATATCTCCGCTGAACGACCCGTTCACGCCTTTTCGATTCGCACAATCCCCCACAAATTTTATCCTTCTCTATTAACCTTTTCTCTCTATTCCGTGTCGGCTGACACTTCAAGAATCCTAAAAAAGAAAAAATGGCTGGTAACAAAGACGAAAAAGCACCTGCAAAACGCGGAAGACCTCGTAAAGCCGCTGTAGCTCCCGAAGAAACACAACCCGAAGTTCCCGCTCCGGCACCCGCTGCCGTACCCGATGCGCAAATGAAATTGGCCTCGGCGATCTTGCAGGAAACGGAGGAACAGGTGCAGCAACAAGAAAACGCTCCGCCCCAAGGTGGATATCGGCCCTCCTTTCAGCCCCGCCGCGAGAACCCGAATTTCAATGTGGAGTTCGACGGACTCATCCAAGCGGAAGGCGTATTGGAACTGATGCCCGACGGTTACGGATTCCTTCGTTCTTCCGATTATAACTATCTCTCTTCGCCCGATGACGTATATGTAGCCCCGCAACAGATCAAACAACTTGCCATCAAAACCGGCGACACACTGGTGGGGATGGTCCGCCCCCCACGGGAAGGCGAAAAATATTTTGCGCTGGTCAAAACAGAAATGATCAATGGCAAGCGCCCGGAAGAAGTACGCGACCGCGTACCGTTCGATTACCTCACGCCGCTTTTCCCCTTCGAAAAACTGAATCTGTTCACAACGCCGAGCGATTATTCGACGCGGATCATGGACCTGTTCACGCCGATCGGTAAGGGACAACGAGGACTCATCGTGGCACAACCCAAAACGGGTAAGACCATGCTGTTGAAAGCCGTGGCCAACGCCATCGCCGCCAATCACCCCGAATGTTATTTGATGGTAGTGTTGGTAGATGAGCGTCCCGAAGAGGTGACCGATATGGAGCGCAGTGTGCGGGCCGAAGTCATTGCCTCCACCTTCGATGAACCCGCCGAAAAACACGTAAAGGTTTCCACCTTGGCCTTGAAAAAAGAAAAACGACTGGTGGAATGCGGACACGATGTGGTGATCTTGCTTGACTCGATCACGCGTTTGGCCCGTGCACACAATACGGTTGCCCCCGCCTCCGGTAAAGTTCTCTCCGGTGGTGTGGAAGCAAACGCCATGCAAAAACCCAAACAATTCTTTGGAGCGGCAAGAAAAATAGAAAACGGCGGGTCACTCACCATCATCGCTACCGCGCTGGTT